>JBCBSL010000018.1:0-27497 GCA_039819145.1 Cyanobacteria bacterium J06638_22
TGCGCTCGCTGCAATGCAGCGAGCGCAAATGATAGTTGGGTTCTTCAACCGGATTTGATATTAGCAACTTGGTTGACTGATAGGCGGTTGAAACCGCCAGTTTCAACCGCCACAACTCAAAATTTTGTTAGTCGTTGAAACCAAGAATACTTAAAAGCCACGCAGCTCGTGGCTTTTAAGTATTCTTCGACCTCACCTATAGCGCTATGCGCGTGAGCTAAGCACGGTTGTGTGTGGGCACACTGCGCCCACACACAACCATTTCTGTGCTTGACGCGGTTGCACACCGCTATAAATCTGCAAGGCTATAGTTAGAGCGGGAGCGGAATCCTCAACATCGCTGACGTTCCGCTCCATGGCAAAGTGGGGACGTTGTACCAGAACGTCCCTACAACCAACCGGCTCGATCCATCAATCTCAACGCTTCGTCGTTGTTGCTGCCAAAGATACGGGCGTCGATATCGTCTTCCTTGAACGTGCCAAAGCTAGCTAGGACGGGGTCAATCTCAGTGCCTTCCACAACCGGATATTCATTGTTTCCTGTTGCAAAATACTGCTGTGCCTGTGCGCTAACGAGGTGCTCCAAAAACTGAACGGCTGCCTCGTAGTTGCTGGCACTCCGAAGGACACCACCACCACTGATGTTGACGTGGGTTCCGCGTTCGCCTTCGCCCTGGTTGGGGAAGAACAGGCCAACCTGCTCAGCAACGGCTTGATCTGCCGGATCATCCGACTTCATCAAGCGAGCCAGGTAGTAGCTATTGGCGATCGCCACATCACCAACACCCGCCGCAACCGCTTGAATTTGCGCCGTGTCATTGCCTTCGGGCTGCCGTGCGAAGTTGGCAACAAATCCCCGTACCCACTCTTCTGTGGCCTCTTCACCCAAATGGTGAATAAATGCGCCCGTTAGCGATTGGCTATAGATGTTTGTGGATGTACGAGTCAATAGACGTCCACTCCATTTGGGATCGACCAAATCCTCGTAGGTCGAAAGCTCGGTTGGGTTGACGCGATCTTTGTTGTACATCAGCACCCGAGCCCGCTTGCTGAAGCCAAACCACTGTCCGTCTGGGTGACGGAGATACTCTGGCACCCTGCTGTTAAGGATGGCAGAGTCAACCGGCTGGAACAAACCATCCTGTTCTGCCCGCCATAGGCGTCCGGCATCTACTGTGATGAGGATATCGGCTGGGCTGCTGTCTCCCTCGCTTTTGATCCGCTCGATCAGCTCGTCTGCTGAAGCTTCCACCATATTGATGCGGATGTTCGTCGCTTCAGTGAAGCTGCTGTACAGCGCGTCGTCCGTATCGTAGTGGCGAGAGGTGTAGAGGTTTAGGGCAGGGGTTTGTGCTGTAGCACGGGGCGAGCGGCCCCATTGGGTTGCCGTTGCCGCTACTAATGCCGAACTTCCTGCTAGAAACGTTCGTCGCGTCAGTTTTCTCATCAGTACATTTACTCCTGTCACATGAATGCATAAAGCGATCTACAGGTATCTGATTCACATTGGCTCTCACCCATACGCAGCTTGGGGCAGCTAGATTTTACCTGTACTTATGGGTTCGATGCGACAGATTCCTTTACCAACCGTTGCCCGGCTGGCATGGGTTTCGTGCCCCATAGCGATGGAGGGGGATTGTGTTTCAGATACGGGAGTATTGTACACTAATGAAAGTCTTTCTTAATTAAATTGATAATTTTCCCATCTTGTCTAGGTTAATTCTTAGCAAGTTGAAGTGTTGATAATACTCTGGATTTCGCGAAAGCTATGCCGTGCATGGGCTGACTTAGCCTAATACCTCTATTCTCTACGCATTTTGTATAGATTGCCGAGTAACAAGTCTACAAAAAATATTTGCAATAGCTCTTCGATGATGTTCACTGTTACTCCGGGCACAACATGATCCGGTGTATAGTTTCAAGTCCTGTCCCTCAAAGCTTTTCAAGGATGCTCCGCTTTGGCAAAACAGCAACGGGCGATCGCCCCCAACACGATTCCCATCTGGCAAAAAGATCTCCCGGCTCCAGTGCGCTTTTTCCTGCGCCCCTGGCTGCTTTTGGCACTCATGCTGCATGGGGTTGTGCTGTGGCTACCGTTGCTGTCAGGGGAGGAACCCCCAGAACCTGAGCCAGAGCCGGAAGCCGTGAGCCTGACGCCGTTGCCCCTTCCCCCAGAGGAAGAAGCGATTGTGCTGCCACCGAGCCCACCTCCAGTCCCACCTCCAGCGCCGGAGCCGTCGCCTCAGGCGATCGCCCCAGCACCACAAGTCCAGCCGCAGCCCCAGCAGCTCGTTATTATCCCCCAAACCCCAGAACCATCTCCCACTCCATCACCAGAACCTGCCGCGTCTCCGTCACCCACGGAACCATCAGTCGCCGATCCATCTCCAAGCCCTGATCCAGCTGCCTCGCCTTCTCCGTCACCAACGGCTACTCCGCCAGAGACCCCCTGGACGGATCTCCCCCATATTGAAGGGGCAACGGCGGGTTGTGGGGGGCAAGATGTTTGTTGGCAAACAGATACCCGGCGCTGGAGCACCGTGCGTGAAACGCTGGAAGCTGACCTTGTCGCCCAAGGCTACACCTTGCGGGAAGTGACTAGCGAAGTTGGCGTCAATCCAGATTTCGCAGGTATCTTTGCCGTTGAAAATGATACTGAAGTGGACTACTACCTGCACTTTGTATCCAGTCTGGAAGGGGCGCGATACATTGCAGCAGAAGAACCGATGATGGAAGAGGATTTAGATGCTCTCAGACGGTAAATCCCTAGCGCGCCCCCACATGCTGGAATAGCTGGCAGAGGGCAATAACTTTGCTCTGCATCCAGATGCGCTCATCGGCTCCCCGCTTCAATCCCACTTCTAGTTCTAGCAACACTTGCAGTGATTCGCGCAAGCCGTGCAGGGAAACGGGGCGCACCTCCTTTTGCAAAAAGTAAATGCGTTTGGGATTGCTGACCTCTGCCGCTTTGGCGATCGCCTTCTCATCCCGTTCTCCCGACTCCACCATTAGCTTGACCCAGAGCCAGGTGCGGAAGCGCCCCACCAATGTGGCCACAATCCGTAGGGCGGGTTCGTTGCGGTTGAATAGATCGGAGACAAGGGCGATCGCCCGTCCCGTATCCCCTCGCAAAATCGCCTCCGCCAATTGCAGGCTATTTTGTGTCGTCGCTGTCACCAAGGCCAGTACTGCCGCCTCATCGACCGTTCCCCCCTGCGACTCGGCGAACAGCAACAACTTCTCCAGCTCCGTGTAGAGCTGCCGCGTGTTGTTGCCCACGGATTCCGCCAACAGCGTGACGGCCTTCGGCGACAGCTTGACGCCAACCTCTTGCGCCACTTGCTTGACGCGCTTTTCCAGCAAATCCGTTTTCCAGGGAGGAATGGAGCCAAACTCGCGAATTTCTGCATGCTTTTGTAGCAATTTGGTCGAGCGAATGCGTCCGTCAAGTTTGCTTGCCATGGTGAGCAGTAGCACCGTCTCCTCTGGAATCGCAGGTAAGGTACGCTCCAACTCTGCTAGCAAATCTTCGGGGCAGCGCTGACACAGGGTAGTGTTGGCTAACCACACCAACCGCTGACCCATCCCAAAGGGGGGTGTCATCGCCTGGTTGAGCGCCTGAATGACCCCATCGTCTTGCTCTGGCGGAATCTTCTCGTAGTTGAAGCTGGCCCAATTGGGGTCAAGGGTGCGATCGCGCAAGTCGGCGATCGCCCGCTGCATCGAATAGTCATCCTCGCCCCAAAACACAAAAACCGGCATCATTCATCCTCGCTTCTCCCCTCGATAGTAGTCTTCAAAGGGGAATGAATTTTTGTGATGCATTGGCACCTCCAAAAATCATTCCTATCATCCCCCCCTCATGAGTGTTCTGGGATTGAAGGCAAACGGCGTAAAGACAGCTTCAATTCTCAGGAAGAGCTATGCTATGATTAAAAACCGCAGCGCAAAACGCTGCTGGTCATAATGTAATTTTGTGTCCAGTTAACAGTCCGGACGTATAGCTCAGTTGGTTAGAGCACCACGTTGACATCGTGGGGGTCACTGGTTCGAGTCCAGTTACGTCCATTACCCAGAAATCCAGCACTCAAGTCGATTCTGAGCTATGAAGGGGGCGACTGCTAGCTTTTTGGCTCCGTAAGATTTGGTGCTCCAAAGCCACAATCAAACACGAAAATGCAACAATCTAATACACCAGTGGAGCGCGAGTGGAGCGCGGACACTCCGGGCTATGGCATAAGGGCAAGTTTCAAAGGGTACCTTCGATTAATTGGAGACTCCTCGCTTCTATGAGTGAAACGCAACAAAGATAGAAAATTGCTAACGAACGATTTGTTATGCTGCATCATTGATTTTCAATCTATCGGTAGTTGAATACGAAATTCTGTTTCCTTACCTATTTCAGACCGTACATTTAGAGAGCCACTATGGGTATCGACTACGATCTGCTGTGCGATCGCAAGGCCTAGACCTGTGCCTTTGCCCACAGCCTTAGTGGTAAATTGGCGATCAAAGATTTTTGTTAGCGTTTCTTTAGGTATGCCTTTGCCATTATCGGCAATATGAATTTCTACGGCGTTCTCCGATTCCACCAACCTGGTCTGAAGTGTAATTTTTTGAGGATTTTTCTCTAGATGTTTGTAATTATTTGCTTCAGCAACTTCATCAAACATGTCGATGGCATTGGCGAGCAAGTTCATAAATACCTGGTTAAGTTGCCCTGGGAAGCAGTTGATGTCTGGTAGGTCGTCGTAATCTCGAATAATCTCAATTTCAGGACGTGAATCGGTAGCCTTGAGACGATACTTTAAAATCAGCAGAGCACTATCGATACCTTCATGTAGGTTGGCTTTAAACTTAACTTCGGTATCAGCGCGAGAAAAAGTTCGTAGACTGGTGCTAATGCTGCGAATGCGATCGCAACCGACCTGCATAGATGCCAGCATTTTTGGAAGATCTTCCAGCACAAAATCAATATCATAGCCTTTCAGCAGATCTTCAATCTCTTCACCTGGTTCTGGAAAGGCTTTTTGATAACATTGTAAGCATTCAGTGATTTCGCTGAGCGAACGGCTAACTTCTTTGATATTCCCTCTGACAAATCCAAGAGGATTGTTGATTTCGTGTGCAATTCCAGCCACCAGATTACCCAGTGCTGACATTTTTTCCTGCTGAATTCGCTGAAGCTGAGACTCTTTGAGTTGGCTCAATGCTTCCTTTAACTGTATCATTGCAGACTCTAAATCTTGAGTCCGTTCTGCGACCTTTTGCTCTAGCGATTGATGCATTCGCTGTAGTTTTAGATGGGTGTTTACCCGCGCCAACAACTCAGCTTCTTGAAAAGGCTTGCTAATGTAATCGACGGCACCCAGAGAGAATCCTTTGGCTGTACTTGCAACATCAGAAAGAGCAGTAATAAAAATAATTGGAATATCCGCTGTTTTGATATTTAATTTAATTTTTTTGCAGGTCTCAAACCCATCAATTCCAGGCATCTGAACATCCAAAAGAATGAGATCAACCTCGTAGGTTTCTAGCCATTTTAAGGCTCGCTCACCACTAGTGACTGCCGAAGTGATATATCCCTGAGAAGATAATGTTTCAGTGACAACTTCCAAGTTTGCAGGTGTATCGTCTACGACCAAAATTTTTGTGTTATCCCTCATGGGTGAGTCCTTGCTCTAGATACTGTTGTAAATAGGCTTCAATTTCGTCTGATTGAAATTGCTTTGCCAATTCGTTTAGAGGGGTTATGAAGGCAACATATCTGTTATCCTCATCCGCCAGCTGTTCTAATTGTTCCCGCAGCGCTTTGATATGCGCACGCCGGGCTAAATCCAGTAGATTTTCTAGAATTGGGCGAGGTGGAAGCACCACTTCGGTAGAGATGGCCGTTGCGGCCTGATCTCTTATTTCATCAAAGGCTTCATAACACCATTTCAGATGAAGACAATCAGATAGTGCCTTGTATAGAGCTTGAGCATCTACAGGCTTAGTGAGGAAATAAGCACCTCCACAGTCCAATGCCAGTTGTTGATCTGCCTGAGAGACTGAGGCAGATGAGATGATTACCTGGTGACGTTTTAGCAGCTCATGATTGCGGATCTGCTTCAGAAACTCGAATCCATCCATGACGGGCATGGCCAGATCCGTAATGACGAGATCGGGCTGTCTACTGCGCAGTTTTTCTAAGCCCTCTTGCCCGTTTTCTGCTTCAACGAAGCTGAAACCGAGGGGTTCTAAGAGATTTTGAAGAACGGCTCGATTCTCCCAAAGATCATCGACGACCAGAATTGTGCGACGCTTACCTTCGTAGCCGATAATGCGATTAAATTCTCGGTTTTTTGTTTGTTGTGACCAAGTACTGACGACAGGCAACTCTACCGTAAAAAAGAATTTGCTGCCTTTGCCCAGCTCACTGATGACTTGAATGTGACTACCCATGAGCTGCACAATGCGCTGACTAATGGCCAAACCTAGGCCAGTGCCTTCTGCCTGTTTCTTACGGTCACCAACCTGCTCAAAGGCGTCAAATAGCTTGGTCAGGTCAGCTTCGGCAATTCCGGCTCCAGTATCGATCACTTGAAAAAGTAACTGAACCTGCTTATCGGTTTGGTTGAGGACATCAACCCGAAAGGTGACAGTTCCTTTGTCTGTAAATTTGATGGCGTTGCCAAGCAAGTTGATTAACACCTGACGTAGCCGTTTTTCGTCAGCTTTTACCCCTTCGGGTAGCTGTGGACTAGGCTGGTAGATAAACTCAATCCCTGCTTGCTGTGCTCTAATGCCACACATTTCCACGACACTTTGCAGTAGTGCAGGTAGGTTTAGGGCAATAGGGTAAAAGTCTAACTTACGGGCTTCGATTTTAGAGAGATCCAACACATCATTGATCAAGGTGAGCAGGTGATTGCCGCATTGGTAAATAACATTGATGCCTTGGCGTTCTTTGCTAGTCAAGTTTCTAGAGCGATTTAGGATTTGGGCATAGCCGAGAATGCCATTCAGGGGCGTCCGTAATTCATGGCTCATGTTGGCTAGAAATTCGCTCTTGGCTCGGTTGGCACTATCAGCCAGTTCCTTCGCATCTGCTAGTTTTTGATTCGATTTTGCTAACTCAGATGTTCGTTCTTTGACCCGGTGTTCCAAGTCTAGATTCATCTGAGCTAGAGCATCAAAGGAGGCTCTTAGCTGTCCAGCCATATCTCTAAATGTCTGGGCTAATGCCCCAATTTCGTTGCCAGACTTAAGATTTATTTGAACATCAAAATTGCCTGAGCGCAGCTCATCAGATGCGGTAGCTAACTGACGTAGTGGACCGACTACTACCCTGGAAAATACAACCCATAATCCTAGGGATAAACCCAGGAGCAACAGTACGAAGTAGAAAAAAGACTGCCGGGTTTCAGCATAAATTTGCTGTTCTAGCCGAGCTAGATCATAGTTCAAGGCCAGTACACCAACCTGGGGAGCAAAGCTTAGGCCGGCTTGGGTACTCAATCCCACAGGGTAAAGTGACCATAGCTGTTGGCGATCGGAGGTAATGAATGTTTGGGATCTTTGAGTTTGTTGAACCTCTTGGATAGCTTGCAGTAACTGCTCTTCAGCTACGATCTCCAAAGGCTTTTGCTTCAGCCCAAGCTGGGTACTTTCATGAATACGATTATTTTGGTCAGTTAAGAAGGCTAGAACCAGGTTGGGTGATGCCCCTAATTGCTCAATAATCAGAGTTGTACCTGCGCCGTCTGATTGCCGATATTGATATTCTAGAAGCCCTGCTGCTTGGCTAGCCGTAAACATAGCCTGCTGGCGAATCGCTCCTTCACCCCGTTGGCGTGCCAGCAGGAACTCTTGACGAAAAACCAACACACCGATTAGGCTACCAAAGCCTAAGATAACTAGGGGAATCGAATATCGCAGTGGCCAATTGAGTGGGCGAAAGATCATGGATTTGCTTGGCTCAGGTCTGCTTAACTAATTGTCTTAAGCGAACAAGGATCTAATGATTGAACTGGGTTCATGACAGGTTCTAAAATCCGATTTGGGAAAAGATTCATTCATCTATAGGAATCCGATTTGATCTTTGAAAGGACTTTAAGTCAGAAGCTTTTCTAGGCAACGTTTTCAGTCTCAGTGTGCCTTCAGGGGTCAAGTCGGAGCGCTATATGAGCCATGGCTTGTAAAAACTCTTGATCTGAGAAATGATGAACTCGTTGAGACCAAAAGGAATGCTTTATAGGAGTGTCTCTACCACTCGAATGTCTAATAGCGTGGTTGGGTCGACTACTGTATCTAAAAGCTCATTGGATTCCATGAATTGTGCTAGCTTTTTCATGCCATTGATGGCCTCTGTGTCCGTTTGCTCTAAGACAGCTATATTCTCTTCTAAACTCAGGTAATGCAGTTGATTAAGCGCTTGTCTGACTTGCTCTGGTGTTAATCCTTCCCGGTCTGCTATACGTGCGATCGCATTGTCTGAATTGGTCTCGATATAGTCCAGTGCCTGAAACCAGCCTTCGACAACTAATTTCAATTGCTGGCTGTGGGTATCGATTAAGTCTTCGCTACCGGCCAACAGATCAACGATTTCACCCGGAGTTTGAGTACTATCAAAGAGAACTTGACCTCCATTTGCTTGAAGTTGGGTGAGAACGGGACCATAGGTTGTCAGGGCGTCTACTTCTTTAGCGAGGAAAGCCGCTTCCTGCTCGGGGATACCAACGGTTACAATCGTGACATCGTCCAGGGTTAGATTGACGCTTTCTAAGGCTCGAACCAACATAAGCTTGCCTAGGGGAGAGGGCAAGATACCGATGCGTTTGCCTTGGAGATCGCTAATTTGTTCGATATCGGGCTGGGCGATCAAGGCATCGGCTCCATCCGAAAAATCCATCACCAGAAATGCTCTGATCTTGGCTTGTAGGGCGGCGTTTTCTAGCAGGCTATCCAGAGTCATCGTAGACATTTCTACATCGCCGTTCATAAACCGCCTCATGCTAGCCACATGATCGGTGACCTCGATAATTTGAATCGGTGCCTCGTCGAAGTAACCCAGGTCACGAGCCAACAACAGCGGTTCATAGCCTATCCAAACTTCAGAATTAATGCGCAGTGGCTGTAGAGGAGCTGTGGCACAGCTAATCGCGAATAGACAAGTTGCGATCGCAAGACTCATCAGCTTCCAGAAGCTTAGACTTTTACTCGTCCATCGCCTGCCAAGACTTATTAACGTATTGGTCATACTTCAGTGCGCTTGAGATAGAACTATGCTTTGTTTAAGTGCTTGCCATACCGCAGCACACAGAGATTTCTTGGACGCAGTGACACGTAAGTGGTGTCGTTAAATAGCCAAATTAAATAATGAGGTCAACTTGATAACCGATCATCTAATTGTGCTATTTACAGGGCTGCATGAGAATAGATCTGTTCCTCTAGATGATTCCCATAACGCTTGATACTTTAACCCATGCAAAAATATTTAAGTTAGATATGTTTCGATTGTCTGACAAGTAGCATAACTACGTTTTAGGCTGAATGATTCTGTATACTTTCTTCTGTAGCGTGTATGGGCGGAATCTTGCTGTATTTCACCCCAAATTGCTTAAATAGGCGAAATTTTTCTGAGTTTTATACCGATCTGGTTACATAGGCGGACTTCTTCCATATACTTTCAGCTCTGCTGGAAGAGACTGAGTGAATTTCTTGGGATTCGTTAGCGCGCATTGCGTCGTGGCTATCGCTGACGCCAACAATGGGCTCAATATCAACCTTCCTCCAACTCAAGCTGTCCCAGCTCGGACATGGCTAAGAGCGCTTGTACTCTCCGTTTGTGCTGGGCGGTCGGTTGTGAGAGATGCCATTTGTAACCTGAAAAAATTTTCAGCTTAGATTCAGGAAAGATGTGCTGTGATTCGTGATGCTAGAAATCATCAACCTAACCTTTTCAACGCACTCGAATCATGCAATCTCCCCCAACCCGTTCTCCCAGAGCCATTGTTGTTGGCGCTGGCTTCGGCGGCATGCAGGCAGCACAGTCTCTTGCTCATAGCGGTGCTGATGTGTTGCTGATCGATCGCAACAACTACAACACGTTTGTGCCGTTGCTCTATCAGGTCGCCGCCGCCCAAATTGCGCCCGAAAGCATCGCCTATCCACTCCGAACCGTCCTGCGCCGTGTGCCGCGTACCCGCTTTTTAATGGCGAACGTGCAGCGCATCGATTTTGATCATCAGGTGGTCGAAACCGACGATGCCGCTCTTTCCTATGACTACCTGGTGCTTGCAACTGGTAGCCAAACTCAGTTTTTGGGCGTACCTGGAGCCGCAGACCATGCCTTTCCGTTGCGGACGATAGAGCATGCTGTCGCGCTGCGCAATCACATTCTGCATCGGTTTGAGCAAGCCGCACGGGAGCGCGACCCCGCACGGTGGCAGCAATTGCTGACTACGGTCATCGTCGGGGGTGGGCCGACGGGAGTTGAGATGGCGGGGACGCTCGTCGAGCTGAAGCAGGCCATCAAGCGCGACTATCCTGGGCTGAACTGGCAAGACATGCAGATTGTGCTGGTGCAATCGGGCGAGAATCTGGTGGCAGATTTACCCGATCGCCTGGGACGCTACACCACTCGCAAACTGCGTCAGCTTGGTGTCAAGGTTCACTTCAAGATGCGGGTGAGCCGTGTGACTGAGAATGCCGTTGACTTTTCTGATGGGTCGACGCTGCCTATGGGAACCGTTGTGTGGGCGGCGGGATTGGAAGCAGCTATGCCGACTGCGACGACTGAGCCTTCAACTGCACGGAAGCGCAAGCTCAAGGTGCGCCCCACGCTGCAACTGATTGATCATGACAATGTCTATGCGATCGGCGATATGGCCTATGCGGAACAGAACGGTAAACCCCTGTCAGGGGTTGCCCCAGAAGCCTTGCAACAAGGGGTTGCCGTAGCTCGCAACATCCGCCGGCAACTGCGGGGCAAAGTGCCCAAACCCTTTCGCTATATGAATAAAGGTCGTCTAGCGATCATCGGTGGCTACAGCGGCGTGGGCAAAATCGGGCCGTTCCTGCTCACCGGATTTTTGCCCTGGCTGATGTGGCTCAGTGTGCATCTGGTTTATTTGCCAGGATTCCGCAACCGCTTGATGGTGCTGCTGAACTGGTTGCATGGCTATAGCCGGGGCGATCGCGCCATTCGCCTGATTCTGTCGTCCACTCCGGCTATTCCACAACAATCCATATCCTCGGCTCAGCCGTCTCAAGCCCTCGCGATCGCGAAATCGGTCAATCCGTTTTGAGGCGTTGAGGCGTCAGACGCTATTGTCCAAACGTTCACCTGACGTCTCGCGTGAATCGTTTGCTATTGTGTGTTCCCCTTTACAAATTCAGCCCATGTACAGATTCAATTTGTCTACCATTGCCATTAGGAGGCTATCCCCATGAACGTTCAAAAGTATATTCCGCTGCTCGCTCGTACGGCGATCGCTGTGATTTTCCTCCACAGCGGCGTTGGCAAAATCTCCAATTTCGCTGGTACTCAAGAACAGATCGCTGGGGCGGGGCTGCCGTTGGCTCCCCTCGTTACGGTGTTCACCATTCTCTTTCTCTTTGTGGGTAGCATCTCGTTGATCGTGGGATACAAAGCCCGCATTGGAGCCGGGCTGCTACTCGCGTTTTTGATTCCCGCGACGTTGGTGTTCCACAATTTCATCGCTGACCCCATCCAGCTGGGCCAGTTCATGAAAAATCTGGCCATTATTGGCGGATTGCTGATGGTGACGGCTTACGGGTCGGGGCCTCTGAGCTTAGACTATCGGGCAACTGCACCTATCTCTGCGCCATCATCCTCCCGATACTCTGAGGAATCCGTACGATGAAACGAGTGCCTGAGTGGTTTATGTCCTTCCGTAACTTTCGCACCCGACTCTTGGCCTGGTACTTCTTGTTGGCGGTTTCCACCACCGGGATTGCCATTTGGGTAACGCGGCAGATTTATTGCGATCGCCTCTACAGCCAAGCAGAGGTTGCTCTCGCCGAGGAAGTGGCGCGGTTCCAGCGAACGGCTGACTCCTTAGCGACCCAGCAGTCAACCCGGCAGGATGTCCTCGCCCTTTTTGACCACGTGTTGGCGGACTATGTCCCCACGGAAAATGAGTGGATCATTACCTTTATCGATGGTGCGTTTTATCGTTCCAGCCGTCCCTTGCCAGACTGGTTAGTGCGTGATCCCGATCTGATGGCCACATGGTCAACCCTGGAAACGCCGCAGCAAGAGCGACTAGAAGGTACGAATCGAAATGTTACCTATGTTGCCGATCCGCTGGTGTTCGGTGACGAGACCGTCGGTGTTTTTGTGGCGATTGAGGATAAAACGATTGCCTATCAATCCGGCACGAGTGCCATTCGATTAGTCCTAAAGGTCTCGGTGGCATTTCTGGGCGGTTTCTTCATCGTCGCCTGGACAACGGCAGGACGGCTACTCAGACCGCTACGGCTGATGAATCAAACCGCCCGTCAAATCACAGAATCGGACATGAGCCAGCGGATTCCGACCCAGGGGTCGGATGAAATCACGGCGGTGACGACCACCTTCAACGATATGCTGGATCGCCTGCAAGATGCCTTTGACGGGCAGCAAGAATTTCTCAGGGATGTGAGTCACGAGCTGCGGACGCCGATCACAGTGATTCAGGGGCAGCTTGAAACCTTGGCGTATCGCCCTGAGAAGCAGTCCGAAACGATCGCACTCATCACCAACGAGCTGCAGCAGATGAACCGCCTGGTGAATGATCTGCTGCTGCTGACCAAAGCGGAACGTCCCGATTTCTTGATCCTGAAACCCGAAGACCTGGACTGGCTGACGGAGGAACTCTATCTCAAGGCGCGATCGCTCACCCCCGATCGCAACTGGCGCTTGGAAGCGAAAGGGCTCTATCCGGCGACCTTGGATCGACAGCGGTTTTCGCAGGCGGTAATGAATCTGGTGCAAAATGCTGTGCGTCATACCCAGCCCGGGGATGTGATTGCTCTGGGGTCTGCCGTGAGTGATGACCATCTCAAGTTTTGGGTGCGGGATGCGGGCGAAGGCATTGCCCCCGAGGATCAAATGGAGATATTTGACCGCTTTTCCCGCGCGACCAACAATAACCGTCAGTTTGAAGGCGCAGGTCTGGGGCTGTCGATTGTCACTGCCATTGTCCAGGCTCACGGTGGACGCGTCGAACTATCTAGCGCATTGGGTGAGGGATCGACCTTTACGCTGATCATGCCTTTGGAACCTGCCGATAATCGGTCGGAAACACCTGAACATGAACCGCATCCTGATCGTCGAAGACAACCCACATATCGTTGACTTTTTGAAAACGGGTCTCAAGGCTCACGGCTTCACCCTCCTGGTTGCGGAAGACGGCAATCAGGCGGTTCAGCTTGCCCACAGCGATGATTTTGACCTGCTCATTCTTGATTTGGGGCTGCCAGGGAAAGATGGGCTGGAGGTCCTGCGAGAAATTCGGGGGCAGGGAGAGTTGTTGCCCATCATCGTCCTCACGGCTCGCGATGGTGTTGACGATACGGTGACGGCACTGGAGGGGGGAGCCAACGATTACATGACCAAACCCTTCCGGTTTGAAGAGTTGCTGGCTCGCATCAAAGTACAACTGCGCGATCGCCGCAACCAACCAGACGCCCCTTCCGAAACCCTGCTGCGGGTCGGCGACCTCTCCCTGGATTTGCTGACCCGACAGGCATTGGTTGGCAATCGCGTGGTTGAGCTATCAGCCCGCGAGTTTGTGTTGGCGGAGGTGTTGCTCCGGCACCCGATGCAAGTGATGAGCAAAGAGCAACTGCTGAACCGGGTGTGGGGCTACGACTATGACCCCGGTTCCAACATCATTGAGGTCTATATTCGGCACTTACGGCGCAAGCTGGGAGATGGCTATATTGAAACCGTCCGAGGTATGGGCTATCGGCTGCGCAGCAATCATCGACCCTAGGCCATCATCAATGACAAGTAATGGCGATCGCCCCAGCCTTTTCCCTTCATGGCAAAAGGGCGAAAAGTCTGATGCAACCTATAGCAATCCCATAACGGTTTTTCCTCCCATGGCTCTCCACAAAACGGTAGGATCAGCTACAAGCCGCTGAGATAGCTCCGAGTGATGTTGGTATCTGCAGGTCCTTGCAGATTGTGTGCTTCGGTTAGCGCTTGGCGGATATGAGGGCTCCCTATTTTATAGGGCAACGCGATGTGACGCGCAGTATTACAAGAGGTATTCAGCAGATGACGGCAGTATCATCCAAGGCTCCAGTGTTTTGTGAGGGCATCCAATACTTTGGCGACGACTTGCCCCAATTTTCTCAATATGCCCAGGAAGCGGCGATCGCCCAGGGCAAAACCGCCATTTCGTCCGCAACCGATCCCGCTGCTGTTTATCAAACGCTACTGTATGCCGATGCCCTGCGTTATCTCACCTTGCAGGTTTGTGGGAGCAAAGCATCGGGACACCCCGGTGGTTTTGCTAGCCAAGCCGAAGCCTATGCTGCGCTGGTAATGCTCGGCCATAAAAACATCGTGACGGAAGTGGGGCACCATGCTCCCGGCTTTTATAGCGCCATGTTCCTCGATCGCTCCCTGGAAGATATGGGCATCGAGACGGTGCAACAGTTGCGCGATCGCTTCCGGGAGCTGCATGGCTTGCTGGGTCACCTCTCTGGCTACATTCCCGGCATTCTTGCTCCGGCAGGCCCGCTGGGGCAGGGGCAACACTTTGGCATGGCCGCTGCGATGCTCCACCGCGACAAGTTGTTTCCCTTCACCGTCGGCGATGGGGGCTTGGGCGAGCCTTACATCATGAGTTCCCTCATGCATTTCCACACCGCTTATCCGCAGGTGACCAACTTCTTACCCGTGCTGGTATGGAATGGCTTCTCTCAGGAACACCACAGCATGGTGTCGCTGAAAACTAACCAGCAGATGATCGATTACTGGCATGGCAATGGCTTCGAGGAAGTGGTGCTGATCGATGCTAAAGACTTCGATGACCAAGATCAACCGGGTGACTATGTAGATAGCACGGCGTTTTCATTTGACCAGCGGCTGGCCTTCACCAAGGCGGTGCTGGTGGCTGCCAATGAAGCCGCGCAGTCGGCTCTCGGTGGCAAGCTAACGGTGCTGATCCTCAAGCAACTCAAAGGTGCTGGGGTGCATGCGCGGGGAGCCAAATCCCACAACCTTTACCCCAAAGACACCCTGGATGCGCCACACATGATCAGTACGCTTAAGACCCGTGCTCTGTCACCTGCGGCCTGGTCGATGGTGCGTACGAACTGTGAGCGGGCGGGCGGTGGCCCGGCTGGCAAGACCGTGGTCACGGAATTTGAATATCCGCTGCCGGAGTTGGCGGCGTTGCCGTTGGAGGAATATCCTGTTGGCGGCGATCCGAAGGTTTCGACGACGGCGATGGGACGGTTGGTAGCTGCGGTCGGTCAGAGCGATCGCAACTTTGTTGTGACCAACGCTGATGGAAATGCAGCGTCCGGTATCGCCAACATCAACCAGGCGCTCAAAATCATCCACCCAACGCCGGATGAAACCTATGATCAAGCGCCGAACGGGCAGGTGTATGAGCCCCTGAGTGAAGATGCCTGCGCAGGACTTGCCGCTGGGCTGTGCTTGATGGGGGCACGTACCCTCTGGTGTTCCTACGAGTCGTTTGCGGTCAATGGCCTGCCCATCTGGCAAACGGTGACTCAAGCCATGGCAGAACTGCGCCGTCGTACCCCGTCGACCGTCACGTTGTTTACGGCGGGTGCTCTGGAGCAAGGGCGCAACGGCTGGACGCACCAGCGCCCCGAAATCGAAGCCTACTTCTCGGCCATGATGCGCAACGGCAATGTCTTTCCCCTATTCCCGCCCGATGCCAACAGCATTCAGGCGTGCTACGACTGGGCACTGACCACGAAGAACAAGGGCGTCATCATTACTGCCAGCAAGTCGCCGCTGCCTATCCGCACCACCTTTGCCCAAACCCAAGAAGCCATCGAGAAAGGGGCGATCGCTCTCCAGGAAACCCCCGGCGACAAGCAAGTGGTCTTTGCCGTCATCGGCGACATGGTGCTCAAGGCCGTGTTTGCTGCCGCAGAAGCGTTGCAACAGCAAGGGATTGGGTCGCGCATCGTGTCTATCGTCAGCCCCCGTCGCCTGTATCGTCCTACGGACGTGGCCTGGGATAGCTGCTCGGAGCCAGATGGCACCTTCCTCAGCGATGGGGAATTTGACGCGCTGTTTGGGGGCGATGTTCTGTTGGGAGTCACGGGTGGTGCTAGCGGAATGCTAGAGCCGGTGATGCTCCGCTCCACCAGCAAGCGCGACACCTTTGCCTGGAAGCGGGGTGAAACGACTGCGTCGCCCAACGTGCTGCTCGACCTCAACCGCATTACGTCCGAAGCGATGACCGAGCGGGCGATCGCCCTACTGGGCTAATTTCGGGTAGCAGCTCAGCCATCCGGTGCGTTCAACTCACCGGATGGCTAAAGAATTGCCGTTCAAGTTCTTCGGCGGGCAGGGGTTTGGCAAACAGATAGCCTTGAGCCAAGACACAACCAAGCTGACAAAGCCAGCGTTTCTGTTCAACGGTTTCAATACCTTCGGCGATCGTGGTTAACCCTAACTGCTGACTCAAGGCAATGATGGTTTGCACGACCTGATAGTTGGGCGTGTCTTGATCGAGCTGGTTGACGAACGAACGATCGATTTTGAGGTAGTCCACAGGCAACTGATGGAGATAATTCAGGGAGGAATACCCCGTCCCAAAGTCATCAATGCTGATGCGAATATTCCGGGCGTGGAGTTCAGATAAGAGCGTTAGGGTCGGTTCGATGTCTTCGACGAGCATACTTTCTGTAATTTCCAGCGTGAGGCAAGTTCCCGCAAGGTTAGTATCGTGCAAAATTGCATCAATCTCGGGCAGCAGATTGGTGTGGCGCAGATTCTGGGCTGAAAGATTGACGCTCACCCGAATTGAGGCCAAGGCATCGTATTGGGCACGCCAAGTCGTCAGTTGTTGACAGGACTGACGCAGCACCCAGCGATCGAGGGCAACGACCAACCCAGTTTCCTCGGCAATTGGCACAAACTCACCCGGAGAGATAAAGCCGCGTCGGGGATGCTGCCAACGGACGAGGGCTTCTAACCCAATCAGGCGATCGCTCTCCATATTGATGATGGGTTGGTAATACACCAGTAACTCATTCCGCTCCAATGCTTGCCGGAGTTCGCTTTCTAGGGTGAGTCGCTGCAACGCACGGGTGCGCATCTCGGTGGTAAACACCTGGTAGGTGTTTGTAGCCTTGGCTTTTGCGCGATACATGGCAATGTCAGCATCTCGAATCAGCTCAGCTGGCTCGCAGTACTCGGCATGGCCAAACACAACTCCGATACTGACACCCAGAAATAGCTGGTAGTCTTGCAAGGAAAGCGGGTTTTGAAAGTCCGCGAGAATATGTTGCACCCGTTCTATCACGGCTTTGGGGGTGGGGTTCGATTCGATGAGCAACACAAATTCATCTCCTCCAAACCGCGCGACCATATCGGTTCCGCGCAGGTAGGTTTTGAGTTGACGCGCAAGAATTACCAAAAGTTGATCCCCAAACAGATGGCCCAGGCTATCGTTGATCACTTTGAAGCGATCGAGGTCAAGGAACAGAATGGCGTAGTGAGGGCATGGTTCGATGGCACCAGGGAGTGAGTCGGGCTGGGACGGGTTGGGCTGGGTAGCGTTGCTACGGGCGATCGCCGCCTCAAGCCGTGCCAGTAACAAATTACGATTGGGTAAGCCCGTCAGCGGATCATGCAGGGCATTATGCCGAATGAGTTCCGCTTGAGCTTCCAGTTCAGCAGTGCGTTCTTGAACCTTCTGCTCGAGCACCGCATTGTGATTCGCCAGCAGTTTGATTGTTTCAGCTTTCAGAGTGGCTTGCCGTTTCAATGCTTCTTGCAAGTCATCATATTGACGCTTAATCCGCAGCATAGATTGGAGGCGCGATAGCAGTTCGAGATGATTGATCGGCTTACTGATATAGTCATCCGCGCCGGCTTCCAGACACCGTGCCAGGTCGATTTTTGTTGACAGGGCCGTGACCATGATGATGGGAATCGCCTGCCATTGCTCCAAGGATTTGATGTGCTGGCAGACGGTGATTCCATCCATACCTGGCATCATGACATCCAGCAAAATCGCATCTGGTTGGAGGATATCAAGAGCCTCAATTGCGGCCTTGCCGCTAGCCATATAGTGCAATTGATAGTTTTGCTGACTGAGAAAACTCTCAATTACATCAAAATTGGTTGGCTCATCATCAATAACCAAAATGGCAGGGTGATCCATATCCGTTCCTGACAGGCTGATATATAGGAGGCTGGCGATAGTTCAATCTAGTGCTCGACAAACGCGGTGGTAAGCTGTGCAAATTTAACGTTCAGATTTAAGGTAACAAACAAGCTGATTGAGCTGAGATGATTTCGGCCTCAGACAGGAGTGTCACATTAGTGATCAGTAGCATCTCGAGAGCGAAAACGACCAAAACGCTCCACTGTCAACATAAGGAATGAGTGCAAAGGAGTGGATTCAAAAAAGAATCTGAACTCTCGGTTGAGATTCTTTTGTTGCTCGCTTGTTTCTTGCGTGTTTGTTCGTTGCTTTAGTTGGCCGACCTTCTAGAGGACTGGCCTCTTGGATGACCTGCCTTCTAGATCACGCATCGATAAAGGTTAGGCTCCGTAAGAGAGAACTCACCCCCAGCAGTAACACTATCGCTTGAGAAACTGATGGATAACGGCAGCCAATTGTTTTAATTGGACCGGTTTGGTGAGGTACTCATTTGCTCCCGCTGCTAGGCAGTGTTCCCGATCGTCCATCATCGCTAACGCTGTCAGGGCAATGATCGGAATTTCTTCCAACTCTGTTTGCTGACGAAGGGTGCGAATGGCTTCTAAACCATCCATCCCGGGCATCTGGATATCCATCAGAATGAGATCAGGGGAATGGGTTTTGGCTAGGGCGATCGCCTCTTTCCCGTCGTGGGCGAGTAGTGTTCGGAAGCGCTTGGCATTGAGATAACTGGTGGTTGTCAGAATATTCACTTCATTATCTTCTGCCAATAAAATCAGTGGATCTTGAGTGGCCGCACTCACTAAATCGGCAGCATTTTCAAGGGTGAGGGTCGTGGTATCTGGTTGGTCGGCGGTGTCCACTCCACTGAGTGCTGCACAGGGTAACCACACCGTAAATTGGCTACCTGTTCCTAATGTGCTGGATACATCGACACACCCTCCGTGCATTTCGGTAATCTGTTTGACCAGCGCCAACCCTAACCCTGTGCCCTCATATTTGCGGCTGAGGCTGCTGTCAATTTGCACAAACGATTGGAACAGCTTGCTCAAATCGTCGGCAGCAATGCCAATCCCAGTGTCGGTGACAGAGAAGCCAATAGCAGGTTGTGGCGATTCTGAACAGGAAGCACACTGGGGCATCTGACCCTGACTCACACTGAGGGTAACCTGCCCTTCCTTGGGCGTAAATTTTACGGCATTGCTC
The DNA here is from genome assembly GCA_039819145.1 of Cyanobacteria bacterium J06638_22. GTDB lineage: Bacteria > Cyanobacteriota > Cyanobacteriia > Elainellales > Elainellaceae > Vacuolonema. The sequence continues at coordinate 19,587 of JBCBSL010000018.1, forward strand.
AACAGGTTGATGAGAACCTGGCAGATCCGCCGATCATCCACATGCAATTGAAAGTAGGTCAACGTTGATGGGATGCTCGTTCTCAGCTGGATTTGCTTACTGTAAGCAGCCTGTTGCACAAAGGTCAGACTCGTTTCGCAGAGATTTTGAATTGAGATATCGTTCAGGTGCAACTCCAGTTTGCCGGCCTCAATTTTGGAGAGATCCAACACATCGTTGATGAGCGCCAAGAGGTGTTTGCCGCTTTTTTCGATAATGCTGATGGCATGGTTTTGTTGCTCGTTGAGGGAGCCAAAGACCTGCTCGCTCATCCCTTCCGTCATGCCCAAGATGGCATTCAAGGGCGTGCGCAGCTCGTGGCTCATGTTCGCGAGAAACTCATCTTTTAGGCGGGTGGCGTGCGCTAACTCGGAGATGGTTTGTTGCAGCTTTGACTCAATGTATTTGCGATCGCTCACATCAATCAGCAACCCATCCCACAGGATGTCCCCATTTTCCTGGCGCTCGGGTTGTGAAATCCCTTGCACCCAAAGCTTGCGTCCGGAGGGCGTCGTCAACTGCCCTTCCCATGACCATTGTTCTAAGGTCTGAGCCGAATGGTGAATCGAGTCCTTCAGCGAGGTGATATCCTCAGGCTCCAGTAGGCGCAAAAGCTGGGCTACATCCTGCTGAATGGTGTCTGCGCTCAACTCTAGAATTGACGGGCACCGTTCGCTCACGTAGGTAAATTCATAGGTGCCATCCGAGTGCAGCACCACTTGGTATAGCACCCCAGGAACATTCCCGGCAATCCGCTGAAAACGGGCTTTGTTTTGCCTTAGGGTAGCCGCGGCGACTTCGCGTTCTGTGATGTCACGAATCAGCACAACCACTTCATCTCGGCCACAAGGCGAAACCCGCACTTCTTCGTAATACGTTTTTCCCTCTACGACGATTGTTTGTTCATAGCTTTGTAACGTTTGGGTGGCGATCGCTCGTTCCGTGGCTTGACGATAGCCTTGCGCGATGTCCGCTGGCAGCAATGCATTCACCGATCGCCCAATGGCACGGCTTGGATCCACCAAGCAAAGGACCTGGGGTGAGGGAGCAATGTCGATATACCGACCCTCTCGGTTCAGGCGAAAGACCAAATCAGGGATGGCATCAAGGGTTGCCCTTGTACGTTTTTCACCCCGTTGGAGTGCGTCTTGAAAGACTTTGCGTTCGCTGATGTCGGTGGCAATGCCACAGAGGGCATAGGGGATCCCATTTACATCGAATAGCACAAACTTGCTGGACAGGAAGGTACGGGTGCGATCGCCAATCTTTATCTCTTCCTCATACTGGCGAAAAGCCTTTGTATCCAAGACAACCTGATCATTGGCCATCAGCTTGGTGGCAATGTCTGGTGAGAAGAAGTCTTCATCCGTTCTCCCCAAAATATCGGCCAGGTTGCATTCAAATAAGGTCAGAAATGCTTCATTCACAAAGCTGTACCGACCATGTAGATCTTTGACATATACGATGGCGGGTGCAAAGTTAAGAATGGCTTGGAGCTTCGCTTCGCTTTTGATCAGGGCGTCGGTGCGGCGGGCAACCCGTGCTTCCAACTGTCGGTTCAGATCTGAGAGGGCGCGAGTAGAGCGATCGCGCTCGATGGCGATTTTGGCGATGTTCGCAGCCAGTAAAATTGTTTCCAACTCCCAGTCTGAGGGGGTACGGCAGTCCGGGTAATAAACCGCAAACGTCGCCAGTACACTTTCATCCGTACCAATGGCGGGGGCGGCCCAGCAGGCTCGCAGACCATGTGTGAGGGCTAACTCCCGATGATCTTGCCAACGGAAATCTGTGGCGATATCAGCCACAATTACCACATCCTGATAGAAAGCTGCGGCTCCGCAGGATCCGGTGTTGGGGCTAATCTGGAGGCCATCCATCCCTCGGTTGAATGCTTTGGGTAAACTCGGTGCTGCGCCATGGCGGAGTTGATGTGACTCGGCATCACACAGCAAAACCGAACAGCGCCCATCTCCTAACTGGTGTTCCGTTGTGCGAACCAATGCATCCAAAATAGCGGGTAAGGGTTCCGCTTCGGCAATCCGCTTCAATAGCTGGCTTTGAAACTTGAGCCGGAGTTCCGTTTGCTTACGGGCGGTGATATCCATCTGCGTCCCAATCATCCGCAGCGGCTTCCCTTCGGCATCCCACTCCACCACCTTGCCCTGATCCAATACCCAGATCCAGTAGCCATTGCGGTGGCGCAACCGTAGCTCACACTGATAGGCCGGTATTTCCTGCCGCAGGTGTTGCCACATGAGGTTCAAGGCTTTGTCCACATCATCGGGATGGGCATAGTGTTGCCAGGTCTCGACAGTGATCGGTTCCAATTCCTCCAGAGTGTAGCCAATCATCTCTGCCCAACGGCTATTGATGACCTCCGTTCGGCTTTGCACAGACCAATCCCACAGACCGATGCCTGCGCCTTCAATCGCCAGATTTAAACGTTCGCGGGCGACATCCAATTCCAACAATGTCTGAGCATTCGTTTGACGGATTTTGGCATCTCGGATCTCGCGGCGCACCGCTTCTGGCAAGCGCACCAGATTATCCTTCATCACATAGTCATGCGCCCCAGCGCGCATGAGCTGAACCGCCATGGCATCGCCAATGGTTCCGGAGACCACGATAAATGGAATATCTTTCCCGCTCTCTTTGAGAATATGGAGGGCGGCCTGTGCATCAAACTTCGGTAAGTTGTAGTCAGAGATGATAATGTCCCAATGGCTTTGGGAGAGGGCATCCTGGAATGTCTCGGCGGTCTCTACGCGCTCCCAATGCAGCTGAAAACCATGCTGTCGCAACATCCGCAGCACCAGGAGGAGATCATCCTCAACGTCTTCAACACAAAGGAGATGGAGAAATTCACTCATAACCGTTTACTAGCCTTGGGGGAGAGAAGTGTTTTCCAGTGACGAATGCAGCCCACGTAAGCGGCTACCATGGCGAAACCTTGTAAAAGAGTGCTGTGCTTTTAGGAGGATGGTGTCAGGGGTTCAGCATGATTAGGGGCGTTGCCCCATAACGGCGTTGCACAATGTCGAGTCATGCTTCACCTCGCCGAGTTCTACGCGGCTCAGTTCCGACGCTAGGTGCAGGTCTGAAACTAGTCTCAGATCCGGCGTTCGATTCAGGTTCGGTAGATTCAGGTTCGATAGATCCAGGTTCGATAGATTCAGGTTCGATATCAGCGAGCCTTTGGGGAAGGGTAAAGTAGATGATTGCCCCTTGCTCAACCGCACCCTCGGCCCAGAGCGTGCCTCCATGCCGATGGATCGCACGCTGTACGGTTGCGAGACCGATCCCCGTTCCTGGAAACTCATGGGTATGGTGGAGTCGTTGGAAGGCACCAAACAGCATGTCAGCATAGGCCATATCAAATCCCGCTCCATCATCCGAGATGAAGTAAATGGGATTTTCGGCAGCTTGCTCTACCCCAAATTCGATGCGGGCAGTGGGATGATGGCTGGTAAACTTCCAGGCATTGTGCACCAGGTTACTGATAGCGATCCCCATGAGAATTGGGTCGGCATAAACCATGACATCGGGTGCTACGATCGCCTTGACCTGGCGCTCGGGTTCAGCCGCTTGCAATTCCTTGATGTGATCCAACACCAACTGGCTGAGGTTCAGTGGCTGGAACCGCATGTCGGTGCGGGAAATACGGGCCAGATGTAGCAACGCATCAATTAAACTGCCCATGCGATGGACATTGCGCCGGATGCGATGGCAGTAATCCTGAGCAATGTCATCCAGTTGATGGCCGTAGTCTGTGAGTAGGGCATGGCTGAAACCATCGATGACCCGTAAGGGCGATCGCAGATCGTGGGAAACAGAATAGGAGAAGGCTTCCAGTTCTCGATTCGATGCGGCTAGGTCTGCAGTCGTTTGTTGCAAATTGGCGAGATGGGCGTTCTGTTGGCGCAAATGCTGTTCCGCCTGTCGCTGCTCGGTAAGATCCCGTGCCATTAGGTAGATCCAATTGTTGTAGGAACGGGCCTGCCATTCCATATCGCGATACGAGCCATCTCTACAGCGATAGCGGTTAACAAAGGTGCGTAACGCTTCCGCTTGATTCAGGGTCGTCAGAATGTCTAGGGTTAACGCTCTATCGTCTGGATGGACATATTGGGTGAAACGTTGGCCTGACAAGTCATCAAGGCTGTAGCCGAGCTGCGTTTCCCAGGCTTGATTGCAGCGATCGAGTCGACCGTCTAGGGTTGTAATGCAAGCCAGATCCGGAGTAAGGAGGAAGAATCGCTCCAACGTCCCCTGTTTAGGGTACTTCTGGCTGTCTTGTTCCTCACAGGCTTTTTTCTGGTAAGGGTTCTCTTGGTTCTGCTGTGACGGTGTCTGGCCGTTTGTTGCTGTCACCGTCTCTCGAAATCTTGCATCCTGACAGGTGCGCAAGGTGTCACGAGTCATGAGTCCAAGAATTTCGCCATGATCGCCCACCACAGGGATAGGGCGTTTCGCCATTTGCGCCAGGATCCGCTGGGCAACGGTGGTATCCGTTAGCTCTGCTGCGGCTAGCACGACAACAGAGGTATCCATCACCATGGCAATCGGCAGATCGTTGAGGCGTTTGGTGGAGCTATTCGTTGTCGCACACCAGCGAACGACATCGGCCTCTGTCAAAATGCCCATGATTGTCCCTGCTTCAACCACTAGAACGCAACTAGCACGTGCTTCCTGATAGAAACGCTCCTGGGTTACAGAAGCTGTTGCATCCGGACATGGAGTAATGGGATTTTGCATCAGCGTACGATGTACCCGATACATTTTGGTCATCGCTTCGCGGATCGAGGTTTGAGGGGAAGTGATCAGTGGGTTGGGTGCGATCGCACCCTGGAGTTTGACTGTTGTTTGAGATGCTGTAGGAGTAAGCATGTCGCAGGATCCGTGAACAGCAATAGAAGTATGTCCGCTCAACCAAGTCAGCAACAGGAACTGCGAGATCGGCAGATTGATGCCTTCTCTCAAGAGACATTTGTAGAAGCAGCTTATTTGGAGTGGCTGGGTCTAACTAAACCGAGGTACGTGTAGAGAAGATACCCTGAAAAGATGTGCTTTAAGGGCATGATTTTTCTTTACATAACTTGGCGTATCTAGAACGCTCTTCACATAACTTGGTTTATCTAGAACACTCTACTCAAGCCTGGTTGTAGAGTTCCCCTACCCTAGCAGAAACTAACAGAGTTGTTCAAACAATGCATGGTGCAATGTGTTATTCGATGTTCCTTTCAGAGAGAGCTCTGACGTCAGAAAATTGCCATTTATCCTGCCTATTATCGTTAGTTTCTACTTGTTTTCTGAAGCTATTTACAGTAGTTTTATATGGATTTGGATAGGACTTACGCATTTTTTCTGTTGAGATCAGCCGCGCTTCGTCATCCTCTTAGAGAATGTGCTGGGAACTACGGGAGTGTTACATCTGATCGATTGATAAAACTTTAAACTATGGCAGTTGTGCTCATTTCTATAGCCTTATGCATTGTTAAGTAGCGCGGCATGATGAAAAATCAGACCCTAAAAACCTGTGCCGCCCGTAGCGCTGGCGGCGCAGGGTTTTGGGGTTCTAGGTTTAATTACACCTACCGACTTATTGTGGGGCTTTCAAAACGTGATCGGGTTTTACCTAAATGCGTAGTGCTGTCGATCTGCAATGTTGACTGATGCGGACGCTTATAGCTCGCATCCGAACCTTCGGGCTAGGGGCTATCTTTTTGTGGAAACCCCTCCATTTAAACGCTGCCATCGAAAGACATGGCGCTTGCTGTGTTGCGGAGGCCACAGCAGTTCGCATTGGGTTCCATGGGGAGTCCGTGGCGATCGCTCGTAGGTTCCTCCTAGCTCTTTGGCCAATGCTTTGGCTTGCTGCGTTCCCATGCCAGATTTATAGGAGGATTGAGGCAATGGCGGTTGAGGCTCAAGGATTGATGAACTATCTTTGCCATTGTCAACGACAGAAATTTGGTTTTTGCCCTGATTTTGGATGCAGGTGACTTGAATTCTTGTGGGGGAAAGGGCATGTTTACCCACGTTGCAAAGGGCTTCCTCCAAAAAGCGGCAAAGCGATCGCCGCTGCTCGACGGTTAGATTGCGATCGTCCATGGGCTCAAATTTCACCACTTTGATCTTGAGCGATTGAAAGCCTGGAAATTTGCGTTCCAAAACGCTGCTATACACGTCATAGAGCAGTTCATGGAGTGGGGCATTCAAATCCAACTCTTGACTGAGGGTGAGATAGAGGCGATCGCTATCGGTCAATGCCTCTTTCCGCACGGCTTCATACACATCGCGCAATTCCTTGTTGAGACCCGCTAAGCCTTCATAAAAGTCCGTGGAAATGGCCTCTGATTGCGCGGCTCGTTTTAACAAAGTAGCGAGGGTTTGCAGGGGGCCATTGTGGATCGAATTAAACGTTTGCTCAATCACAGTCTGCCGCTCTATCAGGCGCGTGCGGAGGTCTTGCTCCTGGCGATAGAGCGCGGCGGCGGCTAGACCCGTTCCGTTCAGCACTAACCCGGCGAGGGCTGGCACAAACGGAATCCACCAGCCACTCAGCAAGCTGCCATAGCACAGAGCCATTAAGATGATGCTGGCTAGCCCGATGGCACCCAAAATACGGAGGGGCGATCGCCCCCACCGTCCGAGCAGAAATCCCAAAACGCCCCAGACGATAATCCAAGCAAATTCCCAGGGCTCTGCCCACACCTGTAGCAGCGGACGCCCATCCTCTACGGCGCTCACAATTTGGCTAACAGCGTGAGCCTGCGCTTCTACCCCGTAGAACAGCGATGGGTTCTCGATATTGACAGCGGCAGAGACGACAATGTCCTTTGCACTTTCGGCGGTGACTCCAATTAAGATGATGCGGTTGTGAAACCAGTCTGCTTCAATCGCTCCAGTTTCAAGGTCTTCTAGGGATACGCGGCGGAAGGGTTGGCGTCCGCTCCGAAAGTTCAGTAGGGTTTGTACACCGCCAGCACTGGCTCGTACATAGGCTCCTGCATTGGTCTGGAAGCGGGGGATCTCGGTGTTCCCAAACTGCATCGCATCCGGATCTCGTTCGCTGTTTTGCAGGGGGCTACCTTGCTCTGAGAGATAGATATTGGCCAGTTGGACCGCCAAGGACAACTGGAATTGATCTTGTAAATCCAAACTTCCCAGAAGGCTGCGCCGAATTGCGCCGTCTCGGTCGAGCAAAAAATCGCCAAAACCCACTTGTTCGGCTGGAACAAAGGAGGGTGGCGGTACAATGTTGCCCCCCGCTCCCGGCAGGATGGTTTGGATCGCAATCGTGTTGGGATGGTCGAGAAAAACCTGTTCTAAGGACGCGGCTCCGCTATCTTGACCCGCATCATTGCCAGAGGGAACGGCCAAATCTCGAAAAATATCAACCCCGATGACGGAGGGTTCATAACTCTGCAAGGTTAGGAGTAAATCGGCAAGCGCCTGATCGGAAATGGGATAGCTGCCCATGCGGGCAATATCTGATTCGTTAATACCAATAATCGTAACGCGGGAGTCTATGGGTTCCGCTGGGCGCGATCGCAACATCCAGTCGAACGCCGTGAGTTCAAGTTGCTGAAGCACACCACTGAGGCGAGCAACAACCAGTAATGCAATGACAAGCGCACTGGGAATAACACTTAAGAGCGTGAGCGAACCCAGTTGCTTGGGCGACGACCAACGTTGGCTTACCATAGGCTCTAAAACGTCATAGCGTTGCGGGCATCAATCAATTAACCCTGCTTGGCGGGCATAAATTTCCGTTTGAATGCGCACGTTTTTGCCTTCATCTGGATAGACTTCCAGGACAAAGATTCAAGATGTCCTGGAAGTCTATCCAGATGAAGGCAAAAACGTGCG
>JBCBSL010000019.1:0-27434 GCA_039819145.1 Cyanobacteria bacterium J06638_22
CGGGGACGCGGATGTTTTCCTGCGACAGAATGAACTCGCCTAGGTTGGGATCGAGGGTAAAGGCATGCACGCCCCGGCCAATGGAATACACTAGCATCGTGCTGGGGCCATAGAGAATGTAGCCCGCAGCAATTTGTTGGCGTCCGGGTTGCAGCAAATCGCTGGCACTTTCATCCATATCCGTGCCTTCTTGCCGCCGCACGGCAAAGATGGAGCCAACATTGATATTGATGTCCAGATTGGATGACCCATCAATGGGATCGTAAAGCAGCGTGTAGCGACCAATCGGGCAGTTCTCAGGAATGTAGTAGGGCTTCTCCATTTCCTCAGATGCCAGACGGCAAACCAAGCCGCTTTGCTCGAAGGCGGAGATAAAGACCTGGTTGGCATAGAGATCCATCTTTTTGACGGCTTCACCTTGGACGTTGGTCTCGCCCGTGAAGCCAAGCGCCTCTTCAACCAGGCCCGATCGGGTGAGGCGGCGGGCGATGAGCTTGCCTGCGAGGGCAATACGGTTCATCAACGCACTCAGGTCTTGGGCGTCGGCAGAGAAACTTTGTAATTGTTGCAATACATGTCGCGACAGAGTTGTGCAGTCGCGGTCGATTGCATGCTTATGGTCTAGTTCCAGCATGAAGAGTCCTTTGAAGCGATCGCTCTCTTCCCATCCAGCCCGTTCCCCATCCAGACAGATAGGCAAATCGTTCAACGATCCAAGCACTTGGAGGGTGGAGAGCAGAGTTTGCCGAGTTCGTCTACCAAAACCGGGAAGGTTGATTTCTATCTTAGAGAGCCATTTCGGGAACCAAGGGGAACTTTAGGTGATCTATAGAATGATAGGGGGAGTCGATAGGCGCATTAGATGCTCAGGTTTGGGGCTGCCCCTTCCTCCTATGGGCGATCGCCCAGTTGCGGCCATTTCCCTAGCGACGGATTTTCCCAGTTCCAGATCGCAGGGAATATAGCGCAAGGCGTAGGGGGGCGATCGCGGCTATTTCGGAAAACCGTCGTCCCAGAACTCAGGAATTGGATCGGTTTACTGTGATCTCGATCAAAGGGCGCTGGAATTTAAAACCGTTCTGCCCCCTTGATGTGTATTTCTAATGAATGTGGTATGACCTGGGTATTTCAATATGATGAATGAATCTATGATGGATAAATCTCTATCCACACATGTTCATCTAAATATGCATCTTTATTGCAGGTGCGTCTAGACGTTGAGAACCAACGGCTTTGAACCATCTTGGTGGGTTACAAAGGCTTGCGTTGGGATAAAGGAGGATAAGGAGATGATGAAATGGGCTGGGCTAGCCTTCTTAGGCCTAATTGCTGCCACCGCTTGGGATGTGACCGATAATTTGCCCATGGCAGGCTGGATTGGTCTTGAACGCCCCATCGTTGTATTAGACGGGGAAAAAGAGACCGCAGAATCAGACATGCTGTTGCTGATGGCGGATCCTAACTATGATTGCTTGGCACAACTCGCCAAGTTTTACGAGCCATCGGTAGAGAACCAGAAACCTGCGATCGCTTCCCCATCCGTTGATCTAACGGCTGTTGACCCGAATGCTGTCGATCTGGATAAAGACCATGGGGATGTATCGACAGGGAATGTCCTCCAGGATGTGTCGCACTCGGCCTCTAAGACAGCGGCGATCGCCATGCTGGATCCCCATGTAGGATGTATGCTGCATCCGCGCACCTATCTCCTGCGGGGGGCACCCGACGAGGCTACATTGCATGGCATGGCACAAGGGATATAGGCATCTCTTTGGCCCCATTCACAGCTTGAGCCCTTTGCAGATAGCCTGACCTCGGCCATCTCTCTAGCAAACATGCTCCTGGCAAAGACGCTCCTGGCAAAGACGTTCCCACCAATCTTCTCTACCCGAAGGTATTCCGCCCGCATTCACCCGTTAAAACACACCGCACATTCATCTTGGTATCGTCCAAACACAAACGCATCAGGATTTCCTCAAGCGTCGTCAACCTTTGAGTGGTCTAGTCAAATCATCATGAACGTTCCCGAATCCATTGAATCTCGTAATGAACTGTTGGCCGGCTATGTGCTGGGTGACCTGAGCGCAGAGGACGCCGCGACGGTCGAGCAGCAATTGCGCGACAATCCTGACCTGATGGCGGATGTCGCGCAACTGCAAGACACGATGTCGCTGATGGCGGTAGAAACGCCTGCGGTTTCCCCTCCGTTGGGGCTACGCGATCGCATTCTTGCGGAGGCAGTGGGGGCAGCCCCAGCGCCGATCCCACTGCCTGCCAAGCGCAGCAACGTTATCCCCTTTCGCTTCGGACCCCGCGAATGGCTGACGAGTGCGGCGGCTGTTGCCGTGGCCTTGCTGGGGATCAGCAACTTTCAGATGCAGCACCGACTAGCATCGGTCGAGCAGGATTTCGCCAATTACCAGGAGGCGATCGCCCTGTTGCAAAACCCCCAGAATCGTCTCTTTAGCATCCAGTCGGTGAGCGATACCATGTCCTCCGATGGCATGGGCAGCCTGGTCATCGCACCGGAGCAAGATGCCGCCGTTCTGACGCTACAAAACATCGAGCAACCGCCAGAGGGCATGGTCTATCGCATGTGGGCGTATGTCGATGGCGAGAAGGTCGATTGCGCTGATTTTGTTCCCGACACCTCCGGCAATGTCTTCATGCAGTTCCCCTTGACGGGATGGGAAGAAGCGAGCGGTGTCGTTGTAAACATCGAACCCGCAGCAGTCGAACAGCCCGACACCTCTGACATGGTACTCATGGGCGAAACGCTCTAGCCCGTGCTACAGAAACGCCGTAGGCCGCGAAACGTTCGTTTCGCGGCCTACGGCTTCGCTTTCATCCTCAGCATCAATGCGCTTTTTTGCCAGCGATCGCCCCAGCTAGTCTTCCAGATAGCCTAGATCCCGCAGGCGACGCTGCACTTCTGGATCATCGAATCCCGGGGCACGCTCAGTCGACATCATTGGAGACATTTCCCCGGTAAACTGCTGGAGGCATTCCTGGAGAAACTCCACATTTTCGGGCAAGATGTCACTGAGATTGAGGCTTTCGTGGGGGTCGTTGAAGGGGTCGAATAGCTCAAGGCGATCGCTCCCCGTTTCAATCAGCTTATGCTTGCCCATCCACACCGCACGGCGGGGTTGGTCGCAGGCATGGGTCGTCACCAGCTCAGGCTGCCGCTTGTAGAGCAAATTCACCACGTTCTGTGGCGGAATGGCCTCAGAAAAGACTTGCTGATCTTGGCTTTCAGGGTTTTGCGCCAGGGTCATGGTCTCTTCCATTTCGTTGGCTTGCCCCGCAGCGGTCAGGACTGAGTGGAACAAGCGACGGGTTGAAACCACATCCCACCGTTCGGAGCCGGGGTCAAAGTGCCCTGCGGGATCGCGTACAATCAGCGGCACGTTCACCAACTCGTTATACAGGGTGATGGAATGCCCGATAAACTGCTTCTCGCCCAGATGTTCCCCATGGTCTGAGCAGATAACCACCAGGGTGTTGTCCAACCGCCCACTGGCTTCGAGCTGGCGGAAGAAGAGCCCCAGTTGCTCGTCCTGATAGGCGACCTCGGCGTCGTACATGCCATCCAGGGTGTGCTTCTGGTTGGTTTCCAGTCCACTGGCCAAGGGAGCCAACCAGCCGTACACATCGCCATTGAACTGCCGCAAATAGCGCTGAGCTGCCTTGTCCCTCAGCACATGGGGCGCAAACCGCTCCACATAGTTCCGGGGGGCATGGTAGGGCATGTGCGTCCCCATCAAGTTAATGAACGAGAAGATGGGCTGATCTGCATCTACCCCGTTGCGATGTGCTAGAAGCTGCGCCGCATCCTGCAATGACTTGGCCGTATTGCCCTTAAAACTGAGCGCCGTTTGCCACAGCGGCACCATCAGCGGCGTGAAGGACAAGGCCAGGAGCAATTCAGACCGAGCGAAGGAATCCTGCACCGACCCCAGTGCCCCAGCCAACATCCGCTTAAAGAACTGGCGATAGCGATCCCATAAGCCCGAGGGAATCCCGGCCTGGTTAGGATGCGATCGCAACAACCCGCTGTAATTCAAAAAGCTGTAGAATCCCCGGCGCAGGCCATTATTAATAACCCCAACCAAGGGATTGTTGCAAAATCCTGCGGTGTAGTAGCCACCGGCCCTCAGCCGCTCGGCCAGAGTCGGGATGTCGTTGGGAAGAGCGGAATAGGACTGCAACACCCCGTGGGTGGAGGGGTATAGTCCAGTGAACATGGAGGCGTGGGAAGGAACTGTCCACTGTGCCGGAGCGATCGCATGGTGGAACAGCGTGCCCCCCTCGGCAAAGGCGTCGATGTAGGGCGATGTGGGGCGAGAGTAGCCATAGCAGGAGAGGCGATCGCGCCGTTGCGTGTCGAGCACCAGAAAAACAATATCGGGACGCTGAGAAACCATAGACCGCCAGTGCATAACTTAACAAATGCTTTATGAAAATGTACCACTGACTGACTGCAAGCTGCCGGGATACCCCTGGACTATCTGTTGTGAAACACAGCTAAAGCACCACTGAGTAAGGGCTTTAGCCGGGCAAATGTTTGCGATCCAACTATCTGCTCAGAGTTAAACGGACATGTTGCGAGGGACTGACGCGACGGTCACCCAGTGTTATCACCAACCTGTGCGCGGGCATATTCGTGACATTGTCCAACATTCGATCTGACTATAAAGATCTGGCTAAACCTGCGTAAACCGGAGAGCCAAGTGATTGAAATTTCGCTGAAGTGATTAAACTTGATTGACCGGATTTTAGGTTCCCGTGCTGGAATAGGGAGGGCAAGCGGGGGGCAGCCTTCCCAATAGGATAGCCATCAAAATTTCTTGGAGAAATGTCGGCTAAAGCACCAGGATCTGGGACAAAAATTCGTTAAATCTAGCGTGGTTGCATTACTTCATATTTTTTAGAAATTTTAGGCGAGCCTCTCGCGTAGTTAGTTGGTGTGCTGATCGTCATAGGTAGCTTCTTTTAGGTGAAGGCGCGATGCAAAAACAACGGAGTCTGGGGCAAAAAGAGGGGGGGCTGGCATGACACAGGGTGAGAAAGCATGGAGCCAGCGGTGGCAGCTCCTTCCAATGCTCCTGTTGCCAGTCGTTTTGAGTGCATGTGGTTCAGCTGTCGCAGTGCGATCGAACGATTCTTCGCCAGAACCCATGGCTGCAGATAGTGTCGATGCACCGTTTTGCATTGCGGTCAGCGATGGCGTTGAGGCCATGCCTCCGGATGCCGTTGCTGACAACCTTGCGCCGGTGATGGCCAGTTATCTCAGTGCGCCGTCGCACCCCGCTATCCACAGTCGCGCCAGAGTCGCCCGGGTGCCCATCATGATGTACCACGACATCCTGGCTCAGAAAGAAGTATTTTTTGATCTCACACCCGAAGAGTTTGAGGAAGACCTCCAACTCATTCGTGATAATGGCCTCACTCCCATCAGCCTCGATCAGTTAGTGACCCACCTCCGCACGGGATTACCTCTCCCCGAAAAGCCGATCTTGCTCACCTTCGACGATGGCTACGCCGGACATTACACCTACGTGTACCCGCTGTTGAAGGAATATGGTTATCCTGGTTTGTTCTCCATCTACACCTCAAAGGTGGGGCAGAATTTTGGGCGATCGAGCCTGACCTGGGAGGAAGTGCGCGAGATCGCCCAGGATCCGCTGATGACCGTTGCCTCCCATAGCGTGACCCATCCAAGCGACCTGACCGACTTTGACGGCGATCTCCGTCAGGAGATTGTTGAATCCAAACAAATCCTCGAAGCAGAATTAGGGATACCTATCGATCATTTCGTCTATCCTGTGGGCAAGTACGACGACGACGTGAAGCGTATGGTGCAGGAAGCGGGCTATATTTCTGCCCTGACAATGGACGACGAGGTGAACAAGATGGCAGGGGAATCTGCTGACCTGTTTACCTTGGAGCGCATTGGGCAATCGCAGTTGGAGGACATCATTTCCGAAGCCTATGGCGGCCCACCGCTATCCACAGGCGACACAACGTTCAACTTCAGCACTCCTGTCACACAACAAATCGTGACGTTCGACGAGACGGAGCTGGTGTTAATTAGCGGCGGACAACCCAAGACTATCCATGCGGATAGTCGCTACCAGGTGCCAGAAATTCTTCAGGGCACGGAGGCGATCGCCGCGGTCGATGGGGGCTTTTTCTCGCTCAGATACCTAGATTCCAACACTATGATTGGGCCGGTTATGGGGCGCAACACGGGTTCCTTTATTCCAGGGAATGCCAGCGAGAATCGGTTGCTGGCCGGACGGCCATTGGTGTTGCTGAGTGAAACAGCGGTGCGCTTCGTCCCCTTTGACCCAGAACAGCACAGCACCCTCGAAGGGGTGCAAGGCGAGATGCAAGGTTTGACCGATGTGTTTGTGGCAGCCGCTTGGTTAGTCCAGGATGGAGTGGGGCGATCGCCCGCCGACTTCGGTACCCTGTTTGACTACGACGCCAACCGCCACCGAGCATTCTGGGGCGTCAACCACGCTGGGCAGCCCGTCATTGGGGTTACCCGCAGCCGCATCGACTCCGTTTCCCTGGGGCAAATGTTGGCGCAAGCCGGACTGTACGAAGCCGTGATGCTCGATTCCGGAGCCAGCACATCGCTCGCCTATGAAGGCGAGTCGCTGGTGTACTACACCCCCCGTCCTGTGCCCCATGTCGTCGCGTTGTACCCCCCTGTCGCTTCCCCGCAGGACACCATGATAGCGGCCGTCACACCGGAATCATCCTGCATTGAGCCAATGCAAAGCGAATGGGTTGGGGAATGGCTACGCTGGGCAAACCGGATTACAAGGTAAACGCTATGGCTCAAAAGTCTTCGGCTTCGTCCCAAAACTCAAGCAGGACGACGGCTCCAGCCGCCGGACAGTCTATGGCTGGCAATGGAGCGGCCAAGCCGACGGCAAATCCATCGTCTGATTCCAAACCCGCAGCGCCGCAAGCATCTCAGCCAGAGACAGCGACGGTTGAGTCCTCAACCTCAAAGGCGAAGTCTGCTCACGGAAACGACGCCAAAGCAACGGCGCAAAGTCCCACATCCCCCCCAAATTCCACACCCTCCAAAAAGCAGGGGCATAAGACATCGGATAAGCGCCCGGAAACAGCCTCTAGAACGGCTCAGGTCAAACCGTCTCCCTCTGCTATCACCGTGACGGTGAAAAACCAGCCAAGCCGCCAGCCATGGAATAGGTGGCGATGGGCATTGCAGTTTATTTGGTTGGCTGTACTCGCGGCAGGCTGGGGCGTTTTGACTCATTTTGCGATCGCCCAACTCCCGCCTCCTCAACCTGTGAATCCTGCGCAAGCTGTCCTACAGCAGGTCGCCCCCGTGGTTGAGCGCGTCTTTCATGGCATTTACGCCTGGGAAATCACTGAAAATTTAGCTGAAGGGGGCGATCGCACCTATCGCCAGAGGTTTGGACACCTGCCCTATGCCGAAAGTCCCCCCTCCGAGTTGATGGTGGTGAGCAGCTACACGGCTGCGAACGAACAGCGGTTTGAGCAAATGGAAGAAGCCGCTGGGTTAGCATTGCTAGAGATGATCGATTCCGCCCGTCGCGATGGAATTTGGCTGGTTCCCATCTCCGGCTTTCGCGACTACGCGCGTCAAGATTTCCTGTTTGAAAGCAAAGTTGAACAGCTCGGTTCCCCAGAGAGCGCGGCTTTTACCGTTGCCCCTCCTGGCTACAGCGAACACCATACAGGGATGGCCGTGGATCTCGCCGATGGCTTGGCCCGTGCCCTTGACCTCAGCCTAGCTTTCGGCGACACCGATGCCTATCGCTGGCTCAGCCGCCATGCAAATCGATTTGGCTTTGAGCTATCCTTCCCACCCGAAAATCCTCAGGGGATCAGCTACGAACCCTGGCACTGGCGTTATGTTGGCACCGATGCGGCGATCGCGACCTTTTCCAAAGGTCGTGCGACCCTGGATTTGGATCGAGAACACACGCTCCAGTAACCGAATCCTCAAGGAATTAATTACGGCTAGGGCAGTTATAGCGCTACGCGCTTGTGTAAAACAATCGGATCTTGAAAGCCACGCAGTGCCCTACTTTCAAGAATTTGTTTATCCTAATCTCAAGTCAGAAGTTGCCCAGCCTAACGTGTGTAATATCAAATCCGGTTAAATAGCCGTAAAACCCAAATATCGTTTATGGCCGCTACGTCGTAGCGGCCATAAACGATATTTGGGTTCTTCAACCAGATTTGATATAAGACCATATCACTGGAACTTCCGAGCCTTTACATTCGACACGTTCCCCAATCCATGTATCGAGGGAAACGCTCTTTGGAATACCTCAGTTGAGAACTGTCAAGCAACGTTTTCAGTCGTACGAGCCAGCACAAGAGGCTGATCGGACGGCTTAATGCGGAATTTCACGAGATTTGCCAATTCTTGAAGCTGACTGATTGCCTCAGCGCCTTCAAGCTTCATTAGCTCGCGGTCATCTCGCATCTCTGTCCAGGTGATCCCATAGTCCGAAACTAGGAATCGAATCAGATGATTTTCTCCAAGGCTCACCATAAAGGAGGCACTGTTCATTTGCCCTCCGCAGGTATAGCAAGAAGCCAAATAGCCTTGCCGCTCCAGCACTGTAGCGAGTGCCTGCAAATTCATCACGAGATCCTGCACAAGTTGCTGGTGCTGCTTCGCAAGTCTTACGAACATCCTCCACCTCCAATCACTGAACCATATTGCAGCAATTTAATGTTTTTTTAATGATTTGCTGAATCCAATTCTACAGCCTCTTGCCAGGAGCGCCAACAGTGATAATGAAAAGTAAGCCCAATAGGGATTTCAGCTAATCCGATCGATGTTATGTACCCGAAGCTATGAGACCAAACCTATGAAGAGCATAGGAATTTATCGAAATTACAACGCGCCCAGCGTAGTCAACCCGAATGTAAAGTTCTGTATCAAGATTGACGGTTAGGCTTAATCATAGTGTATCCATGCAAGTCTGCAAGTGAATCGCCCGGCAGCAGGATTTATTTTGTCTTTACATCGTCAAAAGACTACATCAAGACAGGTCAAATTTACGTAAGTGTCCGGCAATTGGCTTGTTTTGTTCTTCTACGACGCATCTAGGCTATCTGGATGATCGCAATAAATGTGACGAAAACCTCCGCACTTCAGTGCCGCTGTGGATGTTCTGCGCTGAGGGAAAAGCCAAGCGTTTTTTGCAGGCTCCGCTCTGCGGAGCTTACAAACATTTAGATCTGTTCGATCTGTCCAGTTTTCAACGCATGCGGCGATATAGCGTCAGATTTGCAGGAGAACAAAAGTCCCCCAAGGAGAAGTTGGGCCATGCGTGCCTTCTCTCCGGGGGATTCTTTTGTGTTAGACCAAATCTGGTTAAAAAGCCGTAAAACTAAAATAGTGCTTGCGCCCGCGGCAGCGTAGCGAGTGTAAACACTATTTGGGTTCTTCAACCAGATTTAATATTTTTCCTTAACTGATTGTCAGTTGACTTGCCACCAGCCCACGCTCGGACCAATAAAGCGAATGAGAACCCAGTAAGCAATGAGTACCCCGATGCCAAGCCAAGCGCCTCGGGTGCTCCACTTCACGAATTGCTGAGCTTGCGATTTCTTAATGGGTAACCAGGGAAAAACATTTTGCTCCTGTCCATACTGGTCACCGAGAATTTCTTTCCTGCGTTTTGAGTCGCCCATAGCTCTATCGCCCTAGTTCCAACAGTTTGCAATGACAGTCAATACCCTGCCCAGACCAATTTACCTGATGATAGCGCTTGCCTTGCGACCTTGGGTAAGACAAACAGGGCTTACGCAGTGTGATGATTTTTGGGGGGCGGAGCACCCCAAAAATCATCACATTCCTTTGGTGTCTCGTGTCCCATGCGTAAGGCCTAACAGAGATACGTCACTCTGAGTCACGGGCTAGACGGCTCAGCATAGCTGCTTAGTCAACAGCAGAAAAATCTGGGGTAGAAAATAAGCTGGCATCCAGATAGTTGATCTGAGCCATGGGTTCCAGAGCTTCTAGCACCTGCTGTCCGTAGCTGCGATGGTTCACGCGATTATCCAGCAGCGCTACGACACCCCGGTTATCCCGTAGGGGAGCGATCGCCCGCTGCAACTCATTTAGAGCCGTTGGTAGCAAATAGAGTCGGAACCAATCTTGGCGATGGCGCTTGTAGTAAGCAACTCGCCCCTCTACCCGCGGGTCTTCGAGCGAGGGAATTGGGAGTGTGGGAATAACCAATAAGGTAGGCGTGGGCAGGAGGGTTTGGTGCGATCGCCAAAACTCCCACCCGGCCACCAAGATACCCATATCATCCAGGCAGGTCTTTTCCATCTGAACCCGTGCCCCATATTCGGCGGCGAGTTCGGCCGCGAGTTGGGCGCGCAGCGGCACATCGTTGACCAGAATCACCGTCAACCCCTGCCGTGCGGTATTGGTTGACAGCAATGCTCGTAATTCCCGCATTACCATCGGTTGAAACTGAGGAGTATTGGGCATCGGTAACCCATCGGGGAGGTAGAGTTGCACAAATTCCTGGTGGCGATCGGGATGGAACTGGATGCAAGCAGCATCGTCCAAGCCCACCTGCTGGCGAAAGGTCGGAGCCATCCGCTCTGAATCCACGGCTCCACCAATCATCACAACTGATTGCTTTTCCCAAACCGGGGTCAGCAGCGGAGCAAGCTCCACCACATTGCTGTGGAGCGCAAAATAGCCCTGGTCACGATTGATCGTTGCCCAGTTTAAGAAATCTTCTGATTGCAGCCGCTCTTCCCAGACATTCCAGGGAGTCGGCAAGTTAGCCGTACCCACAGTAGCAACCTCATGGCACTGCGCGACGAGTTGGTGGAGAAGCGATCGCTGCTCTGCATCCAGCACATAACAGTTGTAGGGATTAGGCGGGTGCTGAAAAATGCCATGGGTCAGCCGCACGCGCACATCGCGAATCTGCTCTACCTGGTTTGGATAGGCCAGCATCAGGGTATCCCAATGCTCGGGCAACAGATGAATCGTTGTCAGGTCGCGAACCCAGGTTTCCAGGTCTTCGACCCCATCCAAGATCGTTGGAATCTCGTCGGGAAACCGGCCAGCTTGTTGGAGGCGATCGCTCAGCCATGCCTCTGGGGTTGTGAGGAGGAGACCGTTAAAGCCCGATTCGGGGAAGCGATCGCCCGTCCGAATCGGCTTGGGTGAGAGCAACCATTCCCGCAAGCGCGGAATTTCGACCATCAGCAACCGCTGTTGCAATGGCTCTGGCACCACCAACACCGTTGGTTCCTGCCAGAGCAATGCTGGCATCAAATAGCTAAGACGATAATGTCCGTGGTAGCCCGATGACGCACCCGCCTGAATCAACGTGCTCCGCTTCAAGCGCAGCCCACGGGCAACCAACCGTGCCATCGTCAGATGGTGGTGCCAGTAGGGTTCGCCCTGCTGCCGCAAGAACGCTCTGAGTTGCTGGTGAACCTCGACCTCAATCACAGACACTTCGCGAATAAACAGTTGCAATTCATTGTGACACAAACCTCTAACGCACCATGACAAGGAATCTATGCAAACCTTGGCAGAATTCGGCATCAGTGGGGAGAGCCGTGGCGTGTGGAAGGGGGAAAATACTGGAAAATAGGACTTGTCGTATTTTCCAGATAGTGTGAGCGCTCTCGTCCCCCACTACCCACAAAATGCGGCAGTCCTGCGCAGGTGCTGCGTCAGCGCTGGAAATTTGTAGTTGTCGATGAAGGTGACCAATATCAAAGGAGGGAGGCCAAAGATGCAGACCACAAATCACAGACAACTTAGACAAGACATATAAAAAAACAAGGATATGAAGCAACGATGAAAATTGGTGTTGTAGGCATAGGATTAATTGGCGGCTCGTTGGCCATCGACCTGCGAAACCAGGGGCATACCCTCTTTGGCGTGAGCCGTCGGGAACAAACATGCCAGCAGGCCGTTGAGCGCGGGGTTGTAGACGCGGCCAGTTCAGAGCTGAAGAGTCTGGACACCATGGATGTCGTATTTCTGTGCCCACCCATTGGGGCGATCGCCCCAATGGCGCAGAAACTCATTCCCTACTTATCCAAGGACGTGGTGTTGACCGATGTCGGCTCTGTCAAACAGCCCATCGTCGAGTCGGTAGGATCCCTCTGGCCAAACTTTGTGGGTGGCCACCCAATGGCTGGCACTGAAGCTCAAGGGTTGGATGCAGCGCAGCCCGATCTATTCGTCGATCGCCCCTATGTGCTGACACCAACGGAAGAAACACCAGTAGCGGCCGTCGAGCGAGTAAGCGAGCTAGTGCGATCGCTCCGCGCCCTTCTTTATATCTGCGAACCAGCGGAGCATGATCAGGCCGTGGCCTGGATATCACACCTTCCCGTCATGGTGAGCGCCAGTCTCATCCAATCTTGCACCACCATCTCAAACCCTGAGCTCGTCAAACTTGCGCAGACATTTGCTAGCTCGGGCTTTCGCGATACCAGCCGCGTCGGTGGTGGCAACCCAGAATTGGGCACCATGATGGCACGCTACAACCGCAGTGCGCTTTTATCGTCCCTCGTGGCCTATCGCCAAACACTCGATCAGACCATCCAAGCCATCGAACAGTCGGACTGGGATGCAGTAGCGGCGATCCTACAAACCACCCAGCAGGATCGCCCCCTATTCCTTTAAATAATAAATTTGTGACAACAAGGTACCTGTGCAGAAGGGGGAGACCCGTCCTTCGGTAAAGCTTGAGCAAAGAATGTGTACAAAGGCACAAAATCTGCTATGCTTGCTTTCGCTGCACCAACAACAGCACAACATAAACCATCAACAGATAAAGCGCCGCTAGTACAGGAATAATGATTGGGGCGTCAAAGAGATAAGACATTTCAATTAGCTCAAAGAGATAAGTTGGTCATGCAGTGATGCTATTCAGGAAATAGTGAAAGATAAGCGGCATAAGGGACATAGGCGACACCTGCTCCCGCAAGTTCGCCTGCTATTCCTGTAAGCTTATAGAGACGCAACAATTCGGGCTTATGCGCTCAGAAGCTTATCGCTCCGGTGCAAAACCCTAATGCCATGAGAACTCTATACAATCAAACCTGATCGCCCTACATCCAGGTATGAACATGCCCTGAAGCGAACCTTATCGCCGTCAGCGCAACAACCTCATCGTGCAGGCCTTAACTAATCAGTTTTTTGAATAGCTTTACTTGAAATACTAACATAGAACTCATTGGATTATAAATTTTTTGTTACAGGGTCGCCCCTTCAGGGAGATCGCCAATACCCTTTGCCCAGAGACCATTTCAGCATCTTTCGCGAAACAGGCGATCGCCTTGCTGCACGGTAAAACACGGTAAAACTTAAAATAAATATAAAAAAAGGATTCGTTATACATCGCTGACTGCAAGTTTTAGCGTGCCCTGCCAAATAAGGTAGGGCATTTGCGCAGCTCTGACCCAAGAGTTTGGTGTGGCAGCTCCCCATAGATCCAAGGGTTAGCTTAGAATGTTATGTAAAATTTCGTAACCTTTGAACCGCCGCTTCATGACTTCAGTCACCTCTCTTTTTTCTCCAGTCGAAGCTGACCTTCATCAGCTAACAGAGAATCTCAAGCGTTTGGTCGGTGCTCGGCATCCGATACTGTTTGCTGCTGCAGAGCATCTCTTTGGTGCCGGTGGGAAACGCCTTCGACCTGCCATCGTCCTACTAATCTCCAGGGCAACGTCTGCTGATCATGGCATTACGGCTTCCCATCGACGTTTGGCAGAAATCACCGAAATGATTCACACGGCTAGCCTGGTTCACGACGATGTAGTCGACGAATCTGAGCTACGACGCGGTGTACCCACAGTTCATGCGAGCTTTGGCAACCGGATCGCCGTGTTGGCAGGGGATTTCTTGTTTGCCCAATCGTCTTGGTATCTGGCAAACCTGGATAACCTGGAGGTTGTGAAGCTGTTGTCGCAGGTCATCATGGATTTGGCCGAAGGCGAGATTCAACAAGGGCTCAATCGCTTTGATGCGGGTCTATCCATCGAAGCCTACTTAGAAAAGAGCTATTACAAGACAGCCTCACTCATTGCCAATAGTTGTAAGGCGGCTGGAGTACTCAGCGAAGTGCCAGAAGCCATGGCGATGAACCTCTATAACTATGGTCGTCATCTGGGGCTGGCCTTCCAAATCGTCGATGATTTGCTCGATTTCACGAGCTCCGCCGATACCCTCGGCAAGCCAGCTGGCTCTGACCTTAGCAGCGGCAACCTCACCGCTCCCGTACTCTACGCTTTGCAAGAAAAACCATTCTTAGAGGTCTTGATTGAGCGAGAGTTTGCCCAGGATGGCGATCTCGATCAGGCGATCGCCCTCGTGTTGGAGAGCAAAGGAATAGAGCGATCGCGCGAACTGGCAACCCATCATGCCCAACTTGCGATACAGCAACTGGAGGGTCTGGAACCTTCTCCGTCTTTGACTGTCCTCAAGAGCCTCCAAGACTACGTTTTGAGTCGTTCCTATTAAAGAACAGGGCTGAGAAAACACAACACCCTGACAACTAAAGTCGCAGCTACAAGAGCAGCGTCCGCTATCGCGGACTGGGAGAGTTTGTGATTTGAGACCCTACACCAGAGGATTTCTTTCTGCTAGGCACAGTTTCACCCGCCGGATTAGCGTTCCGAATTCCTTTCTACCAACCCAGCTAATTTCAGCAGCGCTGGTTTCACGGTGCGTCAACCCGTGGTCGAAATCGCGAGGCATCTGTAAAGATGGGAGCGGTGTCTCTACTGCCCGGTTAGAGTTTGTTTGATTGAGCGAATAACGTTGGGCATATCCTGCACCAGCAGGGCAACATGGCTCAAAGCGTTTCAAACAGCCTCTAGCTCGCTTTTGACGATGACGATATTGATGCGGCAGCAAGCAAGTTTGCATGTTGGATACGGCTAGCCTTGGTGCAACGCCACTTGGCTTGACCGATCGCTCTTCTACGCGAGAAGGATTGTATGGCAACAGCAGCTCGCCCCCCAGATCCCTTGTTCAATCAGCAATGGCACCTGCGCAATCGGGGGCAAACGGGTGGAACTCCCGGCATGGATTTGAATGTGCAGTCCGTGTGGCTTGATTACACAGGACGCGGCGTTCTGGTTGGGGTGATTGATGATGGCATCGACTGGCAGCACCCCGACTTAAAAAACAACTACAATCGCCGCCTTGAGCTGGACGTTGCAGAGAACGATGGCAATGCGCAGCCAACCTATGTGGACGATAACCACGGCACATCTGTTGCAGGATTGAT
Organism: Cyanobacteria bacterium J06638_22; assembly: GCA_039819145.1. Taxonomy (GTDB): domain Bacteria; phylum Cyanobacteriota; class Cyanobacteriia; order Elainellales; family Elainellaceae; genus Vacuolonema. The sequence continues at coordinate 15,318 of JBCBSL010000019.1, forward strand.
TGGTGCGGCATGGAATGGTCAGGGAAGTGTTGGCGTTGCGCCAGATGCTACCTTAACTGGGTTGCGCGTTGACTTTAGGGCCAGTCAAGTCGAATTTGAGCTCGAAGTCGAACAAGCCTTTCAGGCTATGACCCAGTTTGATGTCGTCAATAACAGCTGGGGCTACAATCTCCCGTTTTATGACAATTTCAAAGCCAACCGTGCCTTGTTTGGCCGCTTTCAAGATGCACTACAGCAGGCCGTTCGGCAGGGGCGCAATGGGTTAGGCACTGTCGTCATCTTTGCCGGGGGCAATGCGCGACCCAGAGGCGACAGCCCCGACTATCACAATTTGCAAAACTCTCGGCATACGATTTCGGTGGCGGCGCTCAACCATTTTGGACGGAGCACCTGGTATAGCTCTGCGGGCGCGAGCTTGCTGGTTTCAGCCTTTGGTGGCGATGGGAATCAGGACGGCATCGTTACCACCGATCGCCGACAGCGGCAGGGCTATTCCTTTACAAACTACACCCGCAACTTTGGTGGTACCTCGGCGGCCGCACCGATGGTGGCCGGGGTCGTTGCCCTCATGCTGGAGGCCAATCCTCGTCTGGGCTATCGTGATGTGCAAGAAATTCTGGCCTATTCGGCTCGGCAAAATCATGCCCAAAACGGCAGTTGGCGCACCAATGGCGCAACCACCTGGAATGGCGGCGGTTTGCATACCAACCGCAACTATGGGTTTGGACTAGTGGATGCGCGGGCAGCGGTGCGCCTTGCGGAAACCTGGACCCTACAGCAAACTTCCCGCAATCAGGCCGTGGTGCAGGGGCAGCGATCGCCCAACCTCCCTATTCCCGATGCGGGCGAACGCACGAGCACCATCCGACTCGAACCAGGAGTCACTGTAGAGCAGGTTGATGTCGTTCTCAACGTACAGCACACCTGGACGGGTGACTTAGAGATTGTGTTGACGTCACCCAACGGCACAAGCAGCGTTTTGGCAACGCGCCCAGGAAAAGATGACCCCACGAGCTATGGCCTCAGTACGCCAATGCAGCCCTTTGTGTTCACGAGCAATGAGTTTTGGGGCGAATCCAGCGGAGGAGCCTGGACACTGACGGTGCGCGATCGGGCAACCCAGGAAGTGGGAACACTGAAAAATTGGCGGTTGCGGGCATTTGGCAACCAAGCAACAGGCGATGATCTCTATATCTACACCGATGAGTTTGCAACGGCTGAGGGAACCAACCGAACGACGCTAATCGATACCACCGGGCAGGATGTGCTCAATGCCGCAGCCATAACGACTGACCTGACAATTAATCTACTGCCGGGAAGCCAAACTTCACGGTTAGCGGGTCGTAGGTTAGATTTGGGCGATCGCACCTGGATTGAGGATGCTTTTGGGGGCGATGGGACCGATCGCCTGTCTGGAAACCGCCTGGACAACACGCTGCGGGGTGGGCGAGGGCGCGACATCCTGCTGGGTCTGGCTGGAGACGATCGCTTGTTCGGCGATCGCCAGAATGATTACCTCAGCGGCGAGGCTGGGGATGACCACTTGGGAGGTGGGCAGGGGCGCGATCGCTTGCTGGGGATGACGGGCAATGATTGGCTGCGGGGTCAGAGTGGTCGGGATACCCTGCTAGGCGGAGCCGGAGCCGATACCCTGGTTGGTGGCGCTGGAGCCGATGAGTTGACCGGGGGAAGCGGCAATGATCGGCTACAAGGACAACAGGGAGCCGATATCTTCCGGTTTGCCACGGACGGCAACTTCTCGTCTCAGGCTCTCGGCATCGATCGGGTATTAGATTTTGCGCCAGGAAGCGATCGCATCGCCCTCAGCCGCACAACCTTCTCGACGCTTAGCAGCACTATAGGTAGCGGCTTCAGCGTAGCAGGCGAGTTTGTGACCGTAGAGAGCGATCGCCAAGCCAACCGCAGCAACGGCGTCATTGTCTACAGTCGCTCGTCTGGCAGTCTGTACTACAACGCCAATGGGTCAGTCGGTGGCTTTGGAGGTGGTGGCAAATTTGCGAACCTACGCGGCAATCCAACACTGGTAGTCAGCGATTTTGTTCTCCTTTCATAATTCCGCTTTGCTATGGGCAACGGGTCTATTCAGGATTGGGTAAGATTTTCGACAGCCTTGCGGATAAATGAACAACCCAAAATCAGTTATTGAATGAGTTGCGTTACCCAGCGATTCGTTGTGTCTTGCAAGGCGTTTTGGGTAGATTCTAATCGAGCCAGTCGCCAGGTTTTTCCTTCACTTTGGCGTTGCAGATAGACCTCAAACGGGTTACGTTTCTTCGTAACCTGCCGTTTGGGGTAGTTTAGCGTCAGGGTATAAGTTCCTCGGACGCGATAGGAGCGCAGCCCTTCAATTTTGATAGCCTGACGGGCTTTGATTTTAATATCGTCGATATGAAACGAGGGTTGTATGGCGGAGGGGACGGAGAGTTGTCGAGATAATTCTATTTGGGTTTGGCTGAATTGTAGGGCGATCGCCTTTTCCACCAACGCTCGATTCGGCACATTTCCGCCACAGGCCGTTAGAGAAATGGCGATTAAGCCAATCAGCAAACCCCTCGACGCTATGCGAGCACATTGTTTCAAAAAAAGGCGAAACCCCGAGCGACTCATATCCTTTCTCGTCCCAGTAAATGCCCATCTATTCGGGATGGGATAGGGTGTTTGGCAACGTCAGCCATCGTATCCGGTGCACGAACGGTTGTGCTGAACTGTGGGGATCGCGTCTACCGCAGCTAGGTGCGTGCCACAGCTATCACCCACAACGCGACCTCCCTTCGTAAGATGGCATTAGAGGGCAGTTTTTTCTGCGCTCTAACCTGCCTCAACCCTACTACATTCCGAGATGTTCCGAGTTTGGGCACATCGGTTTTTGGCGAATTCCTGCCGGAAACCTGTAACCGTTAGCAAGATGGACTTTATTCGTTATGGCGAAAGCGATTGGCCTGGATTCTTCCCTCTATGACTATGTGCTGTCTGTGTCGTTGCGAGAACCTGAGGTGCTGCGAGCCTTGCGCGAGGAAACAGCACAGCATCCCCGGGGCATTATGCAGGTGGCACCGGATCAGGGGCAGTTTCTGGGATTCCTAGTGCAACTGGTTGGAGTGCAAAAAGCATTGGAGATTGGCGTGTTCACCGGCTACAGCTCGCTGTCCATTGCGTTGGCGTTGCCGCCAGAGGGTCAGTTAGTTGCATGCGATGTGAGCGAGGAGTATACGGCGATCGCCCGTCGGTACTGGGAAAAAGCAGGCGTGGCAGACAAAGTGAACCTGCGTATCGCTCCGGCACTGGAAACCTTGGATCAGCTAATCGCCGAAGGGGCAAGCGGCAGCTTTGATTTGGCCTTCATCGATGCGGATAAAGAGAATTACCAAAATTATTTCGAGCGATCGCTCCAGCTTTTGCGTCTCGGCGGATTGATTGTTGTAGATAACGTGCTGTGGTCGGGGGATGTTGCGGATCCCACAAATCAGGGAGCCAGCACGCGGGCGTTGCGCCAGTTCAACCAAGCCCTTCACACCGACGAGCGCGTGACCCTGTCGATGATTCCTATGGCCGATGGTATTACTCTAGCCATGAAGCGCTAGCTCTTGTTTAGTAGTGGCTGTTCTTAAGCAGCACCGACAAGAATACCTGCATCCTAGAATGGTTCAAACGGTTGATCAGGGACATAACCTGAGCGATTACTCACTCTCCAGCATCAGGATAGTCAAGGGGCAGGACAGTCAAGCAGCAATTGTAAATTCAAAATTTGACAGCCTCTCGAAAAAATCATAAGGATGGACTGGAGCTCGCAGAGACATCGGTATGGAAGAACAGCGGCTCAGTTTTACAATCCTGCTGAGTTATCTTCATCGGCTGATAGGGACCTTACCGGATCCCCGTCAGCCGAGCAATGCTCAGAATTACAGCCTTGGGGATATCGTCCTGGGTGGGTTTTCGGTGTTCTACATGCAATGCTCGTCGTTTCTAGAACATCAACGGCAAATGGCAAGTCGTCAGGGGCAAAACAATGCTCAACGGCTATTTGGCTTAGCCGAGCTGCCGACGAATAATCAGCTCAAGAACGTACTGGATGGCGTAGCAGCTAAGCTTTTATTTCCAGTTTTTATCTGGGTATATCAGGCCTTAGCAGCTCAGGGGCTGCTCAAATCCTATGAAGTACTCGATGGCCAACTGCTGATTGGCCTGGATGGCACAGAATATTTTTCATCGCAAAATATTCATTGTCAACAATGTGCTCATCGCACGCACAAGAACGGTCAGGTTAGCTACCACCACGCTGCGATTTTGCCTGTTATCGTTGCGCCTGACCAGGAGCAAGTGGTGAGCCTGCCCCCTGCGTTTATTCATCCGCAAGATGGCGCAGACAAACAGGATAGTGAAACCACTGCGGCCAAGCGTTGGATTCAAGCCCATCGCCACGTTTTTCCCACAGGTCAAATCACCGTCTTAGGCGATGACCTCTACAGTCGGCAGCCGATGTGTCAGCTGTGTTTAGAGAACCAGTGGAACTTCATTTTTGTCTGTTTGCCGACCTCCCATCCCGCTCTGTATGAGTGGCTTGAGTATCTTGAGGCGAATGATGAAGTCCAGGCTCACCAAGAGCGGGTTTGGAATGGTCGCCATCATGAAATTCGCCACTATCGCTATGTCCATCAGATTCCCCTGCGCGACAGTCAGCCAGCACTGTCCGTGAATTGGTGTGAGGTCACAGTGAAGCGAGAAGCGGATGGCAAACAGCTCTACCACAATGCTTTTGTGACGGCACATCCCATCAATGCGCTCTCAGTTGACCGAATCGTCACGGCGGCTCGGGCGCGGTGGAAACATGAAAATGAAAACCACAATGTGCTCAAAACCAAGGGGTATCATCTCGAACATAATTTTGGCCATGGTCAGCAGCATCTAGCCATGACGCTCCTCACCCTCAATCTCCTGGCGTTCTTATTTCACACAGTCTTACACCTGGTCGATGAATCCTACCAGCGAATTCGTCAACAGCGGGGAACCCGAAAAGGCTTCTTCCAGGACATTCAGTCTCTCACCAAATATCTATTATTTGACTCTTGGCAACATCTGATTGATTTCATGCTGGACGATTCAACACCAACTATGACTGGCAATACATCTTAAACATCCGAATTTATAATTGCTGACAGTCAAGGGAACGATTGGATCTCATTAAATTATGTTGTTATTACAGTTCAGTACCTCCCACTATTGCCGCAAAGCACGACTGGCCTTGGGGTATAAGGGGCTGGACTATCGTGTAGAAAATCTGACACCGGGAGCCCATGTTTTCCGTCTCAAGCCGCTGACCGGGCTGACGACGGTGCCTGTGCTGTTGCCGGAGTTACCGGATAAAGATGAAGCGATCGCCGACTCTAGCCATATCTTTGCCTTTTTGGAACAGCACCAGCCCGAGCCGCCCTTGTTTCCTGCTGACCCCGGACAGCAAATGGAAGCCAAGCTTTTGGAAGACTGGTTGGATGAAAGCATTGGCGTGGCCACCCGGTTTGTGTATTACGACTATCGGGCTGGGGAGGGCAAGGCGCTTGACCCGTCGCTGATGAGTCAGGCGGTGATTCAGATTGTGCGTCGGCAATATGGCATGACCCCGGCGCGGGTTGCTCTGGCGGCTGCACGGTTGGAAGAAGGGCTGGCTTTTTTGCGATCGCGCTGGCAAGACCGACCGTATCTAGTGGGCGATCGCCTGTCCATCACCGACCTCAGCGCAGCGGCACTGCTCAGTCCCCTGGCTCGGTTGCCCCACTACCGCGACCCACATCCTTGGTTGTTTGCACGTATTATCGAAATACATCAGGCTTGTAATACAGCCTTGCCTCCCGGCTTGCACGATACCGATTCACCCGCCGTTGTTTCTGCTCCTCCATCACCATGAACCTCTCCCTCTGGCATCGCCTAACGCTTGTAGGATTGCTCATTCCCGGCAGTGTGGCGCTGGGGTTGGGAACGGCACGGGTCAGTATTGCGTTGCCACCGCCAGAGGATATTCCGGAGGAAGTATTGCGTACCGAGATAATTATTGAGGGGCGATCGCCCGAGGATGGCGAGCTGTTAACGGCAGAAGACTATGCCGAAGAACAAGCGGCTACCGCTGCAACCCTCGACCAACCTGGGGAAATCGTATCCCCCGAAATCCAACAACTGATTTTGTTGCTTCGCATTCGTAAGCTTGTGCGCCCTGTGTTGCCAATCATTCCTTAAGTTTGAGGTTGTTGCCTAACAGGTCTGCTGCAGTCGTTAGAACACGAGTAAACCGCCCCCTCGTCAGAAACCCATGTCATTTGGGAACACTGAGGGAACGTTTGGGTAATACGGATACTGTCGCACCGTTTTCTTGATTTGCCATCGTCCCCGACCTTTGCCAATCTGCTTAAACCATGAGTATCGCCCGCCACCATTACGAAACCTTGGGACTTCAGCCCGGCGCATCTTTGGACGATGTGAAGCAGGCATACCGGACGCTGGCAAAGAACTGGCATCCCGATCGCTTCACCGATAACCCCGCCCTGAAACAGCAGGCGGAAGAAAAAATCAAGGCCATCAACCATGCCTATCACTTTTTAAGGGACAATCTGCAAACCCATGCGGTATCAGAGCAGGTTGCGCCGCCATCACAGGCTCAGCAATCTGCGAACGCAAAGGCTCCGTCGTCCTCCCCCTCAGCCCAGAGCACGGCACGCTCTGCATCCACGTCCACCCGTCCCAAAATCACCCGTCGTGCGGCTACCGCTGCGATGGCCTACCAGCAAGGAGCCGACGCGGTTAAAGCAGGACACTATGAGGAGGCGATCGACTACTTTGGACGGGCGATTCGCATTGATCCAACCTATGTCGATGCGTACCGTTATCGTGGGTTTGTCTATTCGGTGATGGGGCTGGAGTTAGGGGCGGAAGCCGATTTACACAAGGCTAAGGCCTTGGAAATAGAGCGGCAATATCAAGCACCGCAGCCCACCCCCCAGGGCGGTGCAAACAACGGAGGAAACGCACCCTCAACCAACGCCTCGCCACCGCCACCGCCCTCTCCCCTCCCATTGGAAACCTGGCATCTGGCCAATGCCCTGACCGAGCAGGCCGAAACAATTACACGGATCAAAGTCAGCGCCGACCAAAAGCTACTGGCTGTGGCGACGGCTGAGCAGCAGATTGAGTTATGGAATCTCACTAAGGAACGTCGGTTCAGCTCCTTCAAAGCCCATGAGGGTGCGGTGCAGGCGATCGCCCTCAGCCCCGACAAACGCCTCCTGGCCAGTGGAGGCGACGACCAGGTGGTGAAGCTATGGCATTTGCAATCGGGCAATCTCATCCGTCCGCTGAATGGACATGGGGCAAAAATTTCGGCCATCACCTTTGCTCCCAACAGTCGGCTATTGGTGACCGCCAGCCCTGATGGCACGGTCAAACGGTGGGACTTGGTCATCGGCAACCACTGTCTCACCGTCGCGAACCATGACGCACCCGTCACAGCGATCGCCCTCAGCCCAGATGGACATTTGCTCTATTCTGCCGACATCGAAGGTACGATTCTGGTGCATCACCTAGACACGAGAGAACTGCTTCGTCGCCTGGTTCATCCGGACGTGGGGGTAACGGCACTCGCCCTTACGCCCAGCGGTGAATTTCTGATAACGGGTGATCAGACAGGCGCCATCCAGGTTTGGTCAACGGCAGAAGGGCAACCCATCCATCGTTTCGAGCACCACACCGCTGCGATTATAGAGCTGGCGATCGCGCTGGATGGCCAGACCTTTGCGAGTAGTAGCCGTGATCAGACCCTCGGGATTTGGGATGTACAACGGGGCTTACGGGCGCAGATTCGACAAGCCGATGCCAACGATGAGGTGGGTGGGGCGATCGCTTGGCTCGACCCCCAAACCCTCCTCAGCGGTAACGCCAATGGCATTCTCCATCTCTGGCAACCCTCCACAACCTGAGCCGCTATACGCTCAACGCCTAAGTAAAAAACAAAGTCAAGGGTTCTAGGGAGAGGTCAGCAATTCTCAGTATGGCTTTGTTAGTTTATAAAATGCCGCTCAGGCTGAGCTTGTCGAAGCCTGTTCACCCTTCGACAGGCTCAGGGCGAACGGCAAATTTCCAAAATGAGAATTGCGGGGGAGAGGTTGCTTCACCCTCCTGTGCTTAGGTCGATTCGATGAGATGTTGCTTTTTTGCCTTCAAGAACGGCAGGACATGCTTGTCAAACTCAACCGGTTTGACCAGGTTAGACGGATCCATCGATTGGTCTAGAATGACGAACTTCGCATTGGGTAGGGCATCGGCGATTTTTTGATTGATTTCGACGAATGACTGGCCAAAATCTGCCCCCACGATGACCAAAGCCGGTATCGATAGCTGCTGCAAATCATCGAGACAATTGATTTGATTGATCGCTTTTCTAGCGAGGATCAGTTGTTCGAGATCAAGGGTCGAACTCACGCGCACAAAATAGTCTTGTGCCTGCTGGGCATAGGCGGCTTTGTACGTCGATCGCATGCCTTTGGCCAACATTCCCGTACCCAGTAATTTGAATAAGGAAAAGCCAAGCACCGCCGATAGGCCCAATAGCTTTTCTTGCAACGTTCTGAGTTCACCGAAGGAATCGGTAATCACGATTCGCTCGACTCTGGAGGAATCTTGAGCCACAAAAGACTGGGCAATGACCCCGCCCATGCTCGCGCCTACCAACGTACAGGTTTCTATGCCTTGGTCATCCAATAACCAGTTGATCTGGTTGTGCCAATCAGCCAAAGCAATAGATGTGAGTTTTGAAGAGCGCCCATGGCCAAAAAGATCCGGCGCAAGAAGGCGATACCCTTCGGCTACGTACCGCTCTAGCTGCGGCTGCCACATTTCATGATCCGCACCAATGCCATGGAGCAGCACCAGCGTGTGAGCATCTGTTGGGCCGATCGCTGCATAGTAAGTTTCAGTTCCATCTGGATTCTCTAGAATCAACTTCCGCTCCTAATTGATATTTGATTCAGAAAGTCGGCAGTCATCACTAACCATGCTCCAAGTCGGTTGGGGTTGAGGAACGGTGGCGTAAACTGACCGATGGCAACAAACCAACGCCCGCATGGATTGTGCTTCACTCACCTTTCCTACAGAAAATGCAGGCACTGACTCCAAAAACTTGGTGAGTCGTCCAGGTTTGATGGCTCCAGACATCATTACAACGCAACCTATCCAATCAAACATCCACCGACTATCCAATCAAACATCCACCGAGTAGTCGTGTCGGGAATAGCCTACATCGACTAATCGAGGCAATCTGTTCTCGTTGCAAGCCCTTAGAGGGGTTAACCACTGCAACCTTCGAGAAGATCTCCACGGTTTCCCTCCCAGCGATCGCCAGATGGCTGCCCGTCGCGTTGAAGGTTACATCCGTTACATAGCCGCCAATTGCTGTCACCCTGCCGTTTTGGAGATTGAACAAGCGCGTCCCCGCCACATCGCTGCGGGCAAAGTAATACACTCCATCGGGACTCAGGGAGGGGTAGCGATCTTGGCGATCAATTTCTGGTAGTTCTGTGAGCCGACCTATGCGCGCTCCCGTGCCCACATCCCATGTATCGAGCTGAATGTCATACAGCGACTGCGACATGACATTCAGATACCCATCCGGAGTAAAGGCAATTTCCGAGAATGGAAGGGACGCGTCGTCTTCGCGCTCGATCGTCATCCGGCGATCGCCCCCCTCCAATTGCCACACATCCACAACATATCGAGGCAGTGTATTCATATCGGTGGGAATATAGCCCAACCCCGCTAGCAAGGTGCCATCGGGGCTAAACTCAAACCGTTGATTTTCGACACCAGGAGTCGAGGTTAACGCCTGCCTCGTTTCGCCCGTGGCGTTGTCATGGAGCCGGAGCTGCCAGTCCGTCGCGCGCTCATCAGCATCCAGGCTCAAGCTAACTTGGGTCAATATCGCATCATCGCTGGGACGAAACATGACCTGTGTCCATGCGTCAAAAAAGCTGGGTTCATCATCGTGAAACTGGCTTTGCGCCAACCCCAGGGGTTTCTGCCACAGGCATTCTCCTGTTTCGGCATCCCACAGGTGCAATGTCAGAGCATGGTTGGGGAGGCTCTGCACAATCACGGCGATCTGTGTCCCCGAAGTGCTGATGACTGCCGCATCAAAGCGGGTGCCCTCCTCGGCCAGCATTTCCATCAACGGTTCTCCAGTCTGAATATCCCAAATCTGCAACCGGGTTCCGTTATCCTCCAGCGTCATCAACCGTTGCCCAGACCCACTCAGCCCCATCTGCTCTGAACGGCTTGGAATCGTTGCAATGGGCGTAGTTTGCCAGGAGGAGGTTGAGGGAGTGGGTTCATCCGGGAACAGGGTTTCGGCGATCGCCCCAGCAGCCTGCGGTGAAATGGCCTGAGTCACAATGGGCTGTAGGAGCGATCGCTCATCCCCTTCATAGCGATAACGCTGCGTCAGATAGGTTGCAGCTTGAGGCTTCACCTCTTCTGAGGAAGCTTGAGCTGCTGGTGGGTGCAAAGCACCGCTACGTCTGGCAGGCAGGTTCACCTCTGGAACAGCTAGCGGCAGGCTAACGCTCAGCCCCAACGCCGCTCCTAGAAACAATTTGAGTGCTGTATATGTTTGTATCATCTGTGGTTTAAACCTGTTTGAATCAATGCGACGAAGATTATCGGCAACAAGCAGGTCGCACAATTGAAGTCTGAGTAACCTCTGGTATCCAATCAATGCCCTGCACCATTCCCAGATAGTGTGAATGGGTTAGCGATCTTGATGCAGCATTTCTAAAATCCGGAGTCCAACACTTTCGGTGGAATATCGGCCAAACATCGTGGAAAGAATTTCGCCGTAGTTGGAAAGAACCACCACGCCAGTTTGGGTTGCGGGAATGAAGCCCACGAAAGAGCGATGTCCGCCTGTGCCACCCGTGTGGGTATAGACACGATGCTCAATGCTGGGGAGATTGTCGATGAACCATCCTAGCCCTACCCCTTCGACGTCAGCCTGTACCAAAATGGCTCCTCGCAATCGCCGCGTCCATCCTGCAACCCGACCGAGTAGCCCCGGCAGACCTGACACGGGAGCCAAGTCTTTGTAGCGCAGTGGATGCGTGTTGCGTAGGGCTTGGGCAATCGGCGTTTGCTCCGGCTGCAAATTCGCTTCGAGGAACGTCAGCAAATCATGCGCCGTCGAGCGCAACGCACCCGCACCCGCCAAGACTGGCAAATCCCAATGGGGTGTGGGCTTGTTATCTTCCAGATACCCCATCGCCAAGCGAGCGTGCTGCTCGGCGTTCAACGTAACGCGCGTATCCGATAGCGCTAAGACATCGCAGATTTGATCGATTACCGCGGCTTCGTAAGACTGCCCCAGGTGGTCGGCCAAAATGTTCCCCAACACCCCAACGCCAAGATTGGAATAGGAAATCAATCCGGTTGTCTTGGTGGGTTGGCCGCGATGGCTCTGGAGGTACGCGTGCAGATCGGCAAAGGTGTAGGCCGCGTAGGGATTTTTAGGATCAGCCCGATATGCTGCCATCATGTTGTCGGGGATACGCGGCAATCCCGAGGTGTGGGTGGCTAGACTCTCCAGGGTTATCGTATCGGGCAGGGCTTGATAAGGGTGCCCCAACTGGTTGATGGGGGTCGTCAGTTGTAGCTGCTGTCGTTCGACGAGCAACGAAAGGAGGGTCGAGGTAAATACCTTCGTGAGGGAGCCAATTTCAAACAGGGTGTTGCCATCGGGAGGGGCGATCGCTCCTGACATCTTGGGTTGTTTGCCCCCGGCCAAGGCTGCCGCCTCCGTTAGTCCCCATCCATAAACCCAGCGTTCCTCTCCCTGAATCACCCCAATCACCAAATTGACATGTGCTTTTTTGGTAATCCAGGGCGTAATAAGGGTTTCGATCTCGTTTTGAAATGAGGGTGGTGCGATCGCAGTCGTCACAATGTCCTCCTGATTCCATCGGATTGGTCTATGGTTTCACGGTATCGAGAGTACCTAGATTTCTCCTATAGCGGGAGGTCATGAAATCGGATGACCTTTGTCATGGCGATCGCCCATGCTGCTGCTCTAGG
>JBCBSL010000020.1:0-27112 GCA_039819145.1 Cyanobacteria bacterium J06638_22
TCTCACGCTTCTCTGTTGTCCTTGGTGAGAGAGTGGGAATCCTTAGAACACAAAACTGAAATCCCCTGTTGTGTCTACTCATGGCGGCTTTCCCAAGCCTGGGTTTCCTCTCCACTATCGTGATGGGCAAAGGTTATACTACTGCTTCCAGCAGAGACTCTAATTTTCCGGCGATACGCTTCTCTGGGGTCGTTTGGGCTCCACTACACGTGTGCAATTCTTTGCCGAATCGAAAAGCTGGAAGCCTTGCCATCAAGAGATTCTGCATCTTTTGAACCAATTTGCTGCATCGCCTTGCTTCCCTCTGTTGGACGCCACCCGCCCTACACATGAGTTATTCCTCCGCCAACGATAGCCCCAGCCCACCCGCTTCTTCACGGGCTGAAGCGCTTTATAATCCTGATTTTCAAGCACTGATAGACAATACGCCCGATCTCATTGTGCAACTGACGCGTCAGGGCGTTATCCATTACACCAATCAACGCGTCGAGCGGGAACTTGGGGTTGCCAAAGCCACCTTGGTCGGCAAATCTCTAAACGACACGTCGTTTCCTCGTAATGTCACGGCTCTTTGGCACACTGCTACACAACAAGCACTGGATACACAGCAAGAGCAGCAGGTAGAACTCGACTGGCCGACCCTCAGCGGCGCCTTCTTTTGGGATTCACGGATCGTGCCCGAGCGGGACGACACCGGGCGCATCCAAACGGTGCTGATCATCAGCCGTGATATCACGCGGCTCAAGCTGGCAGAACTAGCGGTACGGCAGGAAGAAGCCCATTATCGCGCCATTATTAATGATCAGGTTGATTTGATTTGTCGCTTCGATCCAGAGGGACGGCTGACGTTCGTGAATGATGCCTGCTGCCGCTTTGTCGGGCGCGATCGCCTCGATCTGATGCACACTTCAATCCTGGATTGGGTTGCCGCCGAGGATCATGCCAATATTTTGCAGCGCTTGCAGAACCAGCTTCCGCTCCTGTCCTACGATGTCCTGGAATTGCAAATCGCTGATCCGCAGGGCGAAGGGCACTGGATTCAATGGACGACAAAGGCGATCGCCAACGAACATGGCGTCCCAGTGGAATATCAATCCGTTGGGCGCAATATCCATAGCCGCAAACGCATGGAGGCGGCTCTACACCAACAAATCGAGCGAGAGCGCACGCTCAATCGGGTCATCCAGGTCATTCGCCAATCCTTAGATCTCAATACAATTTTTTCGGCAACCACGCAGGAAATTGCCTGTCTTCTCCAGGTGGATCGCGCGGCCATCTTCCAGTACCTACCCGACAAGGAAATTTGGCTGGGACGGGCAGAGTATCACCAAACCGAGGCATTTAACTCTGTTTTAGATGTCCAAATTAGTGGAACGCATCACCCAATCATTACAACATTGAAGCAAACGGGTGTTGTCTGCGAGGCGGCTGCAGTTCCTCCTCCGACTGATACTTCGGATGCATTTGCGGGGGCTTGCTTAGTGGTTCCTCTGCGTGTGAGTGACGATAAGCTGTGGGGTTGCCTCAGCCTCACCTATGCCCAAACCCCTTACACCTGGAAGGATTCTGAAATTGAAGTGGTGCAGATTGTGGCCGATCAATTGGCGATCGCCATTCAACAGTCCCAACTTTATGCCCAGGTGCAATACTTCAACAGCCGTCTAGAACGCCAGGTGCGGGTGCGCACGGTACAACTCCAACTCGCCAACGATTTTGAAGCAACCCTCAAACGGATTACGGATCGGGTTCGTGACAGCCTGGATGAAAACCAGATTTTGCAGACCGCCGTTCAGGAGTTGGTCGAAGGCATGGGCGTTCTTTGCTGCAACGCCGCATTATTTGATTTGGAGCAGGGCATTTCGACCATTCGCTACGAGTACACGACCCACCTCACCCCATCCCAGGGACGTGCCTCCCGCATGGCAGCCTTTCCCGAAATCTATGAGCCGCTGCTGCGGGGGGAATATTTTCAATTCTGTTCCATGCTCGAAAACCCCGTCCGGGAGCGCGCCGCCATGCTGGCCTGCCCGATTCAGGATAACAAAGGGGTTCTAGGCGATCTGTGGTTGATCAGCCCGAGTTTCCACGCCTTTAGCGAACAGGATATTCGGCTGGTACAACAGGTGGCCAATCAATGTGCGATCGCCATTCGGCAGGCGCGGCTCTACCAAACCGCCCAAAGCCAAGTTGCAGAGCTAGAGCGCCTCAACAGCCTCAAAGACGATTTCCTCAGCACCGTCTCCCATGAATTGCGAACGCCTGTCGCCAATATCAAAATGGCCGCGGAAATGCTGGAAATTGTTCTCGACCGTTCTGGCATCCTGTCGGCCTCAAATCGTCAGCAATATCCCGAAATCAGCCGCTACTTCCGAGTTCTGCGCGATGAATGTCGACGGGAAATTAACCTCATCAACGATATTCTCGATCTCTCCCGACTGGATGCCAGCGATCGCCCACATGACCTGAGCCTGAACCTGAAGACACTCCAGTTGCAGCAATGGTTACCCCAGCTGGCTGCCCCCTACCGCGAACGAGCGACCCAACAGCAGCAGCAACTCGACCTTGACATTGCGCCGGACTTGCCCGCATTGACAACGGATTTCTCTCATCTCGAGCGAATTCTAGCCGAACTGCTAACCAATGCCTGCAAGTACACGCCGCAGGGAGCCTCCATTCGCCTCAGTGCGGCGTTATTGACCGCTGCAGAGTCCACAGCTGCATTCCAGCTTACTGTCAGTAACAGTGGGGTTGAAATCAACTCGCTGGAGTGCGATCGCATCTTTGAGAAGTTCTATCGCATTCCTCAAAATGATCCCTGGCGGCATGGTGGAACTGGATTGGGACTCGCTTTGGTGAAAAAGCTTGTTGAGCAAATCCAGGGAACCATCCATGTTCAGAGCAAAAGCAATCAAACGGATTTTGTCCTCGTCCTGCCGGATATGACATCGACAGGATAGTAGAACTCTATGCCCCACGTCGGGTCATTCTGTAACTCACGTCGCAGAGCGATCGCTGATTAAGGGGATGATTTCTATATCCATCGATAAAATAACGATGGACTTCGCCCATGCCTACTTCGAAACGCAGTCGATCTAGGCAAAAATTATTGAGGGACACTGATTTCACCGAACAGGGATGAGAGTATAAGAGCAATCCTGGGAATAATAAACAGGAAATCACTCTCATGTCAGCTGGCTCAAGATAGTTGCTAGGCAGCTCCATTCTTAGTATCTCGTCAGGTCAGCAGCTCCCTTTTCCCGAAGCGCTCTGACAACCGTGCAGGTTTGTTTTATCGTGTTGTGGAATCTGCACGTTATGAGGCCTAACCCCATTGGAGGGTTAAGCGTTGTAGTCGTGTATTTATCTCCTTTGGCTTCCAGTCCATTGCATCTTCGTCTTACCTCTCCTACCCATGCCCTCGACGCTTCAACAGTTTTTCAAGATTCGTGCAGGGGAAACGTACCTCGTTCTGGTCATGGGGGCGATCATTCTCGGGAATGCGCTGGCACAGAAAATCTCTGAAATCGTGTCGGTTAGCAACTTTGTTACAGATGTAGGGACGGTGCAGTTCCTCGGGGTTCTCATCATTACCAGCGTCATCAGCATAACCGTAACGGGGCTACAGTCTCTTCTGGTCGATCGCTTCAATCGCATTCATCTGCTGCGCATCGTTGGGTTTGGGCTCGGTCTTTCCTTCGTTCTGCTGCGTCTATTATTCATTGTTGGTGCGCCTTCCTGGTTAACCTATGGCTTGTTTTATCTGCTGTCGGAGCAACAGCTCGTTTTCTTCCCAATGGCATTTTGGGTTCTGGCGAACGATGTGTTTGACGTCTCACAAAGTAAGCGCCTGTTTCCGCTCCTTGGCAGCATCGGTTTTGTGGGCAGCCTCATAGGAATTGGGATTACGGCCATATCTCCCAGTCTTTTTCAACAAGCAGCCATCAAACCCGAAGAGATTTTGATGGTAAATATTTTGATCTATCTGCTGCTCTACCTCATTGTGATGCAGGGACTACGTCGGGTTAAGTTACGCCAAATGCGGCGTAAGGTCGAGTCGATGCAAGCCACCCTCTCAGAAGGGTGGAGATTTGTGCAGGATGTTCCTGTTTTCCGTTTTCTCACGATTGCTATTTTGGGAATTATTGTCTGTGAGACGGCGATTGAATATCATTTCCTCGTTGTTACTAAAGCAGCCTTTGAGGACACCGCCAGTTTTCAGATTTTTTTTAGCCTATTCACCTTAGGGCGAATTTTGATTTATATGCTGGTACAGGCAATCGTGACCCAGCGAGTGATTCAAAATATTGGTTTGAAGAATGCCTTTTTGATTCAACCCATTAGTAGTTTGATAGCAAGTGTGAGTATGCTAGCCTTCACGGGTTTGGGAGGGGGTGTTGCTGGCATCGTATTCCAAAAATTACCGCAATATACAATTGACGAGACTGCCCGTAAAACCTTACAAGGGTTTGTACCAGAAGAAAGACGCGGGCGTGTCAGCCTGTTTATGGATAGCTACCTGGTATCCGCCGGTATTATCGTGGGGGCTTGTCTAACAGGTAGTAGTGTTTTGATAGGGCGCAGTTTTGGGTACTCTGCGTACTTTTATATTTATCTCTTTGTCGCGGCGATCGCTGCTGCCCTTGCGATCTGGTCAATCTCGAAAATGCGTTCGGTCTACGACAATAGCTTGTTTAACTGGCGGCTAAAGCGTCGCCAACGGGGGAAAAGTGTCCTAGACAAAATAGATTTTTAGGCGGTTTTTCGGAGTTGAATATACTCTCTATCAAGGCGAATTAATACCATCTTGAATCCAAACGAATTATTTTGAGAAGACATTATGAATTCATTGCCAGAGCCTATGCAAGTACCTACAAAGCAGCGATTCCTGAGCCTACGGTGGCGGCTTTTGGCGGGCTTTACCTTAGTATTTAGTGCTGTATTTGCAGGAGCCTACTACTGGTTCTACGCCTTCTCAACGGAAAAGGCCATGACCCGCTTGATTCAAGATCTAAGACATACGGCGGAAGGTACAGCCGAAGGACTAGATGTACCAGAGTTGCTAGCCCTTTATGAAGAAGGCGATCGCAATGAAGAGGGCTATTCCGATGATCCCCGCTACCAAAATCAGATGGAATGGTTTGAAACCGTCCATAATGTCGAACCTCGCGTCTACCCCTACACATTTTTGATTGGCGTGCAGGAGGACAACCGACGGGTCGGGGAGGCTGCAGTTGAATCGGAAGAACTTGAAGTCATTTACCTGGTTGATTCTCTCTGGCTTTTCAACCAGGACAAAGCGTTGTTCTTCCTAGAATCCGATAGCCCAAGTGCCTATTCTTTGGCAGCCTTTGAAGAAGGGAGTGGCCAATTTCGCGATCTCTACACCGATCCCTGGGGGAGTTGGATTTCCTATTACCTGCCTGTGAAGGATGCTTCAGGCGATGTAGTCGCTGTACTGGGAGCCGATATCGAAGCCGATCATATCCTGGAGGTGCAAAAAGCTATTCGCGATCGCATCTGGGCAGCTTTTGGTGTGACCTACGGCACCTTGCTTCTGTTGGTCTATCTGCTGTCTGATGTATTGACGCGGCGGCTCAATCACCTGACATTGATGGCCGGAAAAATTGCCGAAGGAGACTACGACCAGAATCTCACCGCCTTTAGCGCATCGGCTTTGCAGGACGAAATTTCAAAACTGTCCAAGGTTTTCGAACTCATGGTATCTAAGGTTCGCAAACGGGAAGAAACCTTGAAACAGCAGGTTGCCGAACTGAAAATCGAAATTGACCAGGTGAAGCGGGATAAGCAGGTCAGGGAAATTGTCGAGACTGATTTCTTTAAAGACTTGATGGGCAAGGCGCGCGATATGAGAGGGCGTATTTCCACCCGTGGTGAGACGTTACAAGAGCCGCCCACCGCGTGAGTGGCGAACTCCGTAGCGCATCAAGACCATCTCCGAGGATGGTATGGATTTCGTGATCGTATAGCGGGATCAGGTCTCGGTATTGTCTGAAGGTGTGACCTTCTTCTCCTCGACCAATGTGAGATGGCTCCAGGCTCCCTGTGCATCATAGTGGCGGATGAGGCGATAGCGCTTGGTGGGGGCTACCAACCAGCCAATCTCTAGAAAAAAAGCCTGCCCTTTTGGCAACGAAAGAGGAGCCGTGATGGAGGCTCCATCAGGAAGGAGTAGCACCTGAATAGATGGCTGTTCAGGTTTAGCTGCATCAGAAAAAAGCAGGCGGTGGTTCTCAATAACCGCCGTAGATTGGCGTTTGAACCCAGGAAATGACAGGGTTTGATGCAGGCGATCGCCTGTCTGCTGAATGACTAACTCCGTTTCCGCGGCAATTGATTCGTACCAGTCTGGGTCGATCGATGTTGACTGCCCCTGCCAAGTGCCAACCAATTGCTCGACGTGCAAGGGCGATCGCGCATCGGGGGCGGGGATATCGCGATGTTCGCGAATCAAGGTGAGCTGTGTCAGCAGGTTCTGAGAACTGGATGGGGTGTACTGCACAACAGCTCGGAAACGGCGATCGCCCATCACGAATCCAAATTCAGCCCCAAACGTTGCGATAGGGCTGGCTTGCAATGAGCCTTGGGAATAAGCACCAGTGTCAAAAAATAAAATGCCACGGCTCAGGCTGCGATAAGTGAAGTGACTCGGGGGTTGCCAGTTGCCAGCCCCGTCGCCAAAAGCCACCGTTTGATGAATCGGTGGAGGCGTGCTGTGTGAATTAGCCGCATCCTGCTCTTCGTCCCGGAGCGTAACAATAGAAGGGGTCTCTGCAATCTGCTGCCCAACCGCATCGAGACGGGCAAAGGAACCGTGCCAACAACCATTGTGCAGGCGCAAGCGATCCCACTGAGTTGTAACGCTAGATGAACTCATACAAATAAATCATAACAACCTGTACTTTTTATTAGAAATAAAGTTGAAATGCCGCTTTCGGGTTTGCACGCTCCTTGCCAGCAAAGGCTGAAAGCTATACACAAAAAGCTTTTAAGCGAAGGGCGATCGCCTCAACAAACCCATTTATGAACACCGCCGATCCAATCCTTTGCATAGGAGGGGGAGTGGGGGGCTACACCCATTATTCAAACGACCTAAGCCCCGTCTAGCCCAGGATTTGAACGATATCCATCCGTAGAAAGGCGCGCTCTCGCCAACGGGTCAGTATTTGGTTCTTGTCAAAAATGCATGTCCATATACTGATCCCATCTTTTAAGTCAGTCGCTATCGTTACATTTGGTCGTGTTCCAAGGATTTTTCTGAGTATTTTTACTCGTTGCCTGGCTCGACTGAATTGAAATCAGGAGAACTCTGCCGCTGTCTCGCGGGAGGGTGAGGTGACGCATCAGATCCTGCCCCCTTGGGTCGGGTGCATCTGACCTTGATCAGTGGTTGTTCTATGAACCTAGTTGGTTTTGTTTGGTTAATCTCCCTAACGTCGAGTGGATGGCTGGGAGAACTTTTACCCCCGATGGGAAACCTGATGACGAAGCTGGGATTAGACAATGCTGCATTATCCCAGCGTTCTGTAAACGCCTTTGCACTGCTCGATAGCGATTGCATCTGGCTGCGATCGGCAGGCTGCACGGCTTGGAATCCGTTGCAATCTGTAGCCATGTCCAAAGAATTTGAAGCCTTGTCGCCAACTTCTCAATCTACCGCGCCCCTTCCGTCTGAATCCGGAATTTCTTCGGAACCCGGAATTTCTGCCATCATTATCAACCCATTGGATAAGCTCTATACTCGTCTGGTGCCGTGGCTGCGCGGCGATCGCCCCCGTGGTGCGACTAGCCCTGTCACCCTTAGCCAGGCCGATGCGGTTCCCACGTCTGTGATGGCAGAGACAACCCTCTTTCATCTATGCGATATCCACGATGGAACAGATCGTGCGATCGCCTACCAGACGCAAGCTCCCTACCAAGTTTGGGTAAACGGGCAACAGGTTCTATCGTTGCCATCCCAGGAAGAGGCGGAGGCCTTGGTGCGCGCTCTGCGCTTACAGCTACAGCGAACTGATTTTGATGCCAACCAGTTCTATCCGCGGATGATTGAGGGCCGTCCAGGGGTAGTACTAGAAGATGAGGTGCTGCTCACAGTAGACGAAAGCCTGGTGCTGGCCTTTCAGCGCAACGCCGATCTGATTGCGATGGAATGGGCAAACAATCTACGCCGTGCTCTAGGCGGGCCTTCGTTTTCTTTGGCCGATGCCCAGGCCTATCTATATGATTTGCAGCCTTCAGAGGAAACGTTGGATGGCATTGCCTCTTGGTATGGCCCCTACTTTCACAAACGGCTAACAGCTAATGGAGAGCGGTTCAATCAGTATGAATTCACCGCGGCTCACCAGACGCTGGAGTTTGGCACGCAGCTACGGGTGACCAATTTGGACAATGGGCATTCGGTCATTGTCCGCATTAATGATCGCGGCCCCTATGTGGGCGATCGCTCCCTTGATCTGTCCTATCAGGCAGCATTGTGTATTGATAGCGATGAATCCGGTTTAGTCGATTACGAAGCTGTGATTCTCCAGCCTGATGAGAGCCCGATTCCAGTCGATTTGCCGATTGAGGATGGAGCAACAGCGTCTACCAGCGATTTGCAACCCCTCCCTCCCCTGGCGAGTATTGCTTCCCCCGACGCGGTTGATAGGGTGGACTGAAGGCTTCCTAAAGCCGCGCATCTGGCTGTATCGACACAAGTAAATGAGGCGCGATCGCCCAAAATTAGGGTCGTTCCGCCTCATTTGCGAAGAATTTAGCAATCCTCCCAGGGAGAGTGCTAAATTCTGTAAGGAGAACTCAAACAAAATTGGGAATGGCAAAGATTGTAGTTTTTGATGACGCGTCCCGTCAGGCTTTAGAAAGAGGGGTTGATGCGATCGCTGACGCCGTTCGCATTACTTTAGGCCCCCGTGGACGCAACGTAGTGTTAGAGAAGAAGTTTGGTGCGCCCGAAATCGTCAATGACGGCATCACCATTGCGAAAGAAATCGAGCTAGAAGATCCGCTAGAAAACGCCGGAGCGCAGCTCATCAAAGAAGTGGCCTCCAAGACGAAGGATTTAGCGGGAGACGGCACCACCACTGCAACGGTGCTGGCCCAAGCCATCATTCGTGAAGGGTTGCAAAATGTCACAGCTGGAACCAACCCCGTTAGCTTGCGACGGGGCATCGAGAAGAGCGTCGCATTTCTGGTGCAAGAGATTGAGGCGATCGCCAAACCCGTTGAGGGCGATGCCATCGGCAACGTGGCAACCGTTTCCGCCGGAAGCGATCCTGACATCGGCAACATGATTGTCGAAGCCATTGGCAAGGTTGGCGAAGAGGGTGTCATCACTGTCGAAGAGTCCAAGTCCCTCGCCACAGATCTGGATGTTGTCGAAGGGATGAGCTTCGACCGAGGTTACATTTCCCCCTATTTCGTCACCGATACCGAGCGGATGATTTGCGAGCTGGAAAATGTGGCCATCCTGATCACCGACAAGAAAATCAGTTCGGTTAACGATATTGTTGGCGTACTAGAGCAGATGGCAAAGGGGGGTCGCCCCTTCCTCATCATTTCTGAGAATGTAGAGGGAGAAGCGCTAGCCGCCCTTGTCGTCAATCGCCTGCGCGGTGTACTCACGGTCGCAGCCGTCAAAGCTCCCAGCTTTGCGCAGCGGCGCAAGGAAGTGTTGCAAGACATTGCTATCGTCACAGGTGGGCAAGTCATTTCGGAAGATATCGGGCTGAGCCTCGAAGCCGTAACCCTCGACGACCTGGGGACGGCTCGTAAAATCACCATCACGAAAGACACCACCATTATTGTGGGCGATGCCCCCGACAAGCAGGCCTTGGATGCACGGGTAAGCCAACTACGTAGTGCCCTGGCCGAAACCGACTCAGATTACGATTCTGAGAAGTTGCAGGAACGGATTGCGAAGCTCACGGGCGGTGTTGCGGTTATCAAAGTCGGGGCAGCCACTGAGACGGAACTGAAAGATCGCAAGCTCCGCATCGAAGATGCTCTGAATGCAACGCGCGCCGCGATTGAAGAAGGCATCGTTCCTGGTGGCGGGTCCACGCTGCTCCACCTCGCGAAAAAGCTCGAAAGCTTCAAAGCTGGGCTGAAAGATGAGGAGCAAATCGGCGCAAACATCCTCATGCGAGCGCTCGAAGCTCCTGTCCGTCAGATTGCTGACAATGCGGGTGTCAATGGTTCTGTTGTCATCGAGAAGGTACGCGAACTTGACCTGCCGATGGGATTCAATGCGCTAAATGGCGAATATGAAGACCTGATCGTCGCAGGCATCATCGACCCAGCCAAGGTCGTTCGCTCTGCGCTTCAAGACGCCGCTTCTATTGCAGCAATGGTGCTGACCACCGAAGTCCTCGTCGTCGAGAAGCCTGAACCCAAGCCTGCAGCTGGTGAAGGCGACATGGGTGGTATGGGCGGCATGGGCGGTATGGGCGGTATGGGCGGTATGGGTATGGGTGGCATGGGCGGTATGGGCATGGGCGGTATGGGTATGGGTGGCATGGGCATGATGTAGCCTGTGCCCGTAGTTTGTACCCGAAGTGTCAGCTAGCCTGAATACGGCACCGAACCCGGCGAGATAACCATAAAATCCAACCACTGTTTGCGCCCACTACTTTGCAGTGGGCGCAAATATTTGATCAAATACTCAAAATCTGGATAACGCACAGCCTTGCGCATTGAGAGTGGGACAGAGCAATCCTTGAAAGCCCTGTGCCTCATGGCTTTCAGTAATATCAAATCCGATTAAACAGCCGTAAACCCAAATATTGTTTGCGCCCGCTACACTGTAGCGGGCGCAAACAATATTTGGGTTCTTCAACCGGATTTGATACAAATATTTTCCCCGAGCAAAAGACTGCATCGAGTCGATGGAGATAACTTACGATCGCCACCCCAAACTGGATCGTGACAGGAGACTACGACCTGGCGCCTGCACAGATCACTTGAGCAAGCGCCCGTCGCGACGGGCAAATTGAACAGAAGGAATGGAGCTAAGCGGATTCGAACCGCTGACCCTCTCAATGCCATTGAGATGCGCTACCAACTGCGCTATAGCCCCTTGCGCGTATCCTATCATGCCTGAGAAATCCAACTCCGTCAAGAGAGTGTAGAAATGAACCCGCTGAAGAATAAAGGCTCTTAAGAATTTCGTAATATTTTGTTACTGTATGAGCCCAGTTCCTCAGGTTTTTATCTCATCAGTTTTGCTAAACAATGTGTTGCTCTGAGGCTATAGATAAGGCATTCATCCTATTTCATTCGACAACATAATCTGAAAATATTCTTAAAGACTTGTAATGATCCGCCTTCTCTCGGTTAGTGTTCTGAATGCTGAGTCAAATTACTTACTGCTCGGTGGGGATCGCCCCAGCGCAGCGTTAATTTGCTGGCAATGTTCAGAGTTTTGTTTTCTGTTCCTCGTATGGATCGTATGGACGCCGAGCGGTTGTTGCGGGAGTATGCGGATGGACGCCGAGATTTTTCGGGTTTGGACTTGAGTCGTCTTCACTTGTTTGAGGTCAATCTTCAGGATGCCGACCTGAGAGGATGCGACTTAACCGGAGCCTATTTGCCTTATGCACGAATGGATCGGGTGAATTTACAGGGAGTCCAGCTCAAGGATGCGGACCTAAGCCATGCTCGGCTGCAAGCTGTGAGTTTGGCACAGGCAAATTTGCAGGGGGCAAACCTGTCGCGAGCGCTGTTAGTTCAAGCTGATTTAAATGGCGCAGATCTATCGGAATCGCTTTGCCAGGCCACGGATTTTCAGTTTGCCAATCTCCAGCATGCCGACTTCACGGGTGCAACGCTTTCTTATGCCAAGCTAGATGCGGCTGATTTGACATCTGCCTGTCTTAAACGGTGCAATCTCTTCCGATCCCAGGGGGGCGACTTTGAGCAGAGTATTTGCGATCGCACAACCATCTTCCCCGATGGCCATCGGTTGGATAAGTAGACGAGATGATGCCCGCAGGCATCCTTTTGGGTATCCTCTCACCGGGTAATGTGGCTACGGCTAATTGCAATGGCCTAGAGTTGGCGAATTTTGAGGAAACCGCCGTTCAATCGGTTCCTTAATGCAACGACAGCCTAAGTCAGTGAGAATAGCTATTAGTTGACATCCTGTTAAATTCGAGCGATCGCTGTGAATCCCTGCAAAACCTTGTCGCATAATGAGGTGTAGAGTAAACTCTCCACAAGCTGTCTTCAGTTAAACCCTGACTGAAAACTACTGATTAGTACCCCCCACTTGGGGCGCATCCCGTGCTACCCACTCTCGATGAATCCGTTCGTATTCTTGCGGTTGATTCCGAACGAATACGAATTAAGAAGCTACTCATCTACGTCTGCAAAAGTTCTTGGGAAAGTGACCCCTATCGGCTGGACTATTTTGATCTGTACAGCCTGGTTCGCGAACTCTTGCAGCTCGCTTCCACGCGCCAAAAATTACGCACTCGACTCGATACCTTTGTTCGCACCCTCAGCAAAGCGGATGAATATCGAATGATTGCGGATCGGATTTACCAGAACTTAGAAGCTTTTGTGGATGAAGACTCGCCCCAGGCAACCGAGGGCGATCGCCAGCGCTATCGTTCCGTGGCCCTTCAGCTCCAACAAGAGCCCGAGCAGGTACGCATTAAAAAGCTCATCTACTATGCCTGTAGCCAAGTTTGGGAAAATGACCCAGCCGTGTTGAGCCAGCTGGATCTCGCTGAATTAGTGGAAAGGCTACATCAGCAAACCTCCAGCTATGAGGCATGCTGCACCCTGCTCAGCGGTATCGTGCATACCCTCAACCGTCACGATTTTTACTTCCCAATCGCCCAGCGGATTCAGACGCTCTTGCACCCCATCTATGACGAGGAGGCCGAGACAGGGGACTCGACCCAGGTTATAACGTTTGCGCTGTCTGAGCCACCAGCCGATCCCAATCGACCAACCGTCGTGGACACGCCTCTCCCACCGCCGCCTCCGCCGCCCCCTTTAGCGGCAACGCCACCACCGCCGCCTCCGTCCACAGACGCCCCCCCAGAAATTGACCCCGATCAGCCAAAAGTGCTTGATTTGGAGAACCTAATGGATGTGCGGTTGCAGGTCATGAAATATTGCAATCCCTTACGGGCAAAGATGTTGCTCCATGCCGTGCTCTCTTCCCGCCCCATTAAAGACGATCCACGTGATTGGTCTGTGCTGAAGTCGAGCGACTTGGGCGAATTGCTGAAGCAAACCCATGAGCAATTTACGAGTTACGCAGAGTTGGATATTAAGCTGGGGTCAATGGCCAGTTTGCTGGGGGCAGGCGATCGCTTTATCCAAGTGGCCCAATCGATTCTGCGTGCCCTCAAACCTTACTATTCCGACGACGCCAAGAATCTCCCAACGCCGTCTCAAGGATCCGCCGCAGACCATAACAATGCAACCGATATTGGCGAGAAAAAAGATATGACCGTTCCCAACTATTCTGATGATGTATCCTGAGTCATCCTCCACACGCTCTCCGGATGTTTACGGAGCCGTTGAGACAAGGTTTGCGGAAGAATAAGGGGAAATGTTTGAGCGAATGAAATTGGTTTGCCGCCCATGAATGCGCAAGAATTGCTGGCAAAATATGCCGCGCACCAGCGTAATTTTTCGGAAGCCAGTCTCAATGGGGTTGACCTCACAGGAGCCGACCTCATTGGGATTGACTTGAGTATGGCCTATCTGCAAAACTCCATCCTCTGCATGGCCTATTTCAACCGTGCCAACCTATCCCGTGCCCATCTCAATCGCGCCAACCTAAGTGGCATTAACCTGAGTCAGGCCAATCTCATTCGGGCAAATTTGCGCGACACCGATTTGCATGGCGCGAATCTGCAAGCGGCAGACCTACGCGGTGCCGACCTATCCTTAGCTCTATTGTTGGATGCGAATCTGGCCGATAGCGACCTCCGTAATGCCGACCTGGGTGGGGCTAATCTGACCGGGGCTTGTCTGCGCGGCGCCAACTTGCGGGAAGAAAACCGAAAATACACCGCTAACCTGCGGGGGGCAAACCTACGGCGAGCAGACCTGCGCGGAGCCAACCTCACCGGAGCTGATTTGGCGCGGGTGAGTTTGCAGGGCGCCGACTTAAGTGAAGCCACCCTACGGGGAGCTGATTTGCAGGGCGCCGACCTGACTGGGGCGAACTTGCGGGGAGCCTTTTTGACCGAGGCCGTTTTAACGAAAGCCAGCTTACGCGATGCCAATCTGGTTAATACAAAACTAGAACGTGCCGAGATGATGGAGGTGGACTTAGAAGCCGCAGATATGACTAGCGCCATCCTGCCAGACGCCAAGCTGGCGGAAGCCGATTTACGATCGACCATCCTAAAAAATGCCCAACTGAGCCGTGCTGACCTCAGCCGCGCCATCCTCAAGCAAGCCGATTTACGTGGAGCTTTCTTGACCGACGCTTACCTTGCCCGTGCCGACCTAACGGAAGCCAACCTGGCCAACACAAATCTGGTGCGAGCCGAGATGAGCAGTACCAAGCTGACTCGGGTGGTTTTTACCAACGCAACGATGCCCGATGGGTCGATCCACGAATAATCGCCACGAGTCATCACGAGTCATGTAGACGCGCATATTGCGCAGAGAAGGTATCCTGCCGCTCCTCCTCCAGTCCCTCACCCGTCTACACTAGAGGCGTTGACAACTAGCGGGTGGGCTGATGCCACTGATTTTGACGAATGATGATGGGGTCGATGCGCCCGGAATTCATACGCTCCGGCAAGCCTTGGGAAACAATGGGCTGATTATCGCTCCCATGGATCACCTGTCGGGCTGTAGCCATCAACTCACGGGCAGGCATCCTATTCGGGTAGAACGGCGCGATCGCCACACCTACGCCCTCGATGGCACCCCTGCCGACTGTGCCCGCTTGGGGCTGCACCACCGCGACAAGATCTTGCACCCCGATGACCTTGATGGTGACTCAGAAGACATAACCTGGGTTATCTCAGGCATTAATGCCGGGGCCAATTTGGGCGTTGATACCTATTCTTCGGGAACCGTAGCCGCCGTAAGAGAAGCAGCCTTCTATCGCGTTCCGGGTATTGCCATCTCCCACTACATTCGTCGCCGTCATCCGATTGATTGGGAAGCCGTCGTCCCGCTAGCAGCTAAGGTGCTAGACAAGGTCATGAGCCTCCCCATCGAACCGGGGATGTTTTGGAACATCAACCTGCCTCATCCCGAGGCTGATGAGCCAGAACCCGAAATCGTATTCTGCCCGCTCTGCACTCAACCGATGCCCATGGACTATGTGCTGGCAGAGGAAGGATTTCGCTATGCCGGAGTCTTTAGCGATCGCCTCCGGGATTCTAACGCCGATGTGGAGGTGTGCCTTTCGGGGAAGGTTGCTGTCACAGCGATTCGCCTGTGGGAGGAGGATCCCCTCAGTCGCGCTCTCCCAACGCGTTGATCTGTCAGCGAACAATTCAATATCATGAAGGTTCTGCTTAGCCCCTGTTCATCTACACCCCATCCCTAAAATATCGATGTATCCCCCCGTTGACCCCACCATTATTGATATCGGCCCCATCACCCTCCGCTGGTATGGCCTGTTGATGGCGACAGCTGTGTTGGTCGCCTCGTGGATTGCCAGTCGCGAAGTGGAGCGGCGGGGCCAGAATAGCGACGATCTATGGGATCTGCTGATCTGGGTCTTGATTCCAGGCTTTATTGGAGCACGGCTCTACTATGTCTTCATTCAATCGCCGCGCTCGGCTCAAGGCATCGGCCATTACCTCGCCAATCCTATAGAAATTCTCCAGGTGTGGGGCGGTGGCATCCATATTTTTGGAGGATTTATTTTTGGCGGGCTTGCCCTCTGGATTTATTGCAGCGTACGCAAGCTGCCGATTTTAGTGTTTTTGGATGCAATTACCCTGGGGTTACCGCTGGCACAGGCGATCGGGCGCTGGGGCAATTTCATCAACCAAGAACTCTATGGCCCGCCCACTACGCTTCCTTGGGGGCTTCGCATCGATCCGCAACACCGCATTGCGCCCTACAACGACCTCACGACCTACCCAGAGAGCACTCGCTTTCATCCGCTATTCCTCTACGAATCGCTTTGGAACTTCTTGGGCTTCGCACTGATTTTCTGGATTTCTCGTCGCTTCCAGACCCAACTGCGCGATGGAGACATTGCGCTGCTTTACCTGCTCTGGTATCCCCTCGGTCGGTTCTTTATCGAATTCCTCCGCACCGATTCTTGGTTTTTCCCTGGCACTCCCTTCAACGTGGTGCATATCTTGACGGCGATCGCCATCGGTACTGCTGCCTTCTTCCTCTACCGCCGCCACCGCCCTTCCACTGTGCAAGAATCCAACAGCTAGAATCGAGGGTGGTTTATCGCCCCACGAAGGCGCAAAAAAACTCAATCTCGTCACTATTCGCGACAATGTCCGCGCCTATCTGCGTTCATCCGCGTTCATCTGCGTTTCACTCCATTCACTCGCCCCTTTCCCTTTACCATGCCTACCCCACGCCTGCTCATCATTGGTCTTGACTGCATGGAACCATCCCTGGTCTTCGAGCTGTGGCGGGATGATCTGCCCAACCTGTCGCGGTTGATGGCGCAAGGCAGCTATGGGCGATTGGAGAGCAGCACACCCGCCATCACGGTGCCTGCCTGGAGCTGCATGATGAGTGGGCGTGACCCGGGGGAACTGGGTATCTACGGTTTTCGCAACCGGCGCAGTCGAGCCTACGGAGCCATGTCTATTTCTGATGGACGAGCGGTTAAGATGCCTCGCCTGTGGGATATTTTGGGCGACGCGGGTTGGCGGGTTGCAGCGCTCAGCGTGCCAGGGACATCGCCGCCTTACCCCATCAATGGGCCGATGGTGTCTTGCTTCCTCACCCCCAACAAGGAAGCACCCTTCACCCATCCGCCAGAATTGGCTGAGCAAATTCACGGCTGGATGCCCGACTTTCT
This sequence comes from Cyanobacteria bacterium J06638_22, assembly GCA_039819145.1. GTDB lineage: Bacteria > Cyanobacteriota > Cyanobacteriia > Elainellales > Elainellaceae > Vacuolonema. The sequence continues at coordinate 17,003 of JBCBSL010000020.1, forward strand.
GCTGGATGTACCGGAGTTTCGTTCTGAGGATAAAGCCCGCACGCTGCACAATATCTACGCCCTTTGCGATCAGCGCTTCACTCTCGCTGAAAAGCTCTTGCATCAGGACAATCTCGATTTCCTGATGCTGGTGGATATGGGAGTCGATCGCATCCATCACTCCTTCTGGAAACCCATGGATCCTCGCCATCCCCAATATGCGCCGGGGTCTCCCTTTGCCACCGCGATTCACGACTACTACGTCCATATCGATGGGAGGGTTGGCGAACTGCTGGCTCAATGCGATGACGAGACGGCGGTGTTAGTGGTATCGGATCATGGGGCACGCCCATTGATGGGCGGCATCTGTATCAACGAATGGTTTATCTGCGAGGGCTATTTGGTTTTGAAGGAAACGCCGACGGAGCCAACACCTCTGGATCAGGTAGAGGTCGATTGGAGCCGCACCAAAGCCTGGGGGGCTGGGGGCTACTACGGTCGCGTTTTTCTGAATGTGCAGGGACGAGAACCCGAAGGCATCATTCCCTTATCAGAGTACGAAGCAACCCGCACCGAGATTGCCGAAAAGCTGGCTAAAATTCCAGACCCCGATGGCAATCCGCTTCCCAACCGCATTATGAAACCCCAGGAAATTTACCAAAAGGTGCGGGGGATTGCGCCAGATTTGATTGCCTATTTTGATGAGCTGGCCTGGCGATCGCTCGGCACCGTCGGAACCGGAAACATCCACAGTACCGAAAACGACACGGGACCAGATGACGCCAACCACGCTCCCTTTGGGCTGATGATTTTCCACGATCCAACCACACCAAAGCAGGGGCAAGTTCTGGAGGGCGCACAGCTTTACGACATCCTCCCCACCTTGCTCCACCGCTATGGCATCGACGCCCCACAGGGCTTGCGAGGGAAAGTCTTACCTGTCTAAAAAATGAATAGTGGTACCGATCCTAAACCTGTTCAAATTCCCAGTTGGCAGGGAATGCTGAAGGTAACACATTGGCAGAGGTGCGGCTGAAGCCCGTGTTTGTGTTGACCCAGCCGACTGTTTACACCTTTTCCAATGTCGAGGCAACTGTGATCGTTGGTTCGCCTGTGGTTTCTCGATATTCGTCCTGCATCCGTCGCCCTACGCGATCCATTTCCACAACATCACTAATTGCTTGATTCCTGTGTGGTCTTAACAGGAACAGTTTGAGCAATGGTACCTACCGACCTTGTCTGGTCAAGGTAAGGGGGATGGATGGCCATTGAGTGAGGTCTTGCGGGCAGTTTCTCAAGTAGAACTATTGGCTGAATCTTTCTACCCAGAACCCTTGCAGCAAACCAGTTAAGAAATTGAAGCTTTAGGGATCGATGATTGCTCCTTTTCCGAAAGCGACCGACGCGCTTGTGCGTCTAGGTTCTTTAACATGACCAATGCCGCCATGTCTTCGCTAGACTGCCATCCTCCAGGTATACCGGAAATTCCTCCCTCTGTCCTTTTGCTCATTGTGGAGGACGATACAGCAGCACGGCAGCTCTATCGGCAGTATCTAGAAGCCGATGAGCGTGCAAACTACAAAATTTTGGAGGCCGATAGCTTTGCTCAGGCTTGGTCACTTTGGCAAACACAGCAACCACTGCTAGTGCTGGTTAGTCTCCATCTTCCTTACGAGGATGGCATCCAGCTACTGGAGACCATCGATCAGGCAAATACTTCAGCGCGCTTGCCCGCTATTGCTCTGATGGAGTCAGAGGATCCGGCATTTGCCGCAAAAGCCAAGAGGCTACCCGTCATAGATACATTGCAGAAACAAAGCCTGACGGCATCTGCGATTCAGCGGAGTGTTGGTAATGCCGCAAAACAGGTAGCCATTTCTCAAAAACTGGAGCGATCGCAAAAACAAGAGGGGCTAATTACAGAAATTGCCCTACATATTCGACAATTTCTCAAGTTAGAAGATATCTACAACGCGACCGTTCAGAATGTTCGGACATTGGTAAATGCCGATCGCCTCATCATCTATAAATTCGAAGCTAAGGATTCGGGCAACGGCTCAGCCACCATTGTTGCAGAATCATGCTGTGCCCCCCATATATCCTGCCTATCGCTTCAAACTCCAGAGTATCTGATGCAGGAGTCCTGGCATGATCTCTATCGCCAGGGCAAGCCTCTAGCCATAGCGGACATTCATACAGAGCCCCTCTCCCAATCATGCATTGAGCAACTCGACCGTCGACAGGTGCGCGCCAAGTTGGCAGTCCCGATTCTATTGCCGCACTCCGACTTGGCGACGGCAGAACTCACACCCTCAGAAGATGCCCAATATCTATGGGGTTTGTTAGTTGTCCATCAATGTTCGGCGCCTCACCAGTGGGAAACCTCTGACATTCACCTCTTACAACAGTTTTCGCTGCATTTGGCGATCGCCATCCAGCAGGCAGAGCTCTATGACAACCTGCAGCATCTCAATATCGCCTTAGAGCAAAAGGTTGAAGAGCGTACCCAGGAACTGCAAGCCGCACTCCAAAAACGTCAATCTGTCGAAGCGGCTCTGCGCCAAAGCGAAGCAACCAACCGCGCCATTGTTGAGGCCATACCCGATTTGCTGAGTCAAATGTCAATTGATGACGGGTACTTCCACCTCTACAGCGACAACTACCCCTACGTCCTTTATCCGCCGCAAGGCCAAGAGCCGATTGTTTACAACACCCTGCCACCCGCCTTAGCAAATCGCCGCATGCGTTATGCCAAACGAGCCTTTGAAACCAATACGCTCCAAGTTTATGAGCAGGAAATTGAAATCCATGGAATGATGCGCTGGGAAGAAGTGCGGATTGTACCTTCGGGCGATCGCACGGTGCTGATCATTATCCGGGACGTTACCGACCGCAAACAGGTCGAAGCCAACCTGCGCCAGAGCGAAGCCCAGAACCGGGGCATTCTCTCGGCTATCCCCGATCTCATCATGCGCGTCAATGCAGAGGGCATTTACCTGGATTGTGTGCGCGGCAATCTGAGTCTAAATGCTGTTCACAACAAAGCAAACCTCATCGGCTCTCACGTAACGGAATTTCTACCCTCGGATATTGCCCATCGTCGGATGCAATCCATTCAACAGGCGATCGCCACGGGTGAACTCCAAATGTACGAGCAGCAATTGCAGATCGGCGATCGCCTCCGACATGAGGAGGTGCGTGTCATTCGGCATGGGGTGGACGAAGCGCTCATCATGGTGCGAGATATTAGCGATCGCAAACTCGCTGAGACGGCCTTGCGCCAACTTAACTGGGAACTCGAGACGATCGTGACGCAGCGGACGGCAGCTCTGCGTCATAGCGAAGCTCGCCTCCGGGAAGCCCAACAGGTCGCACGCCTTGGTAGTTGGGACTTCGATGTACGGACGGGAGAAGTGAGCTGGTCTCCTGAAATCTTCCAAATCTTTGGGTATGAACCAGCGGACTCCGTTCCCACCTTTGATCAACACCGTCGCAATTTTCCCCCCGATGAGTTTGAGCGCCTGAACCAGTGCATCAAGCGCGCGTTTCAGGATGGTGAGCCCTATGCCATTGACCTCGAAATTATTCGAACGGATGGTTCCTTGGGGTATGTCTTTGCTAAAGGCGAGCCGATTCGGGATGAAACGGGTGCGCCCATCCGGCTGACGAGCATCTTAATGGATATTAGCGATCGCAAATTAGCCGAATCTCAACTCAAAGAGACCAACGAAGAACTGGCGCACACCAATGAACAGCTTGCCCGCGCAACTCGCCTCAAAGACCAGTTCCTGGCCAATATGAGCCATGAACTCCGCACCCCACTCAATGCCATTTTGGGCATGTCAGAAGCCCTCCAAGAGTATGTTTTTGGCCCCATTGATGACCGTCAGACTCAGGCGATTCAAACGATTGCCAGCAGTGGCACCCATCTACTGGAACTGATTAACGATATTTTAGATCTCGCCAAAATTGAATCCGGACAAATCCAGCTCCAGCATCATCCAACTCCTATCTCTCAAATCTGTCAGGGTAGCATTACCTTTATTCAGCAGCAGGCGTCTAGAAAACAGATTCAATTAACATTAAATATTACGAAAAATCTACCACTGGTTACCGTTGATGCTCGGCGCATACGGCAAGTGCTAATTAACTTGCTGAGCAATGCTGTGAAATTTACACCAGAAGGAGGACAAGTCACCCTTGAAGTATGTGACATCCGGAACAAGCCAGATTACTCTCAATTTGGAATAGAATTTCACCCAGCCAATCTGTCTCTAGCAGACAAAGAAATGCCAATTTCCACAAATCGAATTCATGGGATTTGGATAGCCGTTATTGATAACGGAATTGGCATTTCAAATGAACATCTTGGTATGCTATTTCAACCCTTCCTACAAATCGATAATACCCTCAGTCGGCAGTACAATGGTACAGGATTAGGATTAGCCTTGGCGAAAAAGATAATAGACCTGCATGGTGGATCCATTGTCGTTCGGAGCAGTCCCGAAATGGGTAGTTGTTTTAGTATTGAGCTGCCTTATGAACCAGATGCAAAAATAGGATATCAGCCTCATCCTAAGGTGTTGGAGGTTGTTGCAAATCAATCCGAGCAACACTCTCTGAGCCCATCACTTCATGAGCCAAATTCTTCGGATGCTCCATTGATCTTGCTCGCAGAGGATAATGAGGCGAATATCAGTACAATCTCGAATTATCTAAAGGTAAAAGGATATCATATCTTGGTGGCAAATGATGGGGAAGATGCCATTAATCTGGCCAAGTCAAAGGCTCCCGATCTGATTTTGATGGACATTCAAATGCCAGGTATGGATGGCCTGAAAGCGATTGAATATATTCGACAGGATACCGCATTGGCTCATTTGCCAATCATTGCCCTGACGGCTTTGGCAATGGTTGGCGATCGCGAACGATGTCTTGATGCAGGGGCAAATGATTATCTGAGCAAGCCGGTTAAATTATCTCAACTTGCGCACACCATTCAAAAATTACTCACGATCGCTTAATTGCCTAAATAGTAATGAATATATCTCAGCCAGCTATTCTCGTTGTTGATGACGAACCGAACAATTTCGATGTCATTGAATCTCTACTAATTGGCCAACCCTATGAGTTGCAATATACCTATAGCGGTAAAGAGGCGATCGCATTTTTAGATACCTTTCAGCCTGATTTAATTTTGCTCGATGTCATGATGCCTGATATGGATGGCATCGAAGTTTGCAAGCGGATCAAAACCCTTCCTCAATGGCAGACAACACCCATCATTATGATCACGGCACTGAGTGCCAAAGAGGATCTAGAGCGTTGCCTCACGGCCGGAGCCGATGACTTTATCAGTAAGCCGGTTAATTCCCTAGAACTACGGGCTCGTATCAAATCCATGCTACGAATAAAAAGCCAATACGATAGCATTAGCTCCCTGGTCAGCCTACGAGAAAACACCCTTTCGCTATTGCAGAACAGCTTGGATGAACTACGAGGAACGATTTCTAGCAGCCTTCCTCACGAACTCAATACACCCCTCACGGGTTTGGCCGGAACCCTAGAACTTTTACTGGCTGACCACAACAATATGGAGGAAGAAGAAATTCACGAGTTGCTCGTTATGGCACGACAGTCGAGCCGACGGCTGGAGCGGCTCACGGATCGGTTTTTGAACTATGCTCAATTAGAATTACTTAGCAATAAGCTTGGGTCAGGCATCCAGCCTGAAAACCATCTGCTACCTGCCTGTTGCCTCACTCAGACGTTAATTCAGGAAAGAGCTATATTGAAGGCAAAGGCTACGCGCCGGATAGATGATGTGAACTGTGATATTGAGGATCAAAAAGTTGCCCTGAATACCACACATTTACGATGGATTGTTGATGAGTTGGTGGATAATGCTCTGAAGTTTTCGCCAACTGGAACCCCTGTTACATTGACCAGTCGAGTTGATCATCAGTTCCATCTTTTCATTGCCGACCAGGGTCGAGGGATGACCCCCGAACAAGTCAACCTTGTCGAAGCCTTTATCCAATTTGAGCGAAAGATCTACGAGCAGCAAGGCATTGGATTAGGTCTAAAGATTGCGCAGAAAATCACTGAGCTGTACAACGGGGAATTTTCAATTGCCAGTACCTATAACCAAGGCACCACCGTTCATATCACCTTGCCGCTAGCAAGCCCAGCCTGAGTAGCACGTAATTATCAAATCTGGTGAAACAGCCGTAAAACCCAAGTATCATTTACGCCCGCTGCACTGCAGCGGGCGTAAATGATACTTGGGTCTTCAACCGGATTTGAATAACGCTGAATCAAATAACCTCATTGCGATTGGGGTTGCCCAGCTCCTCCTGATAGCCCGGAAGTTGATCGCTGGGTTGGAGGCCGTCTGGAATCTCGGGGGCTATCCCCCAGTCAGCCGCCAGCGCCTGTAACAGCTGGTCTTGCTGGCGATGAAGTGTGCCCAGATCTCCGGTACCAATATCCATCAGGCTAAACCAAACGAGTGGACGATCGCGCGTCGGGATCACTCCGGCGAGTGAGCTGACCCGATCGAGCGTCCCAGTTTTGAGCGCTGACCCGGGAAGAAGTTGGCGATCGCCCAGCGTCCCCCGCTCTCGACCCACCACGGGAAAGAAATCGGCCACGGTTAAGTCCACCGCCTGCAGTCGCATCTGCAACGCCATCAGCATCGTCGTGACCGCACGGGGAGAGATCCGATTGTCTTCCCCCAACCCAGAACCATTGATTAACTGCACTTCCTCTAAGGGAACAGATGCGGCTTCGGCGGCCAGCTCAGCCACCCGTTGTCCCCCGCCCATTTGCCCAGCCAGGTTATCAGCGATGAAGTTATTGCTGAAGATATTCATCGCTTTCAGGATCTGCGTGAGGGAAAGGGAGCGATGGCGAATGACGGGGGTGACATTGTTGGGCAGTTGGGGCACCACTTGAACGCTCCCGGCGATCGCAATCGTAGGTTGAGGCGTGCCCTCAGGCATCCGAGCATACTGGGTACGTGCCTCCCCACTCCATCGATCCGCGTGAAAACTCTGGCGCAACCACTCCCCTGACTGCACTGGATCCGCCTCAAAATTCATGTAAAAGTCGCCCGTGATGAGCAAGTCTCCGGTGACAGCGCGAATACCGATCGATTCGAGGGCATTGCCGAGGGCGATCGCCTCTTCCCACACGAGGAGCGGATCGCCACCGCCCTGAATCACCAAATCGCCCTGCAAAATACCATCCGGCTGCATCGACCCGCGAATTCCCACAAGGGTTTCAAAAGAGTGCTCATGTCCCCAAACACTCAGGGCGGCTAGGGTAGTCGGAATCTTGGTCAACGAGGCCGCCGGGATTGGGATGGTTCCCCGATGGCTCGCGAGGACTTCATTCCCAGACTGGATCCACAACCCTTGATCTTCAGGGGACATCCCGAGTACAGCAAGGGACTGGAGGTGTCGCTCCATCGCGGCGATCGCCGCCGGATCGGGGGCATTGACAGCGGGGGGCAACGCCGCTATCCACACCTGCTCTTCCCAAGGGGACCAATCCACTGCCCGCATCGGCACCCAATCTGGCTCCGGCATCAAAAATGAAAATAATCCTAGGGTGAATAACTCCAACACGTTGCCTAATGGTCTCCCCAGTGGGTGACTGTGGTTTGGGTTCGGGATACCCCGAACGGTAGAATTTCAGCTCGTACGATATTTCTCTTCGCTATGGTACACAACTCCCAAATCTTCCTAGACTGAAGAATAGCGAGATCTCACTGGATTTATATTTCGGGTGGGATGGTTCTTGGGCGCGATCCGTTATGTAGCGGACGCGACGACAAGCACCAACCCGAAGAGAATCATTGCAACTCTGTTGCTACTCTTCTGTTGCCACTCTAATGCCGATGCTGAATTATTACTGCTGAATCGATAGTGTTGACGATATGGCTGCTGCTGATCCAAACCGAATCCTCCGCTTGATGCCCATTGGGGTTGGCATCTTGGCAGGGAGTTTATTACTGATCAACCGTCTCTCGTCATCCACCCTGACGGATGCCCAGGCTCGCTCTGATGCTCTGGGTGTGATTTTGAGCGCCGTGCTGATTCTTACCGGATTGATTTGGCAGCGGATTCAGCCGCGATCGCCCGATACCGTTATCCTCAACGGCACCGAGGGTTTTGAGCTTGCGCCTGACTTACCCGACATCATCCAAACCGAGCTGGCATGGGCCTCCCATCTGCTTCTGACCAACACAGTGACGCGATCGCTCATCGTCTGGTACGACGGTCAGTTGTTACTGCGCCGGGGAATTCTCGGCTCCGTTCCCCTGACGGCTCCCGGCACCATTGTGCAGCGCGTCCTGCAAACCCAGAAACCGATTTACCTCGTCAATCTGCAGATCTACCCCGGCAAAATCGAGTTCGATTATCTACCTGACAATACCCAGGGGGTGATCTGTCAGCCCTTGGGCGATCGCGGCGTTCTCATTCTGGGTGCGAATGCACCTCGCAGTTACACCCGCCAAGACGAAAACTGGATCAGCGGCATCGCCGACAAGCTGGGAAATACTTTGGCAACCACAGGTATCGAAACTCCTGACAACAACAAACCGTGACCAGTGATGAAGTCCGGAACCTGTAAATACATCGTCGATTGGTTGTAGTCGCTTGGTTGCACACACGGGGCAGTTGACTTGGCTGTATGGAAACACCCAGGCAACGCCCACAAAGCGCCTATGATTCATCCGATTTTTCCTAAAATCTGTCAGAATCGGCGTATGACCTGCGATTCATCTTCCTAACGAGTTCCCATGATGCTCTTAATCTATTGGGTTTTGGTGTTGGTTATGCTGGTTGGCGTCATCGGCGCTGTTGTACCTGGCATACCAGGACTGGGCTTGATTGCGATCGCCATTGCCATTTGGGGCATGCTTACGGGGTTTGCCGGACTTGGTGTTCCATTTGCCGTTGCCATCGTGGCCCTGTTGCTCAGCACCCTCATTGACTTTCTGGCGACTTACTGGGGGGCTCGCAAAGCGGGGGCTAGCCGCTGGGGGATTATCGGCGCTATCGTTGGGCTATTTTTGGGAGTGTTTGGGCTGTTGCCTGCCCTGCCAATTGGGGGGCCATTGCTGGGGATTTTGGTGGGGCCGCTCCTCGGCGCATTCGTAGGGGAATTTCTGTATCGCCGCAACGTCGTTCCCGCTATCAAAGCTGCGATTGGAATCTTGGTCGGCAACTTGGTAGGGGTTTTGGTACATCTGCTCCTGGCGATCGCCACTCTTATCATCTTTCTGACCACCACCTTGCCAACGCTATCCACTTTAGGTTGAGCAGCCGTCCATAGCGCTACGCGCTCAGGCAGAACCAAGCCATTTTATGAAAGCCTCGCGCAGCGAGGCTTTCATAAAATGGCTTGTCCTAACCTCAATGCGTAAGGCTGTATCCAGTCGATGGCGTGCAGCCGAGTAAAGCTTCTAAAAAGTCATCCCCTGAGTCTTGGCGTAGGTAGGGGAAGTACGATATCGTGTCTTCAAGCTTAATAAATTTTGACACAAATATATAAATTGAAATGATTAGACTCATAACAGATTTTGATGGCCCCATCATGGATGTGTCGGAACGGTACTACCGGGTCTACCGCTATTGCCTGACCTCAACCCGCCGCCCCAACCAGTCCATCCAACCCTTCACAAAGGCAGAGTTTTGGGCACTGAAGCGATCGCAAGTGCCCGAGGCTGAGATTGGACGGCGTTCGGGGTTGGATAATGAGCAGGCTCAAGCGTTTGCTAAAACCCGCAAAGCAACGGTTCACACGATGCCCTATTTGCAATACGACTCCATGGTTCCTGGGGCGATGCAAACCCTTGAAAAAGCTCAAGCACTGGGCTTCGACCTGACGGTGATGACCATGCGGCGGGTACGGGAACTGGATGAAGCATTACTTCGCTGCGGTTTGGGGCCATTCTTCCCAGCCAATCGCCGCTATTGTCTGGGCAATACTTATCAAAAAACAGGTGACACGAAGGACAAGCCTCTGCTCATGGAGCGGGCAATGGCTGAACTACCTAATGTCCCAACCTGGATGGTGGGAGACACCGAAGCAGATATCGCTGCTGCTCGCGGCCAGAAT
>JBCBSL010000021.1:0-26472 GCA_039819145.1 Cyanobacteria bacterium J06638_22
GTATGCAATGCCTCAACAAAAATTGTTCCTTGAACTGTTCTGACAAATTCCTAAATTTGGGAACGATAGTTTGAGGTTTATATCAGGATGCAAGGGCATGTATGAACCTTCACCCTCCATGATCCTGTTTCCAATTCCGCTGTTTCCCTAAAATCTTGGTTTTAGTGTTATGACTGGCACGATTCAATCGCCTTATACCTCCGAAGAAATATCGGTGTGGCTGCAAGGGCTACTGGCGATCGCCTGGGCTGATGGCCATTTTGATGAAGAAGAAAAAAACTTGATCACCAGCTTGAGTGAACTCGAAGCTGCACCCGACGTCAGCCTGGACTCGACCAGTGACCTTTCTCCTCAAGACGTCGCTGCGGTTCTCGTCAAAAACCCCTTTGCTGCCGAAAACTTCCTCCGCACTGCCGTGATGGTGGCCATTGTCGATGGCGTCTACTCAGAACCAGAGGATGAGCTGCTGCATCAGTATTGTGAGTTGATGCACCTGGATGCAACCATTCTGGAATCGTTGCGGGCAACGTTGCCTAAAAATCAGGCGCAAGCGGCTACAGTCGGCAGCTCAGCAGATAGCGCTAGCTTCTACGAAGCTCAATATAAACCCGTACTCAAGCCTGTCCAGAAATGGCTGGATGGGTTGGAGATTCACGATCCACGACTGGCTCGTTTCCTTTGCAAGATGATTCCGCCCCAATGCCCCTTCGAGCGCGACGTGGTTATGTTTGGGCAGAAAATGGTTCATATTCCGGCGATGTGCAAGATCAACCCTTTGTACGAGCAATTGGTGGGTTTGCGGTTCCGCGCTCTGTCATTTCTAGCAGATGAATGCGAGGAAGATGTCTCTAAGTACTGCTAGGTCTTGAAACAGGGCAACCAACTCCTGATAGCATCGGAGTCATACCAGCTAGAAGTAGCTTCTTCGTTGATATCGGTATCGTTGCTAACAGTAGCGAAGAAAAAGGACTCAGAGCATTAGCTCTGAGTCCTTTTGTAGGAATAGAAACAGTTCGCATCTAGCAAGAATGGAGAGTCTCGATCGCCCTTAGTTGCTGCGGTCTACCAGATTTTCCAGTTGGGTATCGACGGAGCCAACGAACGCGCTATCTTCCAGGGCTTCAGCGGAAAGACGACCAGAGGCGATCGCCGCTTCGATCACATCTTCAGCCACGATGTCGCCCGTAGCAATGCCAGACTCCAGCGCACCATAGCCAGGGATACCCGCTTCACCGAAGCTGCCGCGATAGGCCAAGCTAGTGACTTGGAAGGGAGTCAGTTGTGTTTTGGTCATTTCAGCCGCTTCAGCAACGGGAGCAAAAGCAGTGGTGGCGATAACGAGGGAAAGCGCAGTGGTTGCAACGTTCATGACCAGTATCCTTTTAAGTGTGAGGTGTGTGTATGTGTGAGGTGTGTAAGAACTGAAGCGCATGTTGTGTGAGTTGAGCATGCCTCAGTGTTGATTCACCTTTAATACGACCCCAAGCCCTTGCTGGACGCAGGTTTTCTGGTGATTCGTGAGTGTTTGCGCAGTGATCGTCATCACTGCTCAGATCGCAAACCTCTGGCTTGTATAGCGCTACGCGCTCAGATAGAACCCAATCATTTTTTGAAAGCCCCGCGTTGCGGGGCTTTCAAAAAATGATTTGTCCTAATCTCAATGCGTAAGGCTATAAACTTACACATTTGGTTGGTTTTGTAGGATATTTGGCTCATACCTCAGCGAACGTATTCAGGATTACTTGAGTCTCCAATGAGATGGTGGATGCACGACATTCACCACCCCAGGAAAACCGAAAGCAACGTTGTTCCTTGGACGTTTTGTGTCAATCCTGAATTACTCGGAGTCAGGTGAGGGCAAAACGAAGTCTGGCTGCAAATCTTCAGTGCAGGTTATATCCAGCGTCTGAGTTGAGTCATTAATAAAAGCAACACCGATGTCTTGCGCACATTGAGAATAGGCAATGACCCCATGACCCGTGTTTGGGAACTCAATGAATGTTCCCTCTGCTAGCCCTTCCATAGCTTGGATGCCCATAAATATTGGTGTTTGCACGTCATAACGCCCACCCAGCACTAGGGTTGGAATATCGCTCTGGAGTACTTGATGTTCGGTTTCTGAAGCGGGTTCAACAGGCCAAACCGAACAGGCTGCGTAGGCTTGCTCGGACAGTGCAAACAAAGACTCACCAAGGAGTGGGAATTCCAAATCCAGGTAGGTGGCAGCGGTTTCGGCGGGGTCACTGAAGAAAACTTGTTCACGACAATCCATCGTCCGAAACATACCAAATGTAATTTCTGCATCAAGCGGATAGATTGTATCCAGCGTATCCTCAATCACCTCGTAGATATGGCGAATTTCCTCGTTCGACATGGCGGCTAGGCCATTGCGCAACGGTACCGCTGTGTCGTCTGAGAAGGTTTCGTCCAGGAACGCCGCAAGGGTGGTGCGATCGCGCGGTAGATCAGTCTGGTATCCAACGCCAAGCAAGTTGACGGTTGCTATCGATTGCTCAGCATCCGGCAGGGTTTCAATTTGTGCTTGAACCTGCTGAACCCACTGGCTAGATGAACGTTGGAGCTGAGCCAGTTCAGCTTGCTCTCTCAACAGGCGATCGGCTTCCAATTGCAGATCGCGTGACCGCAAGAGATAGTCCTCAGCGGATCCGGGTTCGACGGATTCTGGAGCTGCTTGAGTAAAAATATCGCCAGAATCTACCCCTTCGTAGGTCGTGGTAATGCCCTGCTCTAGCTCATGCACAATCAGCGGAACATAGGGCGCGACTCTCGGATCCTGATTCATGCGGGTGACTAAAGCAACCATGCTGGCGGGGGTGATGCTGTAAGGCGTTGTGTCGTTGGCGATCGCCTCAGTGGAGTCTGTACGAGTCTGGGGAATTGCGATCGGATGGTCACGCAGACTGATTAGCAAGGCACCATAGCGATCGCGTAGGTTTGGATAGGCTGCACGACAGGCTTCATCGCGCTCACAGTCTTCAAATAAGTGCAATATCGATGCCTCATAAAAGCGAGGGACGACCTCATACTTGTTAACTTGTGGGGGGAGTGTCGAATCCAGCACGACACTGCGAAGGCGCTCTGGATGATCGCGCATAACTTGCATCGCTAGATAGGTACCGTAGGAAATGCCATAGAGATTGAATGCCTCATAGCCCAACGCTTCCACAAGATGGACCACATCCTGAGCACTGTTGGGAGTGTTGTATTGGTTAAGGTCAAACCCGTGTTCCTGGAGCCCTTGGCTGCAAATAGCATGCAAAAGGGTTGTTTCTTCGTCCGTCAAAGGGGCATCTTCTAGATTTTCTTCGAGCTGCTCAAATAATTCTGCAAACTCAGTATCTTGCTCCCTAAGAACTGTGGCACCAAAGAAGAAGGGCGCACAGGCCAAACGTGACGAAAACTTTGCCCCACGCTGGTCAAACAAGACAATATCTCGGGTTTGACGCAGTGGCTCATAAATGCTGCTTCGCAGCATCAGCGGGTTAGTATCAATCACACTGCCACCCGGTCCACCCCGCAGATCAACCACCGGATCTGGTGCAGGAGAGAGACTACGGCTATGAAGCACAGCATAGGCAATATCGATCTGCCGACCATCGGGGTCATCATAGCTCTCTGGAACGGTAAGGATCCCACAGCTGATAGTTTCGCCATCGACCTCGCCAAGCGGTAAAGCAATTGGGCAAGTGCGAGGCGTGACTGGGTAAGACGGGGGCTCTATCTGAGCGATGAAGGGGGTGGAGAGGAGCAGCGATGAAGCGACCGTGAGAAACGAAAACGCCATAAGTTAGTAAATTCGTGGTAGTTCAAGATGCGAAAAAGATGTCGAACTGTTTTCAGACAAGGGCGATCGATCGCTCTATACAGCTATAGGCGATCGCCCGTCTAGGGCAGCTAGTTCCTGCTAATCAGCAACTCAATATTCCTAACTGAAATACATATCCGTGACTTACGCATTTTGTTGATTTTGTAGCCACGATGCAGCTACAAAATCAACAAAATTACTCAGGATTCAGTAATTTTTGCGTAAGGCCTGACATCAAAATTCGTCGTATCCCTCAACAGAACCCCGAATCACTGTGCAAGTTCCAGCTTGACGGATGTCATCCCAATTCACAATCCAATTCACCAAAATTGTATTTCCTTCAATGGACGCAGGAAAAACACTAATAGCCGCTTCAGGCAAGGACTCAAATGCAGGCACCTCGTACCACAAATAATCATGGCAGGCTTGCAATGCCTGAGTCGTTGCACGATCGAATCCATGGGCAGGAGCGATAGCAACAGAAGCGAGCGTGGTGATAAGAGCCCCAGCGGGCAGTAGGCGAATGAGCGTATTTTTCATGACAATGCGCAATCCCTTCTGGTTAATGCGTAACGTACGGAAAGTAACATACGCGGGTTTGAAGAACCGCCCATTAATTTACAGATAAACTTTATGATTTGGCCAGTATTGGCTATAGGGAAATACGTTATTTTTTACAGGAAAAGTTGAGATCGCACTAACGTGGAGTCATGAGACTGGATACAGCAATAAGCTGTAACTTGGAAATGGATGGGTTGTTAGGTTTATTCCATTCGTTCTCAAGCATGCTCACTGCTGTTTCCATCCTAATAGAACTCCATTACATGATGATCTGGCTGTTTCCAATAGCGTAGAAGCTCATAAATGTGGGCTCACCCGAACATCAAAAGGATCGGTCGTCATATTTTTTGTATGTAAAATACGGCGGTTTTCTAGTTTGTATGATATTCCCGATTCGACATGGGTGGTCTTGGGCATGCGCTTCTTCTTGCGGAATAGGGCGATCTTCAAAATGCTTGGCCATAGTTCAACGTTTTAGACCATAGATGGCCTTGAGCGTTGTTTGTCTAACTATCGTCAAACCAAAGATGCTTATTTAGTGTGTAAAAAGTTAATGCGAAGAAGTACGTAGTTGTAGCGGAGTAACAATGAAATCTCAGACTCTTTTGATGACAGCTTTGGTATCTCTAGCCACGGTCACCCTGGCTAGCCCAGGGAAGGCCGATACGGTCAATGCTCACTGTGATTTTTACCCGGCGGGGTCAGATACCCTCTCGATGTCTACGAGTTGTACGTTTTCCCAGCGCCAGGGTTTCATCACGATTCAAACCCAAACTGGGGCTGTTTACGAATTTAGCCCCGTTGGCGACGCACCAGGTAACTTTGTGGATGCGGGGGGTGGTCCCGTGTATCGTCAGGCCGGGCTGGGGAATGATGGCCAAATCTTTGACCTGGGAGAAGAGCGCATCTTTGTCTATTGGGATACTGCTCCCTTCTCGGGGAGCCATTCCACGCCTTATGCGACTTCCGATCGCCGTTTAGGTACACTGACTGCCAATGATCCGGGGGCACAAATTAACGTCCGCCAAAGTGCCACGATTTATTCCCGGGCGATCGCCTATGGGCTACCGGGCGATCGCATCGATATTTTGCAATGCGAGCTAGATGGCGATACGCCTGGCAGCGATCTCAACTGGTGCCGCGTGCAGTTTTTTGAATCGGGGGCGATCGGCTGGATTCGCAGCGATTTCATCATCTTCCCAAGTGATGGTGAGTAGGCGCTTCATCAACCACCTTCAGCTGGATTGGACGGTTTTCCAGCCTTCGTTTTTGTCGGCCCAGTTGGCAATATGAGATGAGACGATCTATAAACAAAAAGCCAGAGGCGAACCTCTGGCGGGGCGTTTTTCTTTGAGTACTTGTATCGTCCCAGGTTTCTTCAGAACCCTTTGTGTTCTGTTGCGTGAGGACAGGTGAATCTCGTCACGCAACGGCGTGATCAGAATCACGACTCGATGTCTCTCGGCCTAGGGCGGGTCATCAATTGATTGCAGAAGTCTTGCAGAACAAGTGTTTACGCGCCTGCCCCAACAACATGAGCTAGGGGCTATAAACGCTTCTGTGGAAGGATTTTGACACCTAATTGATGACAGCCCCTAGACAAAGCGCATGGATTTTGGAATATAGCCTTGCACTTTGAGATTAGGAAAAGTCATTTTTTGAAAGCCGCGTGGCTTTCAAAATAATATTTGGTTCTACCTGAGCGCGTAGCGCTATATCAATACAAACAAAAAGCCAGAGGCGAACCTCTGGCGGGGCGTTTTTCTTTGAGTACTTGTATCGTCCCAGGTTTCTCCAAAACCCTTTGTGTTCTGCTGCATGAGTACAGGTGAATCTTGTCACGCAATGGCGTGATCGGAATCACGACTTGATGTCATGTTTTTCTGCGTAGGCAACGTACATGAGTGTAGGTGCGTGAATTCATGCTTGGAGCATTTCCTTTAGACGCAGCATGGCCATGTCTAACCTGGGTTCAGATCCCTGCGGTTTGGGTTGACCCAGGCAACATAGCCCAGAATGAGGAGTGCGGTTGATGCAAGCGGGCCGATAAAGACATGGAAAATCTGTTGGTCGGTCACGATGAGGGCGATGCCGATGGCCACAGTCAATACATTCGAGAACAGCAGGTAGAGAAACACGCGCCAATCGCGCATGACGACATACCAGTTGTAGACAAACAGAAACGCTGGGATGAGCAGAATCATTTGCATGAGGTTCTTGCTGTCATTGAATCCATAGGTCAATGGCACAGCGATGAGGCTGGCAGTGAACAGAAAATCCGTCACTTTGGACTTTCGTAAGCCCAGGCCAATCAAGCAAATTCCGGCAATGATAAACAAGTAGAACAGATGATTGAGGGGCGAGATGCGGCTTTCGTAGAACCAGTCATCACCAATGTGTTCGGCAATTTCGTAGGAGGTAGCGATCGCAAAGCAGGCAAAGCCGCAGTAGATCAGCGGTAGCGATCGCACCTTGTTGACGGTTCGAAAAAATTCACTCCGGCGCGAAAAGATCCAGATATTGATGGCGATCGCCAGATAAGTAAAAAAGTGGGCGGCAATGATGGCAATCTTCAAGGCGGGAGACATAGAACGACCTCTCAATTAACCCGATCAATTGACCTATAGCGCTATGCGCGTTGGTTAAGTACGGTTGTGTGTGGCGCGGCGCGCCACACACAACCCTTTTTTGTACTTGATGCGGTTGCAGACCGCTATAAATACGCTTACGAACGTATCGTACAGCAGACATCTCCATTGGGTAGCGGAGTTAAACGCCAAATCGGGCGATAAAACCTGCAACCTGTCGACCGAAACCTGCCCTCGCCAGTCTGAAGTCATAAATTGTCGAAGGGTGTGACGGTGGCGGTGATTCGGCTAGCCACAACGCTCGCCACCCGGGTGTCATCCGGGACGTATGTTGAGGGATTAGCAAAAAAAAGCCAGAGGCAAAGCTCTGGCGGGGCGTTTTTCTTTGAGTACTTGTATCGTCCCAGGTTTACCCATTCTCCTTTGTGCCCTGGTACATCGCCCCCATTGAACCTTGTCACACAAAACCGTGATCACTGTCACACTCGTAGCTGCCGACATCCTGTGCGTTCTCGCGAAAGCGAGAATCCAGACAGGCTAAGTACTAGGTCGGTAGCCATAATCAAACATGCTTCAAGTAGATTGTGGTTGAGGAACGGAACCCAACACCTGCATGGGTTATGCTTCGCTAACCCATCCTACGGAAAGTTAAGATTCCCTACTCATCGCCGACAAGCTTCTATGGATTCCCTCGGGTAGGGAAATGGCGCATTCCTGTTAGGCAGGACTTACGCAGTGTGATGATTTTTGGGGTGCTCTGCACCCCAAAAATCATCACACTGCGTAAGTCCTATTAGGGTAAACGGGCTAATTGATTTGATCCAGGCGTTGATGACGGGGGATTTCAATCACAAACTCGGTTTCTTGCCCAGGCACGGAGAAGCACTGGAGTGTGCCACCGTGGTTTTCAGTAATGATTTGGTGGCTGATCGACATCCCCATCCCCGTGCCCTTGCCTACAGGTTTGGTTGTAAAGAATGGGTCAAAGATATTTTGTCGCACCGTATCTGGGATGCCGGGGCCATTATCGAGGATATGAATGGAGACTCGGTCTGCGCCGATAGGCTTAGTGCGAATTGTGATTTGGCTGGGCGATCGCTCAATTTCCTGATAGGGGCGCTGGCGATCGCGGTCTTCAAGGGCATCCACAGCATTGGCCAAAATGTTCATAAACACCTGGTTGAGCTGCCCGGCGTAGCATTCGACTAACCCCAGGTCGCCATAGTCTTTGATGATCTGAATCGCAGGGCGACCGGATGTGGCTTTTAATCGATGCTTGAGGATAACCAAGGTGCTATCAAGGCCAGCATGGATATCGACGGCTTTGTAATCTGCCTCATTCAATCGAGAAAAGGTGCGTAGGGAACCAATAATCTCGCGAATGCGCTCAGCCCCGATCTTCATGGATGCCAGGATTTTGGGAAGATCATGGGTAAGAAACTCTAGGTCGATCGCCTCAATTTCAGCTCGGATATCCTCTGGCGGTTTGGGGTAATGGGTCTGGTAGAGATGAATCAGGTTGAGCAAATCTTCGGTGTACCGATTGGCGGGTGGGATGTTGCTGTAAATAAAACTGACGGGGTTATTGATTTCATGGGCAACCCCAGCAACCAACTGTCCCAGAGAAGACAGCTTCTCACTTTGAATCATTTGCAGGTGCGCCCGCTGGAGTTCGTCTAATGTCTGCTCTAGTTCTTGGGCTTTTTGTTTGAGCGCAGCTTCGGTGGCTTTGCGATCGCTCACATCACGGGCAATTCCTTGCAACCCAACAACCTGGCCTGTTGCGTCCTTGATGGGTGAATTGTTGCAGGTAACCCAAACCCATGTGCCATTCCGATGCTTGAGCCGCAGCTCTAGCCCAGCCTGCTTTTTGCCCGTGGTCAACAACCGCTGGTTGGATGCCATGACTTCCGCCAAGTCATCGGGGTGTACCAATAGTGCAAACGGTTCATGCAAAAATTCATCCACCTCATAGCCACTCATTTGAGTGAATTGGGGCGACAGATACATAAATGTTCCATCAGCCGCAATGGTGTAGATCAGATCAGCCGCATCCTCGACCAATCGCCGAAACTTTGCTTCGCTCTCGGCGAGGGCGGTTTCAGCCGCTTTGCGCTCCGTAATGCTTAAGCCAGTCCCACGAAATCCAATGAGCTCGCCCTGATTATCAAATATTGGCACCCCACTGACTGCCTCCCAAACGTTTTTACCGGATGGCAAGACATCACGATGCTCCAACGAAAACGCAGACTTTTTAGCGGCGGCAGCCTGGACAATCGACTCGACACGGGCGATGTCGGCTTCTGGCATAAACTCAAATGGGGTGCGCCCCAATAATTCGGAGGGGCTGTAACCTTTCACTGCTTTGGCGCGCTCGGTGATGAAAGTGTATATGCCGTCGGGCGTCATCTCCCAAATGTATTCGCCGGCTGCCTCGGTCACATCCCGAAAGCGTTGTTCGCTGTAACGTAGGGAGACCTCCATTTCCTTGCGATCGCTGATATCCTGCGCTAGCCCAATAACACCCACAACCTTATCGTCCGTATTGTAAAGGGGAGTTTTGGCGATCAGATAGGTGTGGTCAACCCCTTCCATTGGAACAAGGGCCTCAAAGTGCTGGGACGTTCCTTGGGTCATAACCTCCTGGTCTTCCAGCATGATGGTTACGGCTTTGTCTTCGGCAAACAAATCTGCATCGGTTTTGCCGATAATCTCGTGAATTGGTTTATTGAAGAAGTTTGCCAGATTGGAGTTGACAACCACGTGTCGCCCTTCCCGGTCTTTTGCGCAGAAGAACCCAGGAATCGTTTCTAAGACAGAATTCAGTAGCGTATTGGTTTCCTGGAGAGCATTTTCAGCCGCTTTACGCTCGGTAATTTCAAAGGTTGTCAAGACAATTCGGTAAATCCTTCCCTGTGCATCTCGCAAGGGAGTGAGCGTCGTAAACCACCACTTTTCACGGCCTTGGAAGGCTAAGCACTCTTCATAGGTGATAGATATCCCCAAGTTGAGGCAACGCTGATAGTTTTGCCGAACAGCAGCCCCCTTCTCTAAGCCCAATGCGTCTTCAGGCGTTTTGCCAAAGACATGGTCACTAGCTACCCCTGTGTGCTTCTCAGCGGCTGGATTCCAGCCGCTGAAGAGGAATTCGCCATCAGGAGACACATCAATGATGACAATGCTGTTTTCTACGCCTTCATAAGTACTGCGAAGGAGCTGTTGGTGCTGGTATAGCTCTGCTTCTGCCGCTTTGCGATCGCTGATATCCTGCGCTAATCCAAGCATGCCGACGATCCTACCCTGAGCATCACGAAAGGGAACCTTAATGGTTAGGTAGGTATGGTCAACGCCTTTCTTGGGAACAATTTCTTCAAAGCGTTGGGTGATACCCTGCATCATAATTTCCTGGTCTTTGAGCATGATGGCTGCAGCCACATCCGCTGGCATCAGTTCGGCATCCGTTTTACCGATGACATCGTGGATGGGTTTGCCGAAGAAGTCGGCCAGGTTGGAGTTGATGACCACATGTCGCCCTTCGCGGTCTTTGACGAAGAAGAAACCGGGGATCGTTTCTAATACAGAATTCAGTAGCGTATTGGTTTCTTGTAGGGCATTTTCGGCCGCTTTGCGATCGCCAATATCTCGCCAACTGGTATATAGAATTTGCCGCCCATTTATTTCAATGGGAGTGAGTTGGACTTCCACCCAAAAGTCCTCTCCATCCATCCGCCGATGCACCCACTCAAATCGGTGACCTCCTTGCCTGAGTGCCGTTGCCATCATGGCATTGGCTTTTTCGAGGGAGGGCTGTCCATCCGGTTGCATGTCGGGCGATATCTGCCCCGGATGTAAAGCGAGAAATACCGCTTTATCGCCGCATCGCATCATGGTTACGGCGGCTTGGTTGCAGTCAACAAACACCCCATCTTCTAGCAATAAGATGGCATCTTGGGATGTCTCAAAGAGTTGCTGAAATGGGGTTTCAGACGCCTTAATTGCGATGGGGTTGATGGCACTGTCAACCGATGATTTGTCAGTTGATCCATTAGTGTCAGGTGATTTAGGTGCGGCTGATACCAGTGCATCTAGCTTAGGGGCAGCGATCGCTGTTACCCGAGCAGCCACTGATGGCTCCAGGGTATTGAGGTGCTGTTGAAGGATGGTTTGAGCGTCTTGGAGCGCCTGACGTAACTGAGCTTTTTTGGTGTCGTCGGTTACGTCAAGGGCTGAGCAAGTGGCCTCTATTTGTGTGAGTTTCTGTTGTAAATGGTGTGCTTGTTCTATAGCGGCCACATGGGATGGCGGTTTGCTATTCAACATAGTAAATATTATTTTGGGCGATCGCTAAGAAGAAAGATAAATGGAGATTGTTATGGCATTACCAGAGTGCCGCATCAAGTCAGACCGACCATCCGTATCGTTCCCTAAAAGCTTAAACGATTTGCTATGGCGAGACGTAAAGTCGCTAGATCACCCCAGGTGACGTTTGTTTGAATCGTGCGTGGTTCCACTGAGATGTAGGAAACGCGAGGCCGAGGATGATCTGGGCGGTTGTTCTTCCGTTGATGATGAATGATAGACAGTCGGTGCCACATCTTTGATGAGCGTCAGGAGTCGCGTCGGGTTGGGCGAGCCTTCATAAATGGGGAGTCAACAATCCTACAGGCGGGGACTAGTTGCTGAGTCGAAGGCTCCGAGAGTTGATTTCGATGGCGATCGCCGACCAATTTGAACCGACTGCGCCGAATGCAGGAACTTCAGTGTTTAGGCATGAGGGGCATAGGGCGTATGGAGCCTTACGTAAAGTCTGTATCGTCCTACATGATGTCGATTATGGTTGCGACGCACCCACAAGACCAACCGATGCGTCAAGATCTGATTGAACCTATAGCAGAACCCAGTGACACTGTAAGACGCAGTGATGCTTCCAATGCATAGATAGATGATTCCGATATTGCTATCGCGTTTGGGATCGTCCTGTTTTAGGATGAGTTTAGACTTCTATTCAGTCCTGCCCAATTCTTATCCCTTTTAAGAAGGTTTTGGGAGCGCCATGCCGTTAATTGCGCTCTTATCGCTATGGCATCAATGCAGCTATAGCTATCAGCGTAGTGATCTGACTGATCACTTGCACCCTGCTTAGAGATCTCAACAACCTTTTCTAAGCCTTGGGGGCATAAGTTTTTTATTTTTCGACTTAATAGTAATGATGCTGAAACGAACTCCGTTTAGTGAGAACTGGATCATCGTTGGTTTCCTGATATTTGGCTTTTTAGGCATTCTTCAGCACGAAATGTGGCGTGACGAAATGCAAGCCTGGCTGTTGGCAAGGGACAGCGCATCGGTTCTCGACTTGTTGCGTGTTATGAAGTACGAGGGGCATCCGGCCCTCTGGCATCTATGCCTACATGGCATTAGCCAAATTACCCAGCAAGTCTTTTTTGTTCAGGGTTTTCATTTCCTAATTTCCCTTGGAATTGTTTATCTTATTGTTCGGCACTCTCCGTTTCTGCCACTCCAGAAATTTTTCTTGTCCTTTAGCTACTTTATCTTTTTTGAATATACGTTCATTAGTCGTAACTATAACCTGGGGGTTCTATTCCTATTCCTGTTCTGTGTTGTTTACTATCGTCCGAGGCCAAGATATATACTCCTGGCAACGTTGCTAGCATTAGCGGCAAACACGAATGTGTACGCTTTTATCCTTAGTATTTCCCTGGCTTTGTTTTGGTTGTTAGATGTACTGCGACAAGTCAACTTTAGGCGAATTCCACATAAACAAATTGTTGTTTCTGGGATAGTCCTAGGAGTAGGCTGGGGCCTGTCAGGGCTCAAACTTATTCGGGTAATGTTGCCTCAAGTTATGGATGACTTCTTAGCCGTAGAGATGAAACCTGACATTCTCGTAGCATCCTCTACCTTGCGAGCAATACCAAATATAAGTGATGTTAATTTCTCGGATTTAGTGGTTCGTGCAGGCCGTACGTTGGTCGATATATGGGAGAGTTATGTACCAATTCCAACGCTCTCTGAGATTCAATTTTGGAATACAAATCTTCTGACATCGAATCGTATAACGTTGCCTTTGCTCGGGATTGCGATAGAGGATTATCTGGCGCTGGGTTTGGCGATCGCCATACTAGGCATTACCCTCTACATGCTTTCGCGCAATTTCCCCATTCTCTGCATGTATGTCGTAGGGAATGCCATGCTACTCATATTTCGAGTATGCATCCACGAGGATGCCTTTAATCGGCATATCGGTCATTTTTTCATCCTCTTTATCATTAGCGTATGGTTGCTAAATGCACATCTGCTGAAGTCATCAAACGTCTCTAAACCTCCATCGAGGATATTTTCTAAAATCAAAGCCCAGCGCTATCGAACATTACTTCAGCGTCATTTTCTCACATTAGTTCTAGTGGTTCAGTTTTTAGCTGGAATCTATGCAGCCGGAATGGACTATCTCTATCCATTTTCTACTGGTAAATTGGCAGCAGCCTATCTGCGTGAGCAGAATCTGGCCGAGGTGGAAATTTTTGGTTCTCGGTATCGTCAAGCTAGCCTTCTTTCTGGCTACCTAAATAAACTTATTTATTATCCAGAGTACGAAGCGTATGGGTCGTTTTGGATGGATAGAGTTCCAGAAATTCAAGATGAAGGCGAGCTTTTAGAGGCCGTTCGAGCCAAGCTTGATACGGCAGAAGAGCAAAAACTTGTCTTGGCATTGACCAATCCCCTTTCATCGCTCAACGCGATGGATATGACGATTGATCCGCTAATCCAGTTTGAACCATCAATTGTTTCTAGTGAAACTTTCTATTTGTACTTAGCTCAAGCAAATACACAGTGATCAATGCTCTCTGGGCGAATTGCTTGCGCCAGGTTGCTATGAGTTTGCGTAAAAACGACCATTTTCCTGGCTTCGACAACTAATGATGTATGAGAGCGGTTTTCTATAGGAGAGCGTTGGCTCAGATTCTGTATATTTCTATCTACAGAGAGTCATTGAAAGGCGCTAATCTGAATGTGTAAGGCTAGAAACAGCGACTCAATGGTCTATCATTCCACGTTGACGGCTCTTATGGTTCTGTTTATGGAAATTGATTTGGCATGTTGATTCTATTGTTTATGAGAGGTCAACTTTTTAACCCACGGAAACCATTCTGTAGGTACTGTGAAGAATCCATAAACCATACCAGTAGAGGACTCAAGAGGAACTCATAGGATGGAGGGCGTCGTCAGATAGATGTTCTAAATGTGCCAGCCGGAATGTGGCCTTACTGATTTTTCGATTTTTGGGGAACTAAACGGCTCAATGGTTGTCCTCTACAGGTAGAAACAAACGCTCAGCAGGTTTTAACCCAAACCACTCTTTTTTGACCTAAACGGCTCTTTGCTTTCTATGGGTAAGGCGCTAGTTTGCCTATTTCTGAAGATTCAGGGTCAATCTAGTAATCAATACCTAATAGAAATTTAAAGATTTTATAAATGTGAGAATATTCTCACGATCTTTAGGGAGAATTCTCATGATCTTTGAAAATGGGCATGTTAATTTTCAACTATAAAAACGTATGAGAATGCCCGGATGACAAGAGGCTGAGTTGCTGATAAAACTGTTCCCAAAGAACTTTTCCTGGCTCGTATTGTATTTCTTAAAGGGGTTTGAAAAATAATTTTTGAGTCACTTGCTTTTGCCGGATGTCAATTTTGCCTTGCTCATCCCTAGGGCTTCAGATACAGGAATATACACATAAATAATATTTCTGTCGAAGATTTGATTTAGTTCCCTGCGATTGATTGATTCGAGTGCGTGAGCATTTACAGGCACTCCAGAATGCAACGTCTTATCGATTTAGATTTCAATGGAACTCAAGATTTCGGTTATTATCCCGGTTTATAACGGAGGGGACAGCTTTGTTCGCTGCCTCGAAAGCTTTAGGGATTCTACTCGGCAACCGGACGAGATTATTGTGATTGCCGATGGGGATACGGACGGCTCCCGGGACGTGGCAGAATCCTTTGGGGCGAAGGTTTTTTGCTATCCATCCCCAGGGGGGCCAGCTCGCGCACGCAATCGAGGTGCGAATGCAGCACAAGGGGATATTTTGCTCTTCATTGATGCTGACGTAACGGTTCATACTGATACGTTGGCACGCGTTGAAGCAGCGTTTCAGCAATCGTCTGAGCTTGCGGCTTTAATCGGTTCCTATGATGATGCGCCGGGGGATGAGGGCTTCCTCTCGCAGTACAAGAATCTGTTTCATCACTACACTCATCAAGTGTCTTCGGAGGTTGCTTTTACGTTCTGGGGCGCTTGTGGTGCCATTCGGCGGTCGGTGTTTCAGGCCGTTGGCGGTTTCGATGAAAGTTATCGCAAGCCTTGCGTAGAGGATATCGAACTGGGGTATCGGCTCAAGCAGACCGATTATGCTATCCGATTATGCAAAGACATTCAGGTGAAGCACCTGAAGCGTTGGACGCCCATGTCCTTGCTACGGGCGGAAGTGTTCTACCGAGCGTTGCCGTGGGCAGACTTAATTCTGAGCGATCGCCGATTTGATGCGGATTTGAACCTCAGCCATGCCAATCGCTTGAGCGTCTTGATGGTGTTTGTCTTGGTTGGGTGTCTCATCGCTGCCCCATTTGCCCTCATGGCCTTGGCGATCGCCCTCTTACTGGCTGTCACCCTGTTGCTCATCAACAAAGACGTTTATCTCTTCTTCTATCACAAACGGGGCTTGCTTTTTGCCCTCAACGTTGTTCCCTGGCACTGGTTTTACTTCCTCTATGGAGGAGCCGCCTTTGCCTACGGCATGCTGTGCCATTTCATGCGCCGTTTTCGGTTGCCGAATCCTCCGATGCCATATGGGGTCCTCCGATCCAGGTAATGCGATCGCCTCTTCTTTTCTAACGTCCTCTTTTCTAACTCATTTGATCGAGACAGCACATCTCTAGATACAACATCCAGATACAACATCCATCGATGTTCTGTGTCGTTACAGTCTCATGCGCGCACCAAGCAGTTTAAGGAATTATCGATATGCAGTCTTTTCCAGTCGTTATCATCGGTGGTGGTCCCGCTGGACTTACCGCAGGCTATGAGCTCATGAAGCATGGCAAGCAGTCCATCGTCTTAGAAAAAGGCGACAAGGTGGGTGGCATCTCCCGTACCGAAACGTATAAGGGATACCGTTTTGATATTGGTGGTCATCGCTTTTTTACGAAGGTGAGCGAAGTCCAAGAGGTCTGGAAAGAGATTCTGGCGGATGACTTTATCCAAACGCCACGCATGTCTCGAATCTACTACAACGGCAAGTTCTACGACTATCCGCTGTCGTTGGTGAAGACGCTGAAAAATCTTGGCCCCGTGACCAGCACGCATATCGTGGCCAGCTATCTCAAAGCCAAAGCAAAGAAGTATTTGGCTGAAGATGTTGAAGCGGAAACTTTCGAAGAATGGGTGATTGATTGCTTCGGAGAGCGCTTGTACCGCATCTTCTTTAAAACCTATACGGAGAAGGTTTGGGGCATTCCCTGTAGCCAAATTCGCGCCGACTGGGCCGCGCAGCGCATTAAGAACTTGTCCCTGAAGCAAGCGGTGCTCAATGCCCTCTTTGGCAGTCAAAATGCAAAGAGCCTGATCAAGACGTTTGACTATCCTCGCCTTGGCCCTGGCATGATGTGGGAACGCTGTCAGGAATTGCTAGATCAGCATGGTTCGCCGGTGCATCTCAACACCGAAGTGGTGCGTGTGGAGCGCGAAGGCCAACGCATCACGAAGGTGATTCTCAAGCAGGGAGATGAACTGTCTGAATTGACGGGAGAACACTTCATCAATTCCATGCCGATCGCTGCTTTGGTGCATCGCCTCGACCCGCTCCCGCCTGACGAGGTGTTGGCGGCTGCCCGTGGGCTCAAATACCGTGACTTTTTGATTGTGTCGTTGATTATTGACCGTCCGAAGCTTTTTCCTGACAACTGGCTCTACATCCACAGCCCCGAATTTCGGGTGGGTCGCATCCAAAACTTCAAGAACTGGAGCGCCGAAATGGTGCCCGACCCCAGCAAAACCTGCTTGGGGATGGAGTACTTCTGCAGTGAAGGGGATAATCTGTGGGAGATGTCTGATGACAAGCTGATTGAGCTGGCCTCTGAGGAAATTGCGCGTTTGGATCTTGGGGTGCAGTCGGGTGATGTTGAGGATGGCTGTATCATTCGCCAGTACAAAGCCTATCCCGTGTATGACGGCGAATATCGTCAGCATCTGAAGGTATTGGAAGACTACATTAAAACCTTTGAAAACTTGCAGACGGTCGGTCGCAACGGGATGCATCGGTATAACAACCAGGATCATTCCATGTTGACGGCGCTATTGGCAGCGAAGAACATTGTGGGCGAGCAGCATGACATCTGGAATGTGAATGTGGAACGGTCTTACCACGAGAACTTCACCAACGAGGAATGGTCGAAGGTGAAGCAGGATGCCCAGAGCACCAAGGACGACGCTGTCTCGCTCTCTCGGGCGGCATAGGAGTTCGACGAATCTGTGGATTGATCGGAGCGATCGCGCTCTGACCCTAACCTGCCCTAGTCATAACAGCCCAAACTATTGCATTTTAAGAGGACTGAAGTTGATGGAATCCCCGAACGTTACCATCGTTGTCTCGCCCCGAGAACGCTTTAGTTTTACCCAAAAATCTCTCGATAGCCTGTATGAGCATACGCAGATACCGTTCAATCTCGTGTATGTCGATGGCAATTCGCCGCCATTAGTTCGCGATTATCTAGCGACGCAGGCTACAGAGAAGGGGTTTGAGTTAGTTCGTGTCGACCACTTTTTGACCCCAAATCAGGCTCGAAATATCGGTATCTCTAAGGTCAAGACCAAGTATGTCGCCTTTGTCGATAACGATGTGATTGTCTCGCCGGGATGGCTAGAGGCATTGGTGCAATGCGCTGAAGAGGCCAATGCGGATATCGTAGGCCCCCTCACCTGCCAGGACGAACCCGTGCATGAGACTATCCACTTTGCCAATGGGGTAGCCCGTGTCATCGTCGATGTGAAGGGACGGCGGCGCATGCGGGAGAAAATGACCCGCCAAGGACAGCGGGTTACTGAAAACCGAGCCAAGCTCGAGCGGGTACAGGCCGAACTAGTGGAGTTCCACTGCATGTTGGTCAACATGCAAGTGTTTCAAAAGCTAGGGCCATTGGACGAACGCTTCATGAACACGAAAGAGCATGTCGATCTGTGCATGAGCGTGGCTGAATCCGGAGGATCCGTCTATTTTGAGCCAGATTCCCTTGTCACCTATGTCCCTGGAATCGCCTGGACTTGGCCTGATTTGCACTACTACATGCTGCGCTGGAGCGATGCGTGGGAGCGATCGAGCCTAGCGCACCTGCAGCAGAAGTGGAATCTGTCTGAAGACATTTACTTCACCCATAAGTACAAGGCCATGGGTTGGCGTCGCCGCAAGATGATCCTGTCGCCGATCTTGGATCGGTTGACCTTCGGCCTATTGCAGCGTCGTGTTTTCGAAAAACTAACCTTTGGGCTACTGAAAACGCGGTTGGTGGAAAAGGTCTTGATGTATGGTCTGCTGGCTCCAGCAGAGCGATTGCTGAATGGGTTTCTGACCCGCCGCCATGCCCATAACTGGCTCCAGCAAGACTTACCCAGATCCGATCGGCTCTATTTGAGCGCCCCCGAGGCGGCTTCCAAGACGCTTACAGGTAAAGTTGATGAAAATTCTTCTGCTGCATGACTATGGCACTGCGACAGGAGGCGCTGAATTACAAGTCCTTTCGCTGCGCCAAAATTTACTAGAGCGTGGTCATGAGGTGCGCTTGTTTTCCAGTCGTGCAATACAGGTGGAGGACTATCCGCAACTGGCCGACCACACCTGCTTTGGCGCTACGTCAAAGATTCGGGTGCTGGCACAAACGGCAAATGTCTCAGCCTACTATGCCTTGCGGCAGGTTCTAGCGGAATTTCAGCCCGATGTTGCCCATATACGGATGTTCCTCACTCAGCTATCGCCGTTGATTCTGCCATTGCTGCGAGACATCCCCTGTGTGTATCAGACATCGGTATACAACGCGATCTGCCCGGTGGGTACGAACGTCTTACCGGATGGGCAACCATGCCAGTCGGCACCCGGACGCGTTTGTTTGACCTCGGGCTGTTTACCGATCAAAACCTGGATGGCGTTGATGGTGCAGCAAAAGCTCTGGCAGCGGTGGCGACCTGCCGTTGACCAGGTGGTTGCCCTGAGCCATGCGATGAAAGCGGAACTGGAGGCGGGTGGACTCTACCCGGTGGAGGTGATTCACAACGGCGTACCCGAGCGATCGCCCCGTCCGCCCCTGAGCGACCCGCCAACGGTGGTCTATGCGGGACGACTGGTGCCTGAAAAGGGAATCGACGTGTTACTGCGGGCATTTGCGATCGCCCAAGCCCAGGTACCCCACGCGCGGCTATTGCTGGCCGGGCAGGGCGGTGCCGAGGGCGAGCTGCGACAGTTAGCTCAGGATTTATCCATTAGCGAGCAGGTAACCTGGCTGGGGCATCGCTCGCGATCGGATCTCGAAGCGTTGTTTGACCAAGCCTGGGTGCAGGTGGTGCCGTCGTTATGGGCGGAGCCGTTTGGCAATGTCACGACCGAAGCCATGATGCGCGGCACAGCGGTCATTGCTAGTGCGATGGGGGCGCAACCCGAAATTGTAAAGGCAGACCAGACGGGCTTTTTGGTACCCCCTGGGGATGTGGATAGCTTGGGTACTGGGCTGGTCAAGCTGTTGCAGAATCGAGACTTGGCTGAAGCAATGGGGCAAGCAGGACGCGATCGCGCCCTTACCCACTTCAGTGAAGCTCGCCGCACGGAACAATTTTTGGCGCTCTACCGACGGCTGCACGCGCACTATGCCAAACCACTAACATTTGTCGCGCAGCCTGATATCGCACAGCCCGAGACTGCACAGCCAGAGGAATGTTAACGATGGGTCACCCTCAGCTAAGTATCATCATTCCCACCTTTAACCGTCCTGAGCTGTTGCAACGGGCAGTGCACAGCGCCCTTGACCAGACGTTTGCAGATATTGAAGTGATCGTTGTTGACGATGGCTCAACCCCGGCGGTCAGTCTAGCCGACCACGAAAAGCTGAGGGTGCTGCGTCTCGACCCCAATGAGGGCGGCCCCATGGCGCGTAATCGCGGTGCGGCGATCGCCCAAGCCCCGTGGATTACCTACCTGGACGACGATGATGTCCTACTGCCGGATATGGCAGAACGGGCTATGAAAGCTATCCAGCAGATCCCATCTACCTTGCCGCGCCCCGTCGGCTTGCTGTTTGGCCTTGAGGTTGTGGATCCGCAGGGGAATGTGGTGGTCACCCATCGTCCGCCGACGCTGCCCTTGGGCTCTCATTTCTGTCTAGAACCCATTCCCCCTGGCACGTCCTTCATTACCAAGCAAACCTTGGTCGTTGAACGGGATGTGTTTTTGGGTATGGGTGGTTTCGATCCGGCCTTTACGTCGCGCATTCATACTGAGCTGTTTCTGCGGCTCAACCCGGTGTGTTCGCTCTGGGGGCATCCGGAGACCACCTATCGCTTGTCAGCCCATGGGGGGAACCGGGTGTCGTCCAATCCCCAACGCCGCCAACAGAACTTTGAGCGGCTGTTGACCAAGCACCGGGAGCTGTTTACTCGTCATCCTCGCCGTACGGTGGCTGACTTTGTGTTCAACCATGCTGACATGCTGTATCGCAGTGGGCAGCGTTGGGCTGCGGCCAAAGCCTGGGGCCATGCGTTTAGGGTGCATCCCCTCCATGCGATCGCCCGCTTGATTTCTCCCTACAAACAGCAAGTGATGAAGCGGATTTTGGCCGCGAATATTCGCTTCCCGTGGACTATGTCCGATGCCCGTTGATCGGGCCAACTCTCGTTCTTTCTAACTCTCTTATGTCTTTAGAGGTTTTATGATTACCGATATTCTCGATTTCGATGAGCACACCAACCTACAAGGGCAGATCGTTGTTGTTGGTTCCGGAATTGCCGGGGCTGAGCTGGCCACACACCTCACGCGTCAGGGTCGGGAGGTGATACTTCTGGAAAGCGGTCGCAAGCAATTTGATCCCTCCATTCAAGCCTTGAATGATGTCGTTTTTCTGGGCAAGCGTCATCGTGCGTTAAATCCAAAGGCGACCTATCAGGACTATTTGCCCCCTGGGCTACGCGGCGTTAGCCGTGTGCGTCAGTTCGGTGGCACCAGTAACGTATGGACGGGCAAATGGAAATACTTTCAACCCTGGGATTTTGAAGGACGATCTTGGATTGCCAATAGTAGCTGGCCCATTGGCTTTGCCGATATGCTGCCCTATTACCAAGCCGTGGCAAAAGACTATGGCTTCGGTGATTTAGAGGCAGAAGCCATGCGCTCTGAGATTGTGGCCTTTCGCTCTAAGGTTGCTGCAGGTGGGTTGAAACTGGGCAACTCCTATTGGGAGAAAACACCCACACGTACAGCCGTGCGCTTTGGAGAGGAGATGCGCCAGTCCAAAAACTTAACGGTTGTGCTAGGTGCAACGGTTACGGAGCTCAAACTCGATCCGTCTTGCCAAACGGTGACTGGGATCGTTTGCCGCTCACTCGAAGGGCGAGAAATCATTGTGGAGGGTGGAACTGTTATTTTGGCGATCGGGGCGTTTGAAACCGCGCGCATTTTGCTGAACTCCGACCGTCAACTCCCGACTGGAATTGGCAATGGATCTGACCTTGTTGGGCGCTTTTATACCGATCACCTGAAGCACTACAAGGGCAGATTGAAGCCAGGATCTCTCGCGAAAAAATTCGCCTGTGAGTTGCAGTATGGGCCAAAGCCACGGTTTTGTGTCAGCTTTGTACTAGATGATGCCACCCAGCAAGCGCACGAACTCCTTGAGCATTCCCTATACTTGCAGCCGGTTTATGAACGCCTTATGGGTCGGCTCCGGCGAACCCTGCAAGGCGATCGCCCCTACCGCGATGGAAATGGCCCGATTGCGTCCTATCGCGTCAAGTTTATCTCCGAGCAATTTCCCCATAAGGATAGCTGCGTCACCCTGGGTCAAGAGTGCGACTCCCTGGGGATGCGGAAACTAGAGGTCCATTGGTGTTTCACTGACCACGATCGGCGATCGCTGCCGAAAACCTTGGAACTCTTGACGCAACGCGTTGAAAAGGTTGGGCCCGGAACCATCGACTTTGGGGAAGAGCCACCGAGTGTGGAAACGATGACCGACGCGGCCCATCAAATGGGCACCACGCGTATGGCGAGTCAGCCTCAAGAGGGCGTTGTCGATACGGATTGTCGCGTGTTCGGAACGGATAACCTCTACGTCGTCGGTGCAGCAGTGTTTCCCGTTGGGCCGACCTATTCTCCCACTTACACAATTTTGGCGCTGGCGCGTCGCCTTGGGCAGCATCTGCTCCAGACGATGCTAACCAGCTCTGGGAGTAGCGGCATTCAATTAGAAGCCGCAAGTTGAGCAAACAGGTCGGTAAATGCAACCCAAGTCAGATTTGATGTAGCCGGGATTCGGAGCACGACAGAGGTCATACAGCGGAGTGAGGGGTGCTTGTTGATTTGACGAGATGTTGTGACAAGTGGAGGGTTTATGATTACCGACATTCTTGAAATGGGTGAGCAAACGATGCTCAAGGGCCAGGTCATCGTACTGGGCTCCGGTATTGCTGGGGCTGAAGTTGCCACCCATTTGGCGCGTCACGGTCGAGATGTCGTGCTACTCGAAAGTGGGCGCGAGAAGTTCGATCTGGCGATTCAAGCACTCAACGACGTCACATTTCTGTCGAAGCGCCATCGCGAACTCAACCCAAACACCTACTACCATCGCTACCTGCCGCCCGAGATGCGAGGCGTTAGCCGCGTCCGCCAGTTTGGCGGTACGAGCAATGCCTGGACGGGTAAGTGGAAATATCTCCAGCCTTCTGACTTTGAGGCGCGCCCTTGGGTTCCGAACAGTGGATGGCCGATTGACTTTGCCGATCTGCTAGAGTACTACCGCTCAGCCGCCAAAGACTATGGCTTTGGTGACCTGGAAGCCGAAGCTGTGCGGTCTGAAATTACCACTCTGCGCTCTAAGCTGACCACACATGGCCTCAAAATGAGTAGCTTCTACTGGGAGGAAAGTCCCACCCGCACCGCGATTCGTTTCGGCAATGAGATGCGGCAGTCCCGCAACCTGAAAGTGGTTTTGGGAGCAACGGCCACGGAATTACACCTCGACCCCACCTGTCAGCGGGTGACCGCGGTGACCTGCCGTTCGCTGGAAGGGCGAGAGCTGGTGGTGGAAGGGGATGTCGTCATTCTCGCGACTGGAGCGTTTGAGGCGGCTCGGTTGCTCCTGGCCTCCGATCGCCAGCTACCGAAGGGCATTGGCAATGCCCATGATATGGTAGGGCGCTTCTATACTGATCATCCCAAACACCATACGGGGCGTATGCGTCCGGGGGCGTTGGCGCAGCAGTTTGCCGATGAGCTGCGCTATGGCCCCAAACCACGATTCTGCATTTGCTTTGCCCTGGATGATCCAACCCAGGAAGAACATCAGTTATTGGAGCATGTACTGTATGTGCAGCCGATCTATGAAACGCGGGTGCAGCAGGCATGGCGTACCTTGCAAGGGCGATCGGCCTACCGCGATAGCAATGGCCTCGTGTCGCATTACCGGGTCAAGTTTGTGACGGAGCAGGCCCCCCATACGGGTAGCCGCGTCAAACTAGGGGACGAGCTAGATCCCTTAGGTCAACGCAAGCTGGCGGTGGATTGGTGCTTCACGGAGAGCGATCGCCGCTCCATGGCCAAGACATTGGAACTTTTGACCCAGCGCTTTGCCGAATCGGGGCTGGGCACCTTCGACTTTGGCGACGACCCACCCACCTTAGAAACCATGACCGATGCAGCGCATCAGATGGGAACGACGCGCATGGCCGATCGCCCTGAAGGGGGGGTTGTGGATACCAACTGCCGCGTCTTTGGCACCGATAATCTCTATATCGCCAGTTCAGCCGTTTTTCCCACGGGGCCGTCCTACTCCCCCACCTTCACCATCCTGGCGTTGGCTCGCCGCCTTGGCGAACATCTGCTGCACTCGACCTCTATTTCAACCAGCTCCCTCTGTGTGTAATCCCATTCCTGACCTTCTAGCGCATTATTATGGCTAAATCTGACCAATCCTTTGAAATGTCGACGCTGCAAAACAATTTGAAGCAGCGTTCTGTTAAGTCTGGATTGGTTGCCATCGCGGCGCAGCCGATTAAGTTGGCGATTGGCATTGGCGGGACGATGGTGCTGGCAAGGCTGCTCGTCCCTGCCGATTTTGGGTTGCTGGCGATGGTGCAGCCTTGGCTTAGCATTGCCGATAGTCTGAGCAATCTGGGGCTGGAAACGGCCACGGTGCAGCGGCAGGAGCTGAATCGGGAGGAGGCCAGTGCTATCTTTTGGCTGTCTCTCAAAATTAATGCTCTTGTCGTTGGTGGCCTGCTCCTATCTGGCCCCCTGTTAGCGCGTTTTTATGGACAAGCCGAGTTGGTGGGGATGGTGGCTTGTGTGGCCATTGGCTTTGCTAGCCTTTGTCTGTCGTTTCAGCATCTGTCGTTACTCAAGCGGCAGATGCGGTTTGAGCTGTTGACGACGATCGAAGTCGTCGCCATGGTTGTCAGCGTTGGGGTGGCGATCGCCCTGGCCTGGAGGGGTTTTGGCTACTGGGCACTGGCTCTACAGCTAACACTGTTTCAAGTGATCAAAGGGCTAGCTTACTGGATGTTCTGCGATTGGCGACCCCAGCGCTCTCCGGCCAGCGCCGAAATCAAACAGAACCTACGCTCAACGGTTTCCTACGGCATCCATCTGACGGCCTTTCGCTGCATTAGCCGCATTGGCATGAAGATGGATCGGGTGCTGCTGGGTGTTGTCGGCGGAGCCAGTTCTCTAGGGTTCTACTCGATGGCCTACCAGTGGGCCTATTTCCCGTTTTGGCAAATTTACCACCCCTTGTTTGATGTGGCGGTGTCGAGCTTTAGCCGCAGTTTGGCCGATCCAGATCGCTATCGCCTCTACTGTCGGCGCGGCCTGCTACTGATTTTTGCGGTTTGTATGCCAGCCCTGGCGTGTCTGTTTGTCCTAGCCGATGATGTCACCTTGTTCATGCTGGGGGAACAGTGGCTCGAAATCGTTCCCATGTTTCGCGTTTTGCTCGTGGCCGTGTTTGTGGGCATTGCCTATCGGGTTACGAAGTGGATTTATGTGTCCTCTGGAGAAACGAAACACCAGTTTCGCTGGAGCTTGATCCACACCCCAGTGATGGTTCTGGCGATCGCCATTGGGGTGCAATGGGGCGCGTTTGGGGTGGCCGTTGGCTATGCCGTGGGCATTTGTCTGCTGAGCTATCCCGCCATGATTTACTGCGTGCACCGGACGCCGATTGCCATGTCCGACTTTTTGGGCGTCCTGTGGCGACCGGCGATCGCCTCCATCTTGGCAGCGGCGTTGCTTTACGTTGCCCAACCTATGGTTCCATCCATACCGATTCTGTTCTTCGATATCTGTGTCGGCGGACTCCTGTATGTCCTGTTCTATGGCATCGCGTGGCTGGTCTTACCCGGCGGGTATACCGAAGCGCGGAGCATTCTCAAAATCGTTAAAGACCGCAAACTTTGATGATCTGTTGTTGTGCCTCGTTCGTATGAGTCGTTTTAGTAAAAAATCATCAATATTTAGAGAACTATGACTTCTCCAACGCTTGAATTCTCCATCGTTATTCCCACCTATAATCGACCCGAACGCTTGCAAAAGTGCCTACAAAGCCTGGTTCAATTGGACTACCCGTGCGATCGCTTTGAAGTAGTCGTCGTCGACGATGGCAGCAGCGTTTCCTTAGAGCCGATAGTGCAACCCTTTGAAGCCGATCTCGCGATCCGGCTCATCCGTAAGGCCAATGGCGGCCCCGCCAGTGCTCGCAACACCGGAGCCGCTGCCGCCACGGGTACCTATCTTGCCTTTACCGATGATGATTGCCAGCCGCACCTAAACTGGCTTAGCGCCTTTGCAGCGGTACTGTCTGAACATCCAGAAGCCCTGGTCGGCGGCTACACCACCAATGCCCTACCGGATAACCCCTATTCGACAGCTAGCCAGCTCCTCATCGATTACATCTACGATTACTTCAACCCCTCTAGAGGCAAGGCCAACTTTTTTGCGTCCAACAACTTCGCATTGCCCCGCGCCCACTACCAAAACCTAGGCGGGTTCAATACCAACTTTCCCTTAGCCGCTGGGGAAGATCGGGAGTTTTGCGATCGCTGGCACCACTCCGGATTACCCATGAAGTATGCGCCCACCGCCAAAGTTGCCCATGCCCACTGGCTCACCCTCGGCTCCTTTTGGAAACAACACTCCAACTACGGGCGCGGAGCCTATCACTTCCACCAAA
>JBCBSL010000022.1:0-26176 GCA_039819145.1 Cyanobacteria bacterium J06638_22
ATGGATGCAAGGGTTTTTGATGGTACTTAAACCTTAGTCCATTACCGAATCCATGCTCCTTTGATGCAACAACGCCCAGGAAGACGATGGTTGCTGGCTTGCAGAAGTGTTAGCAATCCTCGGCGTTTTGGCCGATGGCGAAAATAGGTAACAGGCGATCGCCCCAATCTCCACACTTAACCCCAAACACCGCTATTCTGGTGTGCTGTTTTGAGCGATAGTATCCATAACACATAGTATCCA
The DNA here is from genome assembly GCA_039819145.1 of Cyanobacteria bacterium J06638_22. Taxonomy (GTDB): domain Bacteria; phylum Cyanobacteriota; class Cyanobacteriia; order Elainellales; family Elainellaceae; genus Vacuolonema. Next base: position 244 of record JBCBSL010000022.1, read on the forward strand.
TAACACTCAGAGATAGGAGCACCAGAAGCCTCATGGTTACCGATCGGATTCACCAAAACGTCTATGACTTCAACGCTATGTCCGAGGCTGGTAACTGGAAGCATGAGCGAAAGCTGGGTTGGTTAAGAAGGTTTGCCAGCTTTGCGATCGCCTCCGCTATTAGCCTTAGTACTAGCGTTGCGATCGCCCAACAACCCAATATAACGGCTAGTACACAAGCCTATACCAACCACCTAGCCATTCAAATCGCTCCCGAAGATGCTGACTCCTATTACAATCGCGGCCTTACCCGCTATCAGCAGGGCGATTGGAATGGGGCGATCGCCGACTTCACCGAAGCCATCGAACTCAATCCGCAGTTTGTCGAAGCCTATAACAATCGTGGGGTTCTGCGTCGGAATCAGGGAGATGTAGACGGGGCGATCGCCGACTTTACCGAGGCGATTGAACTCAATCCCCAGTTTGCAGATGCCTATGTCAATCGTGGCAACGCCCGCGGTGCTCAAGAGGACTTTGTGGGGGCGATCGCCGATTACGACCAGGCCATTCAGCTCGATCCCACATCCCTTGGCGCCTATTACAATCGCGGCAATGCCCGCGCGAGCCGGGGGGACTTGGAGGGGGCGATCGCCGACTATGGTCAGGCGCTCGAACTCAACCCGGAATTGACCCTGGCGTATCGGAATCGGGGCCTGATCCATGAAGCCCTTGAGCAGTACGAAGAAGCGCTGGACGACCTAGAGCAAGCCATTGATCGGGGAGCCGTGGAAATGATTCCAATCCGAGACGACATTTTAGAGGTATTGGAACAGCAGTAAGGCGGATGCGCTTGCACCATTCGGCGCAACCCTTGGTATCCTGCTATGAGGTTCTGGGCGATCGCATCAATACCCCTCAACGACAGGAGCATCAACCCTCATGGTTATCAAGCGGAGTCGCTCACCCATTCCTACCTTCGGCCTTCTGCGCGGGGGGGGGCGCTGGAAACGCAGATTCGCCAGTCTTGCAGTCAGTTCAGCCGTTGCCCTCAGTGCTGGTGGGGCGATCGCTCAACCGCCCGACGCGACAGCTGTGGCACAACGGGTTGCGACCATCGAAGCAAAGCAAAATGCCAGACCCCAGACTGCTGCCGACTTCTATCGGCGTGGTGTTACCCGCTATGAGCAAGGAAATGTAATCGGGGCGATCGCCGACTTCAACCAAGCCATCGAACGCGACCCTGACAATGCCGATGCCTACTACAATCGCGGGGTTGCGCATGTTGCCCAGGGTGACTTTGCCGATGCCATTACCGACTTCACCCAAGCCATCAACCTCAACCCTGACGATGTCGATGCCTATACCAATCGCGGCCTCGCGCGGGCTGAGCAGGGCGATTACACCGGGGCGATCGCCGATTACTCCATCGCCCTTGAGCACAATCCTGATGATGCGATCGCCTATTACAATCGGGGGCTTGCGCGAGCAGATCAAGGGGATCTGACCGGAGCGATCGCCGATTTTACCGAAGCCATCAAGCGCAACCCTAACGATGCCAACATTTACAGCAGTCGTGGCTTGGTGCAGTATCTCCAGGGCGATTACGCTGGGGCGATCGCCGACTATTCCCAAGCGATTGAACGCAACCCCCAAGATGCCATTGCCTACAACAATCGTGGCCTCGCCCACGTAACCCAGGGCAATTTGAGGGAAGCCATCATAGACTTCGGCCAAGCCATTGCCCTCAATCCTGATAATGTCGAAGCCTATACCAATCGCGGTAATGCCCGGGCTGAGCAAGAAAACTGGGAAGGGGCGATCGCCGACTACTCGCGAGCCATTGAACTCGACCCTCAATATGGCATCGCCTATGGAAATCGAGGGCTAGTCTACCAGGATCTAGAGCGCTATGAAGAAGCCCTGGATGACTTGAACCAAGCGATCGAGTTGGGTGTGCGAGAGGTGACGCCTGTTCGAGACGAAATTCAACGGTCATTGAACCAACCCTAAATACCGATAGGGAGAATTCCAGAAAAGAATGGCCCCTTTAAGGCGTTTTCTGGGAAAGAACATACCCCCGTCATTGCTCTGAAAATAGATTTTCATCGTTTGGGGTGGCGCGCCAGCGCCATGAATGATTCCCGCGTACGCGGGAATCCAGGGAGGCTGAATGGCTATGATCGATAGGCTTTGCAATGGATGCCCATTTTCATGGGCATGACGGAGTGTTCCTGTTAGCGGAATATTCTTTTGCAGAAATCACCTTACGATTCTGTGGCGGAGGCGAGGTGTTGCCGTACCTTGCGTTTACTCTTGTAAAGCTTGCGGGTGGGATTGACAGCCCATTGCAGGGTTAGCAATGCGCCGTTGAGGACAAAGGCCAGGACGGAGACGGTGATGGCTCCCGCCCAAATCTTGTCGTAGCGGCCAGCCTGGGCAATCCCATCAAACAACAGCGTGCCCAAACCCCCCGCACCAAACTTTGCGCCGATGGTAGCGATGGCGATCGCCACGACCGCCGACAACCGCAATCCCGCCAGGAAAACCGGAAGAATTAATGGCACCTGCACCTGCCACCAGCGTTGCCAGGGGGTCATGCCCATGCCCCGCGCCGCTTCCATCACAGCGGGAGGAATTGCCTGCAAGCCGACCACCAGATTCCGCACCAGAATCACTTGGGTGTAGAGCACCATCGCGGCAATGACGGACTGGGCATTCAAGCCCAGCAGGGGAACAAAGAGGATAATGAGCGCCAGACTGGGAATGGTGTAAAACACGCCCAGCGTCCCCAAAATCGGCACGTTTAGCCAGCGATAGCGGTAAATCAGCAAGGAAAGGGGCAACGCCAACATCATAGCGATCGCCAGGGTGATCAAGGTCATTTGCAGGTGTTGGAGCAGCAACTCCCACACCTCGCCCAGATTGTTGAAAATGTAGCCCATTATGCACCCACGCCCACGCTGGCCGAATCTCGAATATGTTCTAGGGTCAGGATTCCAACCGCAATATCATTTTCCAATACTGTTAGCTGTCGCGCTCCTGTTCGCAGAATCAACGACAAGGCTTCGCGCAGGCTGTCGTGGCGGGCGATAGTTGGTTCTGCTTCCGTGTGGCGGTAATCCGGAGGTGCATCGGTCATCGCCGTCTCGACCCGTAGCAAGCCCAACTGCCGCACCATGTCATCGGCTCCCATCAACTCGTAGACAAAGGGATTAGCAGGGCGCGTAAGGATATTGAAGGGGGTGTCGTACTGCACCACCTGCCCCGCCCTCAGGATGAGGATGCGATCGGCCAGGCGAAGCGCCTCTTCTACATCGTGGGACACAAACAGAATGGTCTTCTGCAATTGCTGCTGGAGCCGTAGAATTTCATCCTGCAAAGCCGTACGGGTGATGGCATCAATGGCTCCAAACGGTTCGTCCATCAAAATCACCTGCGGATCGCCAGCCAGTGCTCGCGCCACCCCAACCCGCTGCTGTTGCCCACCGGACAGTTGTGCGGGATAGCGATCGCGAAAATCTTCGGGGGGCAGCGCCACCAAGTTCAGCAATTCATCCACCCGGGCTTGCGTGCGGGGCTTTTCCCAACCCAGCAGGCGAGGAACAACGCCGATGTTTTGCGCCACAGTCATGTGAGGGAACAGACCGGATTGCTGGATCACATACCCGATTTGCTGCCGCAGTTCAGTTGCCTTGACCCGCCGAATATCCTGCCCATTCACCAGAATCGTGCCAGCCGACGGTTCATACAAACGGTTGACCATCTTGAGCAGGGTGGTCTTGCCACATCCACTCGGCCCCAGGATAACAACCAGTTTTCCCCGTTCGATTTGGCAATTGACGGTATCGACAGCCAAGCGAGAACTGCCAGGAAACTTCAGCGAAACATCACTAAACTCAATTGCGGTCATGACGGCCTCGGGGTGATTCGAATGGGACATGGTATGCAGACAGTCAATTTCTTCAGACTCGTGAAACATCGGATGGAAAGGCCGTCGCTTTCCACCACAAAGCAAGGGGCGATCGCCTTTCCATTCGCAAAAACCAATAGCTTAGATGCACCCCAGTTGTTCAGGATTCAATCAGTCCCTCTTCCACCAAAAACTCACGGGCGACCTCGTCGGGTTCTCGCTGATTGCCACTGACCTCGTAGTTCAGCCGCTGCATTGTTTCATCGGTGAGCAATGGTGCCAGGGCATTGAGGGCATCGGCAACACCCGGATTCGCCTCCAACACATCCTGACGGATCACTGGAGCTACCTGATAAGGCGGAAACAGTTGTTGGTCATCTTCCAACACCACCAGATCAAAGGCACTAATTTCTCCATCTGTCCCAAAAGCAACGGCCACATCGGCTTCCGCTTCTACGAGCGCCTGATACCGCAAACCCGGATCCACCGCTTTGTACTCCTGCAATTGGAAATCACCATAGGCCGCTTGGATTCCGGGCAACCCATCTTCCCGTGCCTGAAATTCCGGTGGCCCCACCATCACTAGCTCACCGGCCTGCGCCGCCATGTCAGAGATCGTCGCAATGCCCAGCTCTGTGGCTCGCTCCTGCGTCATGGCCAGCGCCTGCGTATTGTTCATCGGGGCTGGTTCCAGCCAGGCCAGGCCAAATTGCTCGGCATAGGCATCGGCAACGCTGGTATAAACGGCTTGCTGGTCACTGCTGGCGGGCAGCTTGAGTATGGTTAGAAGTCCTGTGCCCGTGTATTCAGGGTACACATCGATTTCGTCGTTGAGCAACCCTTCGTGGGCAACGGGCGTGCCCCCCAAGCTCAGCTTGCGCTCAACTTCAAAGCCTGCATCCTCAAGCACCAAGGCATACATCTCGCCAATAATGAACTGCTCCGTAAAATCTTTGGAGCCTACCCGAATGGAAGCGGAGGCCGCATCGTCCCCCGTATCTCCGCCGCCTGCGCAGGCAACGACAAGAGTTGCAGTCAGCAAAGCCAACAGGGGCACGAAAAGTTGTCGGCGGAAAAATCTCATGATGGTGCAATAGCAGATTAATAAAGGGGCAAAGTAAACCGTTTTACATTGGCCTTTCACATGGCCTATTCAAGGTTTTGAAAGAAAAAACTTTGGATGGGAGGCTGTTTCGGTTGGCAGTCCATGAATGTCAGAACACGATCGCCTTTCAGCCTGTCAACCCGAAGAGCCAACCATGTAATCCTTGTGCAAATTGGACATGTTCGTCATCGCACATCTGGCACAAGTCTTAACCATAATACGGAGATCTCGCAAAATTGGGCAACTAACCCGAGGAATGCCTCTTCCAGAGACGAAGGATCGAGAATACATTAACCTGCCAGATTTTTTGAGAGAAGTGCGGCTGCGCCGCGCTTCTCTCAAAAAAGTCAAAAAAGATGGGTTTCGATTGAATCCAGAATCCTAAGGTAGCCATTGGGGTCTTAAACCACTGAGGGGCAACTCCTCTGGATCAACCGGAAGGGGATTCCCATCGTCACCGAGCACGAGGGGAAAGAACCAGAGGCGGCTGTCGGCGATCGCCCGTCCATCCAGCCCTGTCACGGGTCCCGAATCGGTGGGCGAGTCTGACGTGATGGTTTGGTCAAACAGTAGCCCCAAACCATCGGGGGCGAGGCTCATTTGAATATCCCGTTGAGCTGGAAGCTTCAATAGGTCAATTCGGGTTTCGGTTTCCACGTTGATGGCCGATAGCATTGGCTGCTCAACGTAGTCATCCCCTGGCAGCAGTTCAGTGAACAGGCAATAGACCAGCGTACTGCGGGGGTCAAACATCGCGTCTAGGATAGCCCCGTCTGTTCTCAGCAATTCCTGCTCTGTCCCCTGATTCGTTACCAAATACAGCGCTTCAGTGGGCGTTTCAGGGTCGGGGGCAAATTGCACCATCGTGGCCGCAGACCCATCTTGGGTAAAGCTGAGCACCATCCCAAACCGCGCCAAAAAGTCGAGGGGGTCGCCCCCAGACTCCAGGGGCAGAATGGCCATGCCCTGTCCCTGCGCCATGGCAACGGAGGTGCTATCCGGTGCCACCAAGAAATCGCCCCCCGGCTCAGTATCAATGCGGTAGGGGTCTTGCCCGGCTTCCACCACCCACAGTCCCGCATCGGCAGGATCCTGGCGGCTAGCCCGTTGCACAACCAAACGCTCGCCATTGGGCGACAGATCGAACTTGAAGTTTTGGTAGTCTTGGTTGTCGAGAATCAGCTCAACAACGCCGACGTCCTGGGGCTCTACATTGCGACGATCACTCTGCTCCTCTCCAGGCGCACTGGCCGGAGCCGTGATATGAATCCCTGTCGACACACTGTAGAGCCGTTGATCGATACTCACCCCATCCTCCGCATCTCGGTCAATCGCCGAAAAGAGGATACGATCGCCCTCGGGATAAGGTTCATACGCCATCACCACCAGATTGTCGGGCGTCAGCACACTCTCGTTTTCGCGGGTGAGATTATTGAGGATCAACCGCCCCGCCTGTTCTCCTTCGACACCCAGGTACACGAAGGCGCGATCGCGGCTCTCGAAGGAGGCCTCATACAGCGGCATATCCCGGCTATCTCCTGGCTGGCTGAAGCGATCGCGTGCCCCCCGCAAACGCATCGAAAACGCCGTGCCATAGGGTGCAGGCGCATCCAGGGTATAGGCCATGCGTCGCCCCGCCCAGCTAAACTTTCCGGGCAAGGGGGGCTCAATTTGTAGATTGCGCTCCACACTTTCGCGGTTCATGGGACGGCTGAACGTGAGCAGAAACGCCCGATCTTCCGCCCCAACCTGGCGCTCTTGCCAGCTAAAGTCGCGAATGCGCGGGGCCGTATGGTCGCCCGATAACGCCAGCCCGACCATCAGCACAGCTAGAATTGCGGCAAGGATCAACGCAACCCTATCAATTGGCTGCCAACCGCGTCGCGTTTCTCCGGGGTTGTCGGGCGAATTAAAGGAAGGAGTGGTCATGCAGGAAAGCGGAGTGAGAAACCAGTGAGGAGATGGAAAGACAAGGGCGATCGCCACCTCAAAATCCAAAAAAAGTGCGATGGGGATCAGTCCTGTATTACTTTAGCGACTTCCAATAAAAATCGACAGTTCCGGGCAAACTCAGATTGCAGAGCTACCTTAGGATTATGGATTCAATAAAAAACCAGATTTTTTGAGAGAAGCGCGGCTGCGCCCGCGCTTCTCTCAAAAAATCTGGCAGGTTAATTTATTCACGATCCTTAGGAACATACATCGGAACAATCGGAACAACTAAGATAGCGTGATTGATCATCAGCATTTTCCTGAAGCTATGGCTACCCCCTCTCTCAATTCCCTGGGTCACGAAATCTATCTCGTCCGTAACCTGCTTGCACCCGCTATATGCGACCACATCATTCAGGTGGCTAACTCCCAGAAGTTTGAACCTGCCGGAATTTTGGTGGATGGGGTTGATCAAGACGTGCGGAGCAATGATCTATGGCGGCTCGACCAAAGCGAACCCCTAGCCAAGTCGACTAACGAGCTACTGATGAGTACCGTGGTCGTGGTGCAGCGATTGTTGCATCAGCATTATGGGGTGCAGTTCCCGATCGCCGAAAACTTTTCAATCCTGCGGTATGGGGTCGGGCAGTTTTATCAGCGCCATGTGGACAATATCTTGCTACAAAGCCGCTTCCAGGAAGTGCAACAGGGCATTCCCACCCGCGACATCAGCATTGTGGGCTATCTGAATGAAGGCTTTGAAGGCGGCGAAACCTACTTCGATCGCCAGGACATCAAGGTGAAACCCGAAGCTGGGGCAGCGCTGGTCTTTCCGTCGTACTTTACCCATCCCCACCAAGCCCTACCAGTGACGAATGGCGAGAAGTATGCGTTTACGACCTGGCTTTTCCACTAGCGCCTTTGATCATGAGTCTTCAGTGGAAGGGTGGAAACACCACAGCCTCTCCCAGCAAAAGAGAAACGTTGGTCTTTCAAGGAATAATTTGAACTGTTCTGCGCTCGAGCGTTCCATGGTTATGTCACGATTCCACGAACCCTTTACATTCCGTGAATCATCTATGCTGTGCTGATTTGTGGGATAGTTTCCACTAAACTTATCGCACCAAGGAACGATATTTGGGATGGTTTTGATATCTAACGCCGCACAGCACGCGATCGCCTATCTCCAATCGCCACAAGCCATTCGCGATCGCTGCGGTCAGCTTTATTCCCTAGCACAACAGGGCAAGCTCAACCACTTTCGCCTCAATGCAGAGCGACTGGCTCCCACCGCTGACTATGTGCTGGCCGTCATGCGCGAAAACTATCCCGACTTGAACATTCCGATTCATAGCCGCTGGCGTCATTTCAGCGCCGGATCTGTCGATCGGGTGGCCGAGCTGGATCAAGCAATGGCCACCTTAGACCCGCGCGATCGCACCCGCGCCAAAGTTGATTTAGTCATCCTCAGCGTCTTGCTGGATGCCGGAGCTGGCAACATATGGCGTTATCAAGAAGCTGTCACGGGAAAAACCTTTGCTCGCTCTGAAGGGCTGGCCGTCGCTAGTTTTCGGATGTTTTGTGATGGGCACTTCTCCAGCAACCCCTCGCAACCCCTGCGAGCGGATGCAGAGGCTCTGGAGCAACTGACGGAAGCATCCCTGGTACAAGGGTTTCAGGTATCGCAGGAAAATCCCCTTGTCGGACTGGACGGGCGGCTATCACTAATGCAAGCGTTGGGGCGATCGCTCCGACAACATCCCGATATTTTTGGCACAGCCCCCGCGCGTCCAGGGAATTTGGTGGATTACTGCTTGCAGCAAGCCAAGGGGAACACGCTTCCGGCTCCCCTGATTCTACAAACGATTTTGTTAGGGATGGGGGCTATTTGGCCGGGACGGATCGAGGTGGCGGGGGTCAACCTGGGGGATGTTTGGCCGCACTCAGCCTTGACGGGTGACCAACCAGCAGATGGGGGGCTGGTGCCGTTTCATAAGCTCTCTCAGTGGCTCACCTATTCGCTGATGGAACCCATGCAAGAGCTAGGCGTTACTATTGCTGATGTGGATCAATTGACGGGACTGGCTGAGTACCGGAATGGTGGCCTCTGCCTCGACATGGGCTTGCTGGAGTTGCAGGATCCGGCGATCGCCCACACGCCCCACCCTCCCGGTTCAGAAGTCATCGTCGAATGGCGCGCCCTGACGGTGAGTGCCCTGGATGCGATCGCCAACGAAATTCGCAAAACCCTCGGCTACACCTCCACAGAATTCCCCTTAGCCAACGTGCTCGAAGGCGGTACCTGGGCAGCAGGCCGCAAGATTGCCAAAGAAAAACGCCCCGATGGTGCGCCGCCCTTGCAAATTGCCAGCGACGGAACCGTGTTTTGATCGGAGTCTTACAAATCGGTTCCCATCACATCCAGCCCACGGCGGGCATAATGTACACGCAGCTTCAGTCCCAAGGTAATCTGCTTCATGATCCAGTAAAACACCGTCAGAATCACGAAGGTGACAAAGATGACGAACAGTGGACGTCGCTCGGTGAGGGTATTGAGCGTGATAACCACAACACTACTCGGGTCGGCCACCAAGTCCCAGCTATTGAACCGGATGAAGCGCCCCAAATAGATGCCGATCGCATTCAAACCATGCATTGTCAGTTCGGCAGGCAGAATCCATGCTCCCCAACCCCGCTGCTTCAAAAAGTAATTTTGGTTTAGCAGAGAGAGGACATAGGCCTCGAACCCGATCAAAATGGCGGCCACATGCAGCGGGATAAAGACCAAGGCCACAATCCAGGTGGCGACTTGCCCAGAGCTGGTGCCGCGAATCAGATGAATAATGTCTGTGAGCAAATAGGGCGCATTGGGCATAAAAGCAACATAGGTGACAAGACCCACACACCAGAACAGAGGTTGCAGTCGTTTGCGCAATGCTGGAGGTTGCCGCAATAGCCAAGCCCCCGCCCCGATGGCACCTAGGCTCAAGGCTCCCAACACTAGCAACGCCAGTAAGGCTATCCCATCGCCTGCAAGCGCCGATCGTACCCAGCCCTTAGCCGCATCAATGTAATGCCGATAGCGGGGTACAAAACCCAGAAAGCCAACGAAGCCAACTGCGCCACATGCCCACCAGAGCCAGCGTTGGGCGATCGCCCCTTTGCGAAACAGCACAAAGCTCAAAACCAGCGGGACAAAGGCCAAGAACAAATTCCACAAAATCCAACCGCTGTACACATCGTCCAGGGCTACCCAAATATCCAGCAATCGCGATCGCATAGCGCGTACCTACCGTGAACCGAAAACAGATGCGAGAGACCTCTATGTTGCAGCGAAATCTTCGGGTTTGACACGCGTCGATCCTCACCGGGGATTTTTTCGCCACTGTCTCCGCTGTTTTCTAGCTTACCCACTACTTTTCGGGATGGAAAAATTGTGTAATCCCGATGAAGGAAGTCGAGTCTCAGCATGGAGCTGGGCGATCGCTCCGCTCAAATGCTTTGCAGGCAAGGCTTTAAAGGATTTCCAAAGGTCTGCGGAATGCCGCAGGGTTAGCCACTCCTCCAGACTTCCATGAGCGTAAAACCCAGCCAATACAGCCACGTTGAACGAGGCGTTCAACAATTCCGTACATTTACTGGAGCCCCGGAGATTGACAAACCTTTCATAAGGCTTGGATAAAATTTCCGTACTTCGTAGGAATAGCTCACGAGGCCAGGAGTGGATAGGTGAGAAACTGTTGCGCGCTAAGGATTTTGCCTAGATTCACATCTGTTTCCAGCAGACAGGCATGGCCACTATCGGGCAGAATCACACGGCGGGCATTGGGGAGGCGCTGTAGCAAGCGTTCGGATTCTTCGACAGAGGGTAGGAGGCGATCGCCCGTCGATGCCAATACCAGGGTGGGCTGGGTGATGCGATGCAACGGAATGGAATCCAGGTCAAATTGTCCGACCAAGGAAAGTCGCCAAGCGGCACTGCGCTGGGTGACCGACTGCATGGCACGGAGCAACGCCTTCCGGTTTTCGTCTGATACCCGATCGATGTTGGTCAGCAGAGGAACCAGGGCGATCGCCGATAGGCCGTAGAGCGGAGAAGGAATTGACCGAACCATATCTGAACTCCACCATCCCCACAGCTGTCGGCTAAAGGAAGAGGCCGGATTCACTAAGATCAAATAATCCAAGCTATTGGGCGCATACCGAGCCAGTGTCAGCGCCAAGCAACCACCAAAGGACTCACCACAGACATAAACCGGACGTCGAGGCGCAGCCGCCCTCTCCAGCCGAATCAGTTCGGCGGTCGCCCGCGCCAACTCCTCCCATGGAGTCGTGTCATCCGAGGGAATGGCAAGGCATCGCACGTCCATCTCCTGTTGCAACCCACCCAGCTGAGTTTCGAACAACTCGCCAGTGCCATCCATTCCAGGCAAAAATACAAAAAGCGGGCGATCTAAACGAGCAGGGTGCGATTGTTTCAGGAAACGCACAGTATTTGAGGCCATGAATCAGAGCTTAGGTAAAAGAGGTTGAATAAAAAAGAGTATGAAAAAAGAGCATCAATGACATCGCCATGCCGGAGTAGGCATCAGGTATGGTAGGCATCAGGCATGAAGAAGTTGGGACACAGAGTCAGAGCAGGTTTGGGTCAAATCCTGCACTAAGCGACGCCCCTGCTTGCCGCGATACTGCTCCCGTAGCGCATCGGTAATGGGAATCGGCGTTCCCACCCGCACTTCGACCCGGTGATAGACCACGGCAGGGTGCCATCCCGATTGTTTGAACAAGGGCTCGCTCGGGTCAAACCACTGAAACAGTTGTAGCGGCGCAACAGGTCCCTGACTCTCGTCGGATGAAACGATCGCCATCGGCAGAATCGTCAAATTCTCAACGGGCGCACGCAATGCCAAGTGCGCAAACCCTCGCTGGAAGCAGCGAAACTCATCGGGCTCCGGCACATCAATCATCGACTGTGCGCCTTCGGGGAAAATGCCAACAATCTCTTGGGACTGCAACAGCCGGGTTGCTCGCTCGAAGAAGGTATGGTGGCGCTGCTCGGGGCTGTCTAACGGAAAGCACCCCAGCGCTGTGACAAACTCCCGCAACCCCGGAACCTGACTCATGTAGTGGTGGCAGGCAAACCGAACCGAGTGGTTGAGTGTGGTGATCAATAGCGGCGCATCCAGGAAGCTGCGATGATTGCTCACAACGAGCAGAGGAACCCGCTGCGGCACGGGGGCTTCGAACTGCACGGAGGCTTCCACACCCAGCATCGTCAGCAGCGTGTGTGACAACGCCAGGGAACTATCAAAAAACATGGGCGATCGCATCGATACCTGCAAAGCTGCAACGGCGAAGTCGTGAAGCCCTCTAACGTTCATGGCTTACCAGGGATGTCCTCATCATACGCTTCTGCGCACCACAGAGGCGGCCTATCCTTGGTCAGGGAAACCAACCATTAGACAGACTCGACCACCTTGGCAGGCGTCACGCTGCAGGACAAACGAACAAACCTAAGACGACCGTAACGGAGAAGAACACTTCCACGTCTCACTCCCGCATTGTAACAAAACATGAAGAATCATTGCAATATGAGCGTTTATACTTATCTCCACTCATGCCGTGCAACACTCCAGGGAACTTCCAGGCGGCCTAATGCTGGCTGGTAAGGCAGGAACGGCGTCGGTATCGGGACAAAGTCGTAGCCAAAGCCGGAGACAAAGCCCGCTTGCACTCGCACTAGCTGCATCCCCTGGTTGCGATCGCCCGTCGGCAAAAAGCGCACAACCCCGGTTCCCCCCTGGGCAAAGAAATTGGGATGCTGGAGGGTACGGTGAAGGTTCTGGCGAGTCGGATTCGGAGCCTGTTCCATCGCCACAACGAACGCTTGCATCGCGTCGTAGGTGAGGGCGGTGCGCCAGTTGACCTCGCCATTCCAGAGATCGCGGGAGCGATGCACGAAGGGTGCATCCGGATCGGTGTGGGAGTGCCAGGGAATCGCCAGGGTCATGCCCACCGCTTCGGGGCCAACCCTCTCCAGGGTCTTCGCCGTGTAGAGGTGGGCGTTGCCCAGCACATGGAGGCGGTTCTGGTTGGCTCGAATCACCTGGAGGGCGCGATCGCGCTGCGCCAGATCGGGTAGCAAAATCAAGGCGGTTGCGCCCTGCATCGCCGCCTGATTTACCTGCTCACCAGCGTCAAAGTCTGGAGCAGCTAGATCATAGTCCTGCACAATTTTGCTGCCATTCAGCGCAAGGGCTGTGGCTAGTTCATCTCGGAGGGAGCGGCTGTCGTCGCTATTGTCGGCATAGAAAACGGCCGCCGCCGATTGGTGCAACCGATTCAGCAGATGCTCTGACAAGGCTCGTGCGGTCACAAAGTCGCTGGGGATGGTACGGAACCTGGGATGGTGCGGGTGGGCGGGGGCGATCGCCGAGTCGAAGGGAGAAATGGCCACCAACCCCGCTGCCCCATAGCGATCGCGCGCCGCCGCCGTAGCGACATGGGTGGTATGTCCGACCACTCCCAGCACGGTCATATCACGAATCAGATAATCCGCTAGCTGGGTGGCGATCGCCTGATCTTCCCCATCATCTACAAGCAAAATGCGGAGAAAATGGCCGTTAATACCATCCTGCTGATTCACTTCCTGCTGCGCTTGCGCCGCACCCCGCAAGATTTCTAGGGCTCGGTCGAGGTCAGTGCGGATGGGGGCAATGACGGCGAGGGTATGCGCGGGACGCCCCTGCACACGGGCATTGTTGAGGTAGATCAGCGCTTCGGGGTCATTGGGATTGGTGGCGATCGCCGTTTCGAGATGCGCGATCGCCTCGGAGATATCACCCTGGGCGATCGCTTGCACGCCCGCATATTTCTCCGGTGTGGCTCCCGTCTCAATTAACAAGCGATCGCCATCGCTCAGCCTTTCCTGCAAGGCGTCGGGGGAAAGGGGCGTGGCTCCGCTGGGCAGACCCGTACCAATGCTCAGCAGATGCCCCATCTGCAAACGCTCCGCCGACCACCAGACCCCACTAATGAGCAAGGTCAAGGCAATCAGCAAGGTTGCCAACAACGTTGGTGTTTCGCTTTGGGTAGACATAGCCCCCGGAGGTAGCCCTTCAGAGCGTGATGCCGACCTGTTTAGCCCCGCGCCTAAAACAATTTCGACACCAACAAATAAATTAATCTGAAGACTATTCCGACAACGATCGCCACCAGTCCGGTCAAAATGGCCAAAATTGGAATAATTGTCCAAGGATTTCCAGCAATTGCGCCGTTGAACCAGGGAATAAACATCACCCCCAGGAAGGTGATGATGGTTAGCAACAAAATATCTTTCCAGTCGAGCCAGCGCTGATATTGCGCAAATAGCAAGCCCCCCATAAGACCAAGCCAGGGAATCCAAAAGAGCGGGCTGGTGGTGATGGTGCCGACCATGCTGGTCAGGGCGATCGCCAGCAATCCTCCCTCCGATCCTGTAAACGCCGCATTGGTTAGATACTCCATCAACGGCATGGGCGGGGCAGCCGATTTTGCTTGTGCTGGCTTTCTGGGCGATGAAGATTGGGCTTGAGCCTGGGCAGCAAGGGGGTGGGATGGGGTCTGCGCCAGAGGAGGTGAGGTCTGTGGGGCAGGAGAGGAGGATTGCAATGAGGTGGAGGTGGCCTTGGGAGCGGGCATCGCCGCTGCGCCTCCTGACGTTGCTGGCGTGGCAGGCGATCGCCCCGGTGCTCCGCCTTGCCCTAGAGCTGCGATCACCTCATCCGCCGACTGAAAGCGCTGGCTGGGAGTGGGTAGCAGCAGCTTGTCGAGGATCTGACGGAGGCGATCGCCCACCGCCGTATGGGAGTGCCAGTCCCAGGTATTGCGATAGGCATCGTACAACTCATTGGGCTGCTTTCCGGTCAGCAGAGTCACGCAGGTCACCCCCAGCGCATACAAGTCCGTGGCCGGATACACCACATCCCCCCGCATCTGCTCCGGTGGCGCAAAGCCCATCGAGTAGATCCCCGTTGATCCTTTGCTAGCTGACATTCCAACGGTTGCCGTCACCTGCTTAACCGCTCCGAAATCCAGCAAGAACAGCCGTCCATCCCGCCGCCGCATAATGTTTGAGGGCTTAATGTCCCGGTGAATCGATTGATTGTCGTGAACGAACTGGAGGACGGGCAGAATGGCTTGCAGCACCTCGCGAATTTCGGCTTCTGAAAAGGCGCCCCGCCGCTCCATTTCCTCTTCCAGGTTCTCGCCGTCGATAAGTTCCTGCACCAGATAGAAAAAGCTACTAGCTTTGCCGCCTCCGGGATTGGGCACATTCAGCTCAAAAAAGGCCAGGAGGTCAGGAATTTGAGGGTGCTTATTCCCCAACGACTCCAGTACCAGAGCCTCGCGCTCAAACAATCCCTGCGCCACCTCCAATTGCTTCGGATTGAGGTCGCCCGAGGGTTGAAACTGCTTGACCACACAGGAGCGCATGGTGGGGGTGTAGCGATCGCGAGCCAGAAACGCTGCCCCAAAGCCGCCTTGCCCCAGAAGCTTGCTGGGCAAATAGCGCCCTGCCAAGAGCTGCGGCATTCCGCAGGTGGTACAAAACTTTTGCTGAACCGTGCGCAGCGTTGCCGTGTTGTCGAGGTCGGTAAAGATATTGAGGGGACGGGGACATCCCGGACGGGTGCAATGGACTTCCATGCGTCTAGGGGCGATCGCCTACTACTATGCCGTCAGTATGCCATTACCTGCCGCGACATGCTGTGCAGGCTTCACCATACAACAATGGATACAAACGAGAAAAAATTCAGCATGATTCCAGTCAGAACCGGATAGATTTCTGCTGATTGGACTGGATTCTCCGCTCAGGGAATGGTGAAAGCGTACCCAGATTTATGCCACAGCTCTCATCCTGGGTCTGGATTCAGAACCCACGCACTGCACTGTTTCGAGGGTGGGGTCGCGCTGCGGCCACATCCTCAAAATCACTCAGATGGATGCAGGTTTTGCGTCAGTCCCGAAATGGCATCAAGCCCGAGCAGCACCCAGGGTCGCTGACTGTTCCGCCATTTCCATCAAAATGCGCTGTGCCCGTTGCTCCGAGCAACGATAGCCGGGATGCCGTTGAACATAGTGCCCATCGGGATGTAGCTCCCAAGCCTGACGGTTATCAGCTAACAAGATTCCCAAGATTTCCTTGACCTCTCCGGTCAATTCCGGTGATTCGATGGGAGCCATGGCTTCGACCCGCCGATCCAAGTTGCGGGGCATCCAGTCGGCACTACCGATATAGATCCGCTCATCGCCGCCATTGTGGAAATAGAGGATGCGGGAATGCTCGAGCAACTGCCCAATGATGCTGATCACGCGAATGTTTTCACTCAGCCCCGGCACGCCTGGCCGCAAGCAGCAAATGCCGCGCACAATCAGATCGACCCTCACCCCTGCTTTCGAGGCCTGATACAGCGCCACAATCATCTTTGGATCGACCAGGGAATTCAGTTGAGCGACGATGCGGGCATGGCGTCCCTGCTTAGCATGATCGATTTCCTGCTGAATGCAGTAGAGGAGGCGATCGCGCAAGTTAACTGGAGCCACCAGCAGCTTGCGATAGGCGTTTTGCCGAGAATACCCCGTCAGGTAATTAAACAAATCGGCGACATCCGCACCCAGCACATCGTTGCAGGTGAATAAACCCACATCGGTGTAAAACTGAGCCGTTTTGGGATTGTAGTTACCCGTGCCAACATGCACATAGCGGCGCAACCCATCGGCTTCTCGCCGCACCACCATCACGAGCTTGGTGTGGGTTTTCAGCCCTACCAGGCCATAGACCACATGCACCCCAACATTCTCCAAGATGCGCGCCCAGTTAATATTGTTTTCCTCATCAAACCGAGCTTTCAGCTCCACGACGGTTGCCACCTGCTTGCCATTTTCTGCCGCTGCAATCAGCGACTCGATAATGGGCGAATCTCCCGAGGTGCGATAGAGCGTCATTTTGATCGCCAGCACATCCGGATCCTCGGCAGCTTGCGCAATGAATGCTTGCACCGAATCATCGAACGATTGATAGGGATGGTGAACCAGCACATCCCGTTCGCGCAGAACAGCAAAAACGTCTTGGGTCGCCAGCGGTGAGGACTTGGATAAGGGCAGTTCAGCCCATTTGTTGCGTTTGCGGTGAACGGGTCTTAAGTCAGGATGGGGGACAGATTTGAGGCGCTGGGCTTTCAGCTCCGGTAGCGGAATATCCATTAAGACCATGACATCCCGCAAACACAGCAGCCCCTCCATCGGATAAACATCCTCTGGCATAATCTCCATTTCATGCATCAGGGTATTGCGAATGGCCTCTGGCATGGAGGCATGGACTTCTAGGCGCACCACCGAGCCGCCCGTGCGACGAATGCGGAGCTTTTGCTCGATCGCCAGCAGCAGATCTTCGGCTTCCTCCTCTTCTAAGGTCAGATCCGCATCCCGCGTGATCCGGAAGGGGTAGTATTCCGACACCTGCATCCCAGGAAATAGGGCTTCCAGGTTGTAGGCAACTACCTGCTCCAGCGGCACCGCACACCAAATCGCATCACCTCGTCCGTTCAGCATCGGCAGGCGTGTCGGGAGACTGGTAAAGCGCGGCAGCGTGTCGGGCACCTTCACCCGCGCCAGCAAACGCTCCCCTGTGGTTGGATTGTGCAACTGCACCACCAGGTTGAGCGCCAGATTCGCGATATACGGAAAGGGCTGGCGTGGATCGAGCGCCAGAGGGGTCAGAATCGGCGCAATATGGGTCTGAAAGTATTGATGGAGAAAATCCTTTTGATCTAGCGACAGATCACGATAGTCCATTAAGTAGATACCGTGGGCCATCAGTTGTGGCCGGAGCGCTCGTTGGAAATGGCGCTGATGGCGGTAGACCAGGGGCAAAATGCGATCGCGAATGGCATCTAACTGTTCTTGGGGCGTACGTCCGTCGGGCGATCGCTTCGTCACTTCCGCTTCCACCTGTTGCTTCAACCCCGACACTCTGACCATGAAGTATTCGTCGAGATTGCTGCTAAAAATTGCGGTAAACTTGATCCGTTCTAATAACGGGTTGCGTGGATCGAGCGCCTCTTGCAAGACGCGATTGTTGAACTCCAACCAGCTCAGTTCTCGGTTGAAAAAGAGTCCGGAGTTTGTCACGGTCACCTCATCCGTCGGGGGCTGGTCGGTGTAGGTATGAAGTGAGTCTGCCGAATCCGGCAGCGCAGACAAAACTTGCAGACCATCAAATTCTCGATGCATCATCCCTGATAGACTCTCGTAGAGCCTCAGCTAACAACTTCTTCTTTTGTGGCGCCTGGTAAGGGAAACACTACGGGGGAATCAAGGGGAATGTTTGATAATACTACGTTCTCCTCAAGCGTAGCGTCCACCGAAAACATCGGTATCCTTGTCAAACGCGAAATCCGTGCGGTAGTGGGGTGGAAGTCATGATGGGTGAGTGGACGGGCGCTTGCTGCCCACTCACCCATCATGACCTTGTGAGGACAATCAATCCGTGATACCCGGGTTGCATTATTTGCTATGTTCCAGGTTGCTTCACAGGCGTATGGTTCGGAGCAAATCCGGCTATCATAGCGAATGTCGTATGAGCTACAGACATGGCTAGACAGCGCTCCCTTCTCTTGCTCGTTTTTATCCTGGCAGTCACTGCCATCGTCATCCTTATTAATCTCCCGATCCGGCTTGGCTTGGATTTGCAGGGCGGTAGCCAATTAACCCTGCAAGCCCAAACCACCGAAGCGGTTCCGCAAATCACCCCTGACAAATTGGAGGCGGTGCGCAATGTCGTGGAACGGCGCATCAATGCCCTGGGGGTAGCGGAATCGGTGGTGCAAACCGTGGGGAGCAACCAACTGCTAGTACAGTTGCCAGGGGTGAGCGATCCGGCACAGGCAGAACGGGTCTTGGGGGGAACGGCGCAGCTCGATTTCCGCGAACAAAGCCCCGGAACCGAAGAGCAGCTTGCCATTGAGTTTCAGGTGCAGCAGGAGTTGCTAATCGAGCAGGCACAACTGCAGGCGGCTGGAGTTGAGGCAGACGACGATGCGATCGCCGCAAATCAAGCGTCCCTCGAACGCAGTCGGCAGGCCATCTCCGAACTCTTCACACGGACGGAACTGACGGGAGAGAAGCTGAGCAACGCCTTTGCGGCTCCCAACCAAAGCGGGACGACCTGGGAGGTGGGTTTGGAGTTCAACAACCAGGGCGCAGACGAATTTGCCCAACTGACCCGCAACATCGCCGGAACTGGGCGACGCTTAGGCATCTTTCTCGACAATGAGCTGCTGAGTGGCCCCATCGTGGATGTACGTTACGCCGAAACGGGCATCACGGGCGGAATCGCCAGCATCTCTGGCAACTTTGTGGCCGAAACCGCCAACGATCTCGCCCTGCAACTGCGCAGCGGTGCCCTCCCCGTTCCCGTCGAAATCCTTGAAAACCGCACCGTGGGTGCCACCCTGGGTCGCGACAGCATCGAGCGCAGCATCATTGCCGGACTTTCAGGGCTAGCGCTGGTTCTCGTGTTTATGGTGCTGTACTATCGTTTGCCGGGTCTGGTGGCCGACATTGCCCTGGTCGTTTATGCCCTGCTCACCCTAGCCACCTTTGCACTCCTTGAAGTCACCCTGACACTGCCAGGAATTGCGGGCTTTATCCTCAGCATTGGCATGGCCGTAGACGCCAACGTGCTGATCTTCGAGCGCACCCGTGAAGAACTGCGCACCGGAAAAACCCTCTACCGCTCGGTGGAATCAGGATTTTACCGCGCCTTTTCCAGCATTCTCGATAGTAACGTTACGACCCTCATTGCCTGCGCGGCGCTGTTCTGGCTGGGCACTGGCCTGGTGAAAGGCTTTGCGCTGACGCTGGCGATCGGCGTCGGCCTCAGCATGTTCACCGCCCTCACCTGTAGCCGCACCCTGCTGCTCACCGTCCTTAGCATCACGCCCCTTCGCAAGCCCGAATATTTCTGCCCGAACCTTCCTCCATCGAACTCTCAAGCCAAAGCAACCTCATGAAGCTCAATATCATTAAACAGCGCACCCTCTGGTGGGGTGTTTCCGTTGCGGCGATCGCCATCGGTTTTCTGGCGATGCTGCTCTCCTGGCAGCAGTTTGGCGCACCCCTCCGCCCCAGCCTTGACTTCGTGGGCGGTACCCGGCTGCAAGTGGAACTGGTTTGCGCCCGCACGGAAAGTTGCGATGGCCCCATCGACCCAGCGCAGGTGCGCGAGATCCTCGCAATGGAGGGACTGGAAGGTAGCAGCATTCAGGTGGTGGGCGACCAGCAAAATGCCCTCTCTATCCGCACCACGACGCTGGATGTAGAACAGCGGGAGACCTTGCTGGACACCCTGGAAGCCGAACTCGGCGACATTGACCCCACCCTCATCCAAATCGATACCGTCGGCCCCACCCTCGGACGCCAAATCTTCGTCTCTGGCCTCACGGCGCTAGCCGCCGCGTTCCTGGGCATCATGCTCTATCTCAGCTTCCGCTTCCAAACCGACTATGCCGCCTTTGCCCTGGTTGCGATCTTGCATGATGTGCTGATTACCCTAGGCTTCTTTGCCATCATGGGTCTTGCCTTTGGGGTCGAAGCCGACAGCCTGTTCATCGTGGCGCTGCTCACCATCGCTGGCTTCTCCGTCAATGACACGGTAGTGATCTACGATCGCGTCCGAGAAACCATCCGCACCAACCCCGGCGACCACATCAACGACATTATCGATGCCGCCGTCAACCAAACCCTGACGCGCTCCATCAACACCACCTTCACCACCGTCCTCTCTCTCGTCGCTATCTTCCTGTTCGGTGGCGAAACCCTCAAATACTTCGCCCTCGCCCTCATCATCGGCTTCATCGCCGGAGCCTACTCCAGCATCTTCGTCGCCAGCACTCTCCTCGCCTTCTGGCGCGAACGCACCGGAAACGCCTATGTCAAAGCAGCACCCCCAGAAGATACAGAACCACCCGCCGATCCCTCCGCTCCTGTCATCTGATTGGTGTCAGTTTGAGCTTGTAAGTTGATGTTGAACGAAGTAAAACCCAACAAGAACTCTACCTTTGTTGGGTTGCGCGTACGCTCAACATCAGCCTGTTCGCTTAACCCCAAATAGGAGCAGATGCACGAATGTCAGATAGCACTATGCTGCGAAGAAGAAGAGTTTGTAAATTGTTGTACCCAAACTAAGAGCAGTAGTATGAGCAGGATTTTTTGCTATGCTTCGAGCCACAACGCTGACTGATTTAACCTTGAGAAGCATAATTCTGAATCACAGAAACCACTTGTTCCCCGTATTGATAAATATCAGAAAGGCTTTCAATTAGATTCTTAGTTTCGTTTTTATCTGCGTCAAAAGTCCCAAAATACTTTTGGCGAGTGTTAAACCACAGCCGACAGACTGGTTTGCGATTGTTGTCATCTAACAGAATGCTCATGTAGGTCTTTGCATCACGATGAACGATGCGTTCTGGGGTGATAGCTTGGGCTGCAATTGCACGAACAATACGAAATGCTTCCAACTCTTCTTCAGTCGTGGTGATATCACTGTCTGGTAGCGGAATTTCTTCGGCTGGTGTTCCTGTTTCTGGTGCTGTTGGTGTCCCTTCAGTCTCAAGCGCTGAGCGAAGACGATCACTGACCTTCTCGCTAACAAATTGATTGAGCGCTTGCTTAACTAAAGGGATAAAGCTATCTTTAGCATTTTCTGTAAATCGACCACCGGGATTTGCCTTGCTGAAAAAGTACTTGCAGAACTCTTCATCTGGTGACTCATACTGCTCTGCCAAAATCTTCTTAATTGCAGAGGTGTATTTGAGTTCACTTGCTGTACTGAGAATTTCTTCTATAGTCAAAATCATCTTTCGCAAGCCTCTTGACCTCTTGTAGAGTATTTGAGCGAGGATCTTCAAGGTCCAGTTCAAGGAATGGACGTGAGTCCATTTTGTTGGCTTCTTCTAGATCTGAATAAAAACGATACTGCGTGCCATTCGTGAGAATTGCAATCCTGGCCTTAGTCACGGAGAAGTAACGAAAAAGCTGCGACATCTCCGCCTGTCTCAGGTCTGCCCCTGCCTTCTTGCATTCAAAGAGTAAGATAACCTCACCATCATTCAGAATCGCATAGTCGACCTTTTCGCCTTTCTTGGTTCCAACATCTGCCGTAAACTCAGGAACTACCTCTTGAGGATTGAACACGTCATATCCCAAAGCCGCAATAAAAGGCATTACAAAAGCATTTTTGGTTGCCTCTTCTGTCTCTAAGTGATCGACCAACTTCGGCATACGCTGAATAAGTGCAGCAATTTTTTCATCAAATGACATACAGGTCACTCCTTAAAATCCAAGATTTGATAAAAGTTATGTCTCAAACTATTTGAACTGATTTGCCTTAACCCTGTTTCTGCAAATCAAATGCGCTAGCAAAGCGGAGTAGAAATTCAAGTACTTTTATGTTTATCACGCCTTAAAATTGCACCAGTGATTGCAACCTAAACTCAGATAAGCTGTCTAATAGTTTGAGGCAACAGTTGCTAGAGTCTTTGCATCCTACCCCAGCAACTTAAACTAATCCGCTGCACCCGAATTGTGAGATATCTGGACAGAACTACTCAAAACTTGCGTCATCCTAAATGAATTCGTTGATGTTAAGGTCGCATCACGGCCTCAACATCAACAAAACGCTTAAGCCCTGACACTATCATTCCCACGCAAGTTATGAAGTAACAGTATTTTGGACAATCCTTATTAAGGTTTTAACGTCTTACAGATAATTGTGAAGTAATACCACAGCAGAGTAGATGAGGATGTCTAACTACTGCTTAGCCTGCTTTCTTCTGTTCCAGTCGGTCTCACATCCCTAATCAGGATGATTAGCCCAATCTGAAGTTGAATATCATCTCTCTAAAGGGAGGCAGACTGAAAATTGCAAGGTGATGGCTCAAAATAGATCCAGCCGGGGCAGGAGGATCTCGCCATCAAGGGGCGTTGCTATATTTCACTTCAACGATCGCTGTTGTAGCCCGCTCATTGCCCTGGAGCTTTGTACGAATGCGATCGCGCAACCCTTTCACCAACTCCACACCACCTGCCACGGTTGCTTTGGTAGCTTCAACAGCCCCTGTTTTCAAGAACTCATCGAAAGCAAGTTTGACAATGACACCCGCACCAATACTGGCTGGATCAATCATAGTTTTGAGAGAAAAATATTACTCCTGTTTTACCCTGAGGTGGCTGAAATGTCCAAGTTCCAGGAGATTTCCGAGAGAAATTCTCCCTTTTTTAAGGCTGTACCCTTCAGCTACGCTCAGGCACCAAACCGATCGCTGGCTGAGCGGAGATGCAGCCGACTTTATGTGTGGCTGTGATTCGCAGAATTGGCTTTACAAGCTCAACCGATTCAATGGTTTTGCAGAATCGTTCGGACTTCCTGATCAACCGACAACCCATCGAGATAGTGGCGATCGCTCGTCAGCTTAGCCAACTTAATCTGAGACTCTAGCATTCCCCGCTCAACCAGCCGTTGGCGAATCTGGGCAAAGCTTCCCGGTGCCAGAATCCGCAGACGTGGGGATGGAAGGACATCTGGGCGCTTTGCTCCATAGGAAACTTGCAGTTCAGATAACAGCTCATCAAAGCGTTGGAGAAAGCGTTCGGGACTGGATAGATGCTGTCGTGGTGCCAGTTCGATATTGACCACATAGGGTGGGGGAATTTCGCCGGGAGCTAGGGTAATGCAGAAGTTCTCTAATGCGACGTCAAACTCCTGTTGTAGCCGCTGCATCACTTGTACGACATGAAATTCGGTCGTTTTTTCGGTCGTTGAGGACAAGATACCGCCGATGCGATGGCGGAACGTCACGATTGGGGCGCTATTGAAAAAGCCTTCCACTTCCACCACATCCCCGATGTCATAGCGATACAAGCCGTTGAGGGCGGTGACGAGGATGCGGTAGCGATCGCCCACATTCAGCTCATGGGGTAGCACGGTTGCAGGCTGGTCTTTTTCCCATTCCGCTTCGGGGATGAACTCGTAAAAGCCACTGTTAATGGCAAGAATCACGCCATCGGTTCCGAAGTCGCGATGCACGCCGTAGGTCGCCTCCGCCGACGCATAGGTTCCGCCAAACACCGGGGTATCACCAAAATAATCGGGAAAGCGCTCTAAGTAGAAATTGGACGTCCCGCCCCGCGCGGTGACAATGAATGAGAGATCGTGCCAAACATCTTTGGGACGCAGAGATCCGTTGTTCTTTAAGGCGCTTTGCAGTTCTGCGGCGCGCTTCGCATCGGGCTGCCACTGGCGCTCCAGGCGATCGCGCAACTCCGGCTCCAGCTTCAGCCAGGGAGCGATCGTCCCCGTTCGTACATCATCGATCAGGCTCTCAGCATGGCGTTCCAGGTATTCGCAAAAGCTCAGGGCATACACCGGGAAAGTGGCACTGACGATTCCCAAGTGGTGATCGCGCAGAGCAAACAACAGCGCCAGATAGTTGCGGGTGAGGTTATTCTCTGCCTTCAGCACATCCAGCGGATGGGCAAACACCTGACGGTAGAGCGCTCCCATCAGGTTGAGGTCGCCTACGCTGATGGGGCCGTAGGTAATACCTTGGGGCGACTGGCCGTAGGGGCGAGCCGAGTTGGTGTAAAGCATTTTGCCGAGGGGACGGCGATCGCGCTTGGCCGCATGAGCCGCGAAACCGATGGCAACCTGGTTCGCTTGACTCACCGCGCGGCGCGATCGCTTGGTGATGGGCAGGATCTTTTGCTTGCCAGTGGAACCGCTTGTGAGGCTGAAGTAGACAATCGGCCCGGGGGTAATAACGTTGGCCTCACCCTGAAAGGCTCGCTCGACATAGGGTTCGTAGTCGTTGTAGCGAGAAATCGGCACCTGCTGGCGAAAGTCAGCGACAGTTTTCACCCCAGGCAACCCCAGCGCTTGCCCCAGGCTTGTATCTTGATTGATCTGAAGGAGCGATCGCAAAAAAGCGGCTTGCCGTGCCTCCGTTTGCTGCGTCTGTTGAACGAACCGTCGCCGCGCCTGTCGAGCCACACTGCCAATTACATTCAGCGCCAAATTTGCCATTCTAGCCCTCTCGCCTTTTCCCAAAAACACACGCCCTAATATCCGCTGCATGCAGCATCAAGAAATTTTAAGATCGTCCCCAGCCCAAGTGGAAGCCGAAGCCTCCGCTTTCTGAAGCGTCACATCTCTTGACACAGCGACTGAGATAAGGCCATGTCGAATATGGTCAGGGATTCTTAGAGCCTTACGCATAAAGGTGACCGGAACCATTTTTTGCAAGCCGCGTGCTGCGGGGCTTGCAAAAAATGGTTGCCTTATCACGCCAGCACGACCCAAGGGGCGAGAACTCGCTGCTCATCACGCACCTGCAATCGCCCTATCCCCAAGAACTCGCCGGATTCTCCCAGGATGCGAAGCGGCGTTTCGAGGGGAAAGGACAACCCATCAGCCGATAGCTTTTGCCCTTGACACCAGCGCCTTGCCAATTGTGGTTCTAGGGTAAACGTCGGGAGTCCTTGCAACGGGCGATCGAGGGAAATGAATTGAAACGTTTGGTTGGAAAGTTGCATTTCCAGTTCGTCTAGCGTGAGGCTGTCGTCCAACGCAAAGCCGCTGCTCTCGGTACGGATGAGCTTAGCCAGAGTTGCCCCTGTTCCGACAGCAGCGCCCAGGTCACGGGCGATCGCTCGAATATACGTGCCAGAGCCACAAGCGATCGCCACCTCCAGCTCGGGAAACGCTCCCGGATACCAGCCCAAAACGTCAATGTGGTGAACCGTTACCGTGCGGACGGGCACCTCCACCTCAACCCCGGCTCGTGCCAAATCGTACAGTCGCTTGCCATCAACTTGAATTGCGCTATATTTCGGCGGAATTTGCTCGATTTCTCCCCAAAACTTCGGTAGCGCTGCCTCGATCTGCTCTAAGGACAAACCTTCTGCCG
>JBCBSL010000023.1:0-26025 GCA_039819145.1 Cyanobacteria bacterium J06638_22
CAATGTTCCTCAGGTCTTGGCTCATCGCTGCGCTTACCTCAATGGCCTGATTGGGGCGCAAAGGTGACATGCTCCCAGCTCGAACTCTCACCGAGAAACTTTAGTGTTGGGAAGCTAGTGCTAAAGCGCATCCTCTTCCAACTGCAAATCACGCAAAGAATACCTTCTTTCACGTGATCTATCGAATCCTTCCAAAACCTCCGCAATAACACGACGGTTAACCATCGGTCCGACTCGATCATCAATTTCTTCCCCAGCACCGTAAATCTTTTGGGTGTCACCACCAATACTAATTTCGATCCAATCATCATCTAAATGTAAATTACGTAAAATCCCTGTAAGACTGGTGACTTTATACTCTGGTAACTCTGGAGGTTCAGGCTCAGATTTCTTTAAGACTTCTTTGATCACTGAACGAGTTTCAGGCAAAAGGATTACAGGACGTGGTTCATCCTCACTACTTGATTTAATTTCAATCTGGTTAAACGCTTTACCTGTTACTGGTGGTGCAAGATCTTGGGCTGATTTTAGAAATGCTTTCCGGTAATCTTCCTGGGGAACAACCTCTATCAGCTCGCCCTCTGGGTCTTGAGTTGCTGCGCGAATAACATCAAGGAATTTTTTAGTGATTTGTTCTACGCGCAACTCGATATCAAAAGCAGTCATACCCGGAAGACTAAGTTGCTCATGATCTTGCGGCTTCCGAACCTGTACTGAAAATTGATAGCTTCCTGGAAGAGCTTGAAAGAGCCAAGGATCACAGTATTTTTTGACATCCTGAGTCGGGCTTCCACGTCTACGAAGTGGAAGATCTAAAAGCATCTCAGTCGTTCTATAAAAGATTTTACTAATTTGGTCAACTTTTCGGAGAACAAGTTCTAAAGGAGCAGCACCATATAAAATTTCTCCACCTTTTACAGAAACAAGTACTTCACCTTCAATGAATTCAATTTCTGACTTTGCGCGAGACTCTTCAAAGCGAATAACTTGAAGTAAATTTTCTAACTCCTCCACAGCAAAAGAAGGTAGAAGATCGGTCGCCAACCATTTATGAGCTGTTTTTCTTGCTAGCAAGAATTCCTGAGCCTTAAAAAAAAGAGATGCCGCACTGACAGCCGTAATACCAATTGTTCTTGTTTTACTAGGATCCAGATCTTCCAGTGCATTTACTTCCGCTTCGGCAGCCAAACAATAAAATTCGGCGGCTCGTTCACTCTCATGCCGCCTACTCAACTCTTCTGCTTGGCTTGCATATCCCTCACTCTGGGTATGATGCACTGACCAACTCATGATGCTTCATCAACTGTGTGAAGTAGAATCAACCGTACCTGAAATCCGACGATGGCAACTATAGCAGGTAAGTTACTGTTCCCTCTTCTGGTTTGGTCAATCTTTATAGGAAGCCGCTTTCTGACTTCCGCCTTGTCGGATCTTGTACCTGACACCTCCAATCGCAAACAATTCTCAAGATCTTCCGCATCCTCGTTGGTTAGAGATATGTAATAATCCGCACCAGTTGGTTTCTCCGCACGTCGAATAGCAAACATATTTCTTGAAAGCTCTACAGCTGCGATCGCAAGAGCACAAGCTCCAACTTCTGTCGCGTCATCCCTATCCCATGCTTTTTGGGTTCTATCGTCCGTTGCCACCCACTCTACCCTTGTAATAGCCTCAACTCTATCATCCTCTAAAGTAAATTCTTTTGGAGAAATGTGGTGTCGATCAAGACACACTCTTGCAGCTTCAAGATAGCTATTAGCAATAGAGGGCGTAAGAGCTTGGTGGCGCTCAGCCATGTTTTGTAGAGGTAGGAGAGGTGGATTGTTCTCAGCCAAGATATTTTCCCTAAAGCAGAAGAAGAGCCTATATTTATTCAACCAATTTAACTGGCTTGTATGAAGCGTGTCCAGAATAAATAGAGTTTTGAAGAATAATGTTAAGGCTACAGCAATCACACTCTGTAAATCTGGTGAGTAAACTCATAGTTATCAGTACTGCCCTTACCACGAGATGAAGTAGTCCAGCTATTAATTCAACGGAAGATTCGCTAGATAACACCCAGGCTCACTGTAATCTTACAGAAGGTTTACTAACTGGTAACATCCATTTGTCAGGATTCACACAG
The DNA here is from genome assembly GCA_039819145.1 of Cyanobacteria bacterium J06638_22. Taxonomy (GTDB): domain Bacteria; phylum Cyanobacteriota; class Cyanobacteriia; order Elainellales; family Elainellaceae; genus Vacuolonema. The sequence goes on from JBCBSL010000023.1 coordinate 2,126, forward strand.
GAAATTTAATAAAAATTCCTTGATTTTGAGATGTTATCTAGCAGATCTGATAGTTAATTCAGGGAATTGGATTTAATGTCCCGCAGATTTGACGGATAACACCCCACAATTCAACTTTATCCAGCATTCGAATCTAAAGACATACATTCAAGATTCTATGATACTTAATCACTGAGATCTGCGGGATCTTAATGGAACAGAAACCAGATATTGGACATCTTGGAGTGGCTCTTTTACTGTTGAATGTGGGGTTCTAGGCATTGGGTATGGTGGTTGTGCCCTGGTCTGGTAGCCTTTTTGGATGGGCAATGGGTGAAGAGGTGCTGGAAGCGGAAGTGCTTGGCTCGTTGCCTGAATGGGTTTTCATCCTTGAGAGAGAGTAAGGAACATCGAGATGAGTAAAGGAACCTTGTTCGATAAGGTGTGGGAGGCGCATACCGTTGGGGTGTTGCCGTCGGGGCAGACGCAGTTGTTTATTGGGTTGCACCTGATCCATGAGGTAACGAGTCCGCAGGCGTTTGCCATGCTGCGGGAGCGGGGATTGAGCGTGATGTTCCCGGAGCGGACGGTGGCGACGGTCGACCATATTGTGCCGACGGAGAACCAAGCGCGGCCGTTTGTGGATCGGTTGGCCGAGGAAATGATGGTGGAGCTGGAGCAGAATGCCAAGGAGAACGGCATTCGCTTCTACAACATTGGCTCGGGCAACCAGGGAATTGTGCATGTGATTGCGCCAGAGCAGGGGTTGACCCAGCCAGGAATGACGATCGCCTGCGGAGATAGCCACACCTCGACCCATGGAGCCTTTGGGGCGATCGCCTTTGGCATTGGCACCAGTCAGGTGCGCGATGTGCTGGCCTCTCAAACCCTGGCGCTGGCCAAGCTCAAGGTACGCAAGATTGAAGTGAATGGGGAACTGCGACCGGGGGTTTATGCCAAGGACGTGGTGCTGCATATCATCCGCAAGCTGGGGGTGAAGGGCGGTGTGGGCTATGCCTACGAGTATGCCGGGACGACCTTCCAAAATATGAGCATGGAAGAGCGGATGACCGTGTGCAACATGTCCATTGAGGGCGGTGCCCGCTGCGGCTATGTGAACCCGGACGAGGTGACGTTTGACTATTTAAAAGGTCGTGACTTTGCCCCGCAGGGAGCCGATTGGGATGCGGCGGTGGACTGGTGGCGCAGCATTGCTAGCGATGCCGATGCGGAATACGACGATGTGGTGGTGTTCGATGCAGCGGAGATTGGGCCGACCGTGACCTGGGGCATTACGCCAGGGCAGGGCATTGGCGTGGGCGAAACCGTCCCCGATGCCGCATCTTTGGCAGAAGAGGATCGGTTTGTGGCGGAAGAAGCCTACAAATATATGGATCTGGCTCCTGGCAGCGCCATCCAAGGCACGAAAGTGGATGTGTGCTTCATTGGCAGTTGCACCAATGGTCGCATTAGTGACCTGCGGGAAGCGGCGAAGGTGGCCAAGGGACGCACCGTGGCGGAGGGCATCAAAGCCTTTGTGGTGCCGGGGTCTGAGCGCGTGAAGAAAGACGCCGAAGCGGAAGGCTTGGACAAAGTCTTTGAAGCGGCGGGCTTTGAGTGGCGGGAAGCAGGCTGTTCCATGTGTCTGGCAATGAACCCAGACAAACTGGTGGGACGGCAGATTAGTGCGTCTTCCTCCAACCGCAACTTCAAGGGACGGCAGGGGTCTTCCTCCGGGCGGACGCTGTTGATGAGTCCGGCGATGGTGGCGGCGGCGGCGGTTACGGGACAGGTAACGGATGTCCGTGAGTTGCTGTAAGTCGGATACAACTCCATGCCAAAAACAGTGTTGATTACGGGAGCCTCTTCCGGGATTGGATTGGCAACGGCGCAACAATTCCAGCGGCAGGGCTAGAACGTGGTGGCAACAATGCGATCGCCCGACAAAGCTCCCGAATCGCTCACAACCCTAGAGCGGGTTCTTTGTTTGCGGCTGGATGTGACGCAACCGGAGACCATTGAGGCAGCGATCGCCCAAGCCCTCGACCGATTCCAGCACATCGACGTGCTGGTTAACAACGCGGGCTACGCCCTCATAGGGGCTTTTGAAGCCTGTTCCCCCGAACAGATTCAGGCACAATTTGACACCAATGTGTTTGGCTTGATGAATGTAACACGGGCGCTCTTGCCGCACTGGCGCGAACGGCGATCGGGATTACTGATTAATGTGTCTTCTATTGGGGGACGCCTCACCCTCCCCCTCTATAGCCTCTACCACAGCACCAAATGGGCCGTGGAAGGCTTTTCTGAATCCCTGCGCTACGAGCGGCGGAGTTCAACATCCGCGTCAAGCTAATCGAACCAGGGCCGATTAAAACGGACTTCTACGATCGCTCCGCAGACATCGCCAAAAAGCCCGGACTCCAGGCCTACGACACCTTCGTCAACAAAGTGATGCCCAACCTCAACCGCAGTGAGGATCAGGGATCGCCACCCGAGGTCACCGCCCAGATTATTCACAAGGCTGCAACAGATGGAAGCGATCGCCTCCGCTACCCCGCCGGGGGAAAGGCTTCACTCCTCATGTTCCTGAGTCGCTTTCTCCCCGATTTTGTCTTTCGGAGCGTTGTGCGACTGGGCACGATGCGGTGAGGGGATTCATACCAGCCCCTACGGTTCGGAGCGATGGGTGTGGGTGAGGGAGTGAGGCACTTCCAGGCCGCTAGCCTCCATCAGGAAGCGATCGCGCATCACCTGAGCGGGATCGCCATCGGCAGCGATGCGGCCTTCGTTGAGGACGATGACGCGATCGCACACCTCCAGGATGAACTCCAGATCGTGGGAGGAGGTGAGGAAGGTTTGAGGCGAGGATTGGAGGAAGCGAATCAGGCGGCGGCGTGCCCGCAAATCTAGGTTGGCGGTGGGTTCGTCGTAGATCATCACCTGGGGTAGCATAGCCAGGACTCCGGCGATCGCCACCATCCGTTTTTCGCCACCAGAGAGGTGATGGGGCGGGCGCTGGTGTAGCGCTTCGGTGCCCGTGAGCTGCATGGCGCTGCGAACCCGCGCCTCTACTTCTTCGGGGGAAAGTCCCATGTTCTCGGGGGCGAACGCCACATCTTCCCACACCGTCGCCGAAAAGAGCTGGTCGTCAGGATTCTGGAACACTAGCCCAATGTCGGGACGAAACTGGCCGGGAGCCACGGGTTCGCCCAGCAGGGCGACCGATCCTGCCGAGGGCGTCAGCACACCACAAATCAGCATGAACAGGGTCGTCTTGCCACAGCCGTTGTAGCCCACAATGCCGACCCGTTCCCCTTGGTGGATGTCCAAGTGCAGATCGTGCAAAACGTTGGGCTTATCGGGATAGGAAAAGCTGAGGTTGGCCAGGGCGATCGCCACCGGATCGACTGCCTTTCTGGTCAAGCGATGCGAATTGAAGATCGCGTTGATATCCGTCTCACCAATCATTGCACTACCCCATTCCATAATCCATCCGCAACCAGAAATCCGGCGGCAATTAACAGCGATAGCATCAGCCCAGCCCGATGCCACAGCCTATCTCCAGTCCGTTGTTGGGCAACGGGAGCAATGCGCTGCTGGGGTAGCGCTCCATAGCCCCGCAGCCGCATGGCGGTATAGATGCGCTGGGACTGCTCGTAGCTGCGAATGAACAAGGTTCCCATCAAAGACGCGAGGCGTTGTAAGTCTTGCAGATTAAACCGGGACGGATGGAAGGAAAAGCCCCGTAGACGCATAGCGCGTCGCATCGTTGTCAACATTTCCAACAGCACAAATAGATAACGGTAGGTGAGCAAAAGCATATCGGCGAGGATACCGGGCAAGCCGAGCGATCGCATCGCCCGCACCTGAGCGATAAACGGCGTCGTGCCAAACAGCACCAAGCCAAGGGTGAGAATCGAGAAGAATCGCCCCACCACCAACGCCGCAGCTACCACCCCTTCCTGCCGCAGGCTGAGAAATCCCCAGCTCCAAAGCACGGTCGACCCCGACAAGAAGGGAAGTAAACCGACAACTCCAAGGATAAAGATGCCGGGATAGCGTAGTCGCGTCGACAAAAAGGATACAGGCAAGCGAGATAGGGCATAGACCACCACCGTGACCCCCAGCATGGCAGGAACATGTTGTAACTGCTCGACAAACGCAAAGGAGGTAATGATGGCCAACAGCCCAATCAGTTTTGCTCTGGCATCCCAACGATGGATGGGGGAATCGAGATAGGCATACTCATCCAATTCAAGACGCATAGTACAGGGGAATCACAAAATTCTTCCTAATTATCGGAATTTGTTTAGGAAGGCGAACAAAGGATGAGCTTAACGCTAGGTGTCGGATCGACACCTAGCGTTAAGCCCTAATCAGGTAACAACTCGGGCTTAACACGATAGAAAAACAGCATGATAGCAGCAGTAAAAAAGCCCTCAAGCAAAATGATGGGAAGATGGGCGATCGCCAATCCATAAATCGCGGCTCGTTCGGCTTCGGCATTAAATCCAGCCGGGATCTGGGTGATGACCAATCCCAGGAAAATAAGCACCGAAAAGCACAGTCCAGCGGCTCCCCCCACAAAGGCAAACGACAAGATAGTCCAGCGATCGCCCAACCACTTCTTAGCAATGGGATGGAGGGAATAAATGAAAGAGGCCAGCAGCGCTGCCCCCCCCATCATGGCCGCATTCACCCCCAGGGTCGTCAATCCGCCATGTTGAAACATAATCGCCTGAAAAAATAACCCGATCAGAATTGCAGGAAAGGCGAAATAGCCCAACACGACTCCCAGCAAGCCATTCAATACCAGGTGAACGCTAGCAGGGGGGATGGGGATATGGATGGAGGAGGCTAAGAAAAAAGCCGCTGTCATCAGCGCCGCTTTGGGCACCTCTGCCGAGGGGTTCTCTCGACGGTTGATTTGGCGTAGGGAATACCAGGTTGCCAACCCGGTGATGGCATAGCCGCCTACGCAAACTTGGGGCGGCAATAGTCCATCGGGAATGTGCATACCGTTTACCTCTTGGTCGTCGGATTTCGTTGGGAGAAGAACAGTGCGGTTCCGACAAATCCCCACACCACCGACCCAGCCATCAAGCCCCTTTGTAGCCCTGTAATGGATGGGCTGGAGGAACCACTGTTCGACGACTCACCTGGCGTTAGCGTTGTCGCTGGTGATTCCATGGCTGTTTCTGTACCCACCCCCGGGGTATCTGTAGAATCAGCGGCCTCCGTACTGGGAGATCCCGATTCAGCGGTTGGAGCAGCGGCGATCGCCTCCCCTTCCACCGCGATCACCACCAGATCCCCATGCCCCGCCTGGCGCACCTGCACCTCCCAATTCCCCGGCGAGGGCGGCGTGAACAGAAACCGCCCCTCCGCATCCGTTGTCCCCGTCATCCAGGGTTCGCTGGGGTTGTCAGGCGAGAAAACGGCAACCTGAGCCTCGGCCATGGGAGTACCCGTGTCGTAGGCTGCCGTTACTTCATAGGCTTGGGTGGCGTTGTATTCCAGCACAACTCCGTGGGCGATCGCCCGCTCTGCCATTCCCAAAAGCACCAGCGGCAGGAGCGCACCCAGATGTCGCCATCGGATACGCTGCCACCGGATACGCTGCCATATTATGGGCTTACCCTTCATACGTTCGATAGTTCCTCGCAGTGTCCTTCACCCACATGCCCTAGAGAGGGCAAAATCCCTGTTAGGGTAGCGTACTCTTCTTCAGAAAGCTGCTCCTGGAGAGCGGCTGAGTTGACATCGAGGGTAACGCCCTGGGCGATCGCGGCCAAGGGATCAAAGCCTAGCGCTCCCGTGTTGATGTCATCATCCATCGGTGCTTCAGCATCGCCAAACACATGGTCAAAGTGGAAGGTGGCCTCTACATCCGCCGCACCATCAGCCTCCAGGATGCCTTTGCGCTCATCTCCCACAAAGTCACCGCAGACAAACGCCAGTTCCTCATCCATTCTGACGATGAAGTTCACGGTCTCCCCGTCTTTGGTTGCGGTTCCCTGCATCACTAGGGTGTAGCCCTCTGCTGGGCCATCCGCTGCATTGACCATCTCCCAGGACAAGGCATTGTAGCGCCCTGCTGGGCTCTCCATCTCGGCGATCAAAATCGGCTCCGCAGACTCATCCCCTTCTGCCAGGTCAATGGTTGTTGTCTCTCCGATGCTAACGGATTCGACCGGTTGCAACTCACCGCCGCCTTCGGGATCAAAGGGTGGCTCCGTCTGATAAGCCGTCACCTCTGCCAGAGTGACATAGAGATGGTTAAAGCTAATCTCCCAACCATCTTTAGAAACAAAACCTTGACGGACAAAGTCTTCGCCATTGGCATGGAATACGAGCATCCCTGCCCCAGCCGCCCCAGCCTCGCCTACATCCGCAACGGCTTCATCGGTCGTCTCATCCACTGGCACCTCTGCCTGGGGTTCTTCGGGGGTCGCGCAACCCTGCATCAGCCCTACGCTAAGAGAAACAAGCGCCGCCCACCGCATCCAAGACCTATTCATGAGGCAAACCTCGCTAAGTTAGATTGTCGTACTGCGCAACCGAACGCTTGCTGGCAGGTTGACCGAGCGATCGGCATAAATGCACATATCCCGCAGGCGTTCGGAGGTCATTAGTAAGTAGTGAATCTTCGTTCTTTTGAAAAAACAATCCTGTGTAGGGGGATAATCGGGCAGATTTAGAGGGAACTTCAGCCTTTCGTAAGATTTTTGGGCGATCCCGCTTCAATAACTGACCGAATAAGCGTGGTGCGCAGTTCAGCTCGATCTAATCCCCCAGTTTGCGTTGGAGGGCACGGAGGGTTTGGCGCATTTCGGGGAGCCGTTGCCAGAGGGCTGCAATTTTGAAAAAGCGCTTGATGGGTATAGCGGGGGTGCCGAAGACCACCGCTCCCGGCTCCAGATCTGCGGTGATTCCGCTTTGGGCCCCAGCTTGCACTCCATCACCAATGGTGAGGTGATCGGCAACGCCTACCTGTCCGCCCAAAACGACCCGCTGGCCGACCTTCACGGCACCTGCTAGTCCGGTCTGAGCGGCGATCGCACAGCCTTCCCCAATCTCGCAGCCATGGGCGATCTGCACTAGGTTATCAATCTTGGTTTGCCGCCGAATGCGCGTGATCCCCAACGCTGGACGATCGACCGCTGAGTTGCATCCGACTTCCACCCCGTCTTCCAAAATCACAAATCCCGACTGTTGCATCTTGAAAAATCCGTCGGCGGTGGGCACAAAGCCAAAGCCCTCCGAGCCGATCGCCGCTCCGCTGTGAATCATGCAGTCCGCCCCAATCTGCGTCCGCTCATGGATGACGCACTGGGCATGGAGAACCGTGCGATCGCCAATCTCCACATCGGGATAAACCACCACTTGGGGATGAATGCACACATCATCACCCAGGGTCACCCCTGCCTGAACGACCGCGTAGGCTCCGATAGAGACTCGTTCCCCCAACTTGACCGACAGATCGATAACCGCCGTGGGATGAATACCGGGTTGGGGGCGAAAGGGTTGGTAGAACTGGGCGATCGCCTGGGCAAACAAGAGTCGGGGTTGAGGAGAGGTAACCCAAGCCAGCCCCCGATCATTGGCAAGGCTTTGCAGCGTTTCGCTTGGGGGCAACACCAGCGCACTGGCGTCGGTTGTCGCGATTTGGGGCGCAAACTTCTCGCTGTTGATGTAGCTCAGGGTATGGTGCTGGCTGGCCTCGATGGGGGAAGCTCCTGTGAGATCGGGATCGCGATCGGGGGAGGTCGCCAAACTGCTGGCCGCTACTGGGTTGAGGTGAGACACCAGTTCGCTAAACTTCATCGCGACTCTCCTGTTCCTGCTGTCCTTGCAGCGCGGCTAGTTCAGCCTGCAAGGTTTCAATTTGCTTCTGCATTTGTTTCATCGTTTGCTGCATCTCGGGGAGGCGTTGCACCAGCACCGAGCTGCGCAGCCAGGGTTGGTGCGGCATCGCCGGATGCCCCGACACCACATGGCCAGGTTCGACATCGCTGATGATGACACTCGCCATCGTGGCTCGCGCCCGCTTCCCCACCACCACCCGATTGCTCAGAATCGTCCGTGCGCCCAACACGACTTGATCTTCAACCTTCGCTCCACCGGCCATCGCGATTTGTGCCGGAAAGATGCAGTCTGCCCCCACCTTCACGTCATGGCCAATCTGGACAAAGTTATCGAGCTTCGTGCGAGCTTTGATGCGGGTTTCACCAACGGCTGGGCGATCGACCGCCGTGCTACAGCCAATTTCCACCTCGTCTTCCAAGATGGTGTAGCCCGACTGCTCCATCTTGAACCAGGTGCCATCGCCCCTGGGCACAAAGCCAAAGCCCTCTGCACCGATCGCCGCTCCCGAATGAATCACGCAGCCCCGCCCAATCCGCGTCCGCTCGTGAATCACACAGTGGGAATGAAGGACGGTGCGATCGCCAATCTCTGCATCGGGATAAATCACCACCAGGGGATGAATGCAAACCTCGTCCCCAATCACCGCATCAGCTTGAATCACCGCATAGGCTCCGACCGATACATCCCGTCCCAGCTTGGCCGAAGGGTGAACGATCGCCGTGGGATGGATGCCCGGTTCCGGCTGAAACGGCTTGTAAAAGAGGGCGATCGCCTCCGCAAAGGCCAACCGAGGATTGCGCGACCCAATCCACACTAACCCCCGTGCAGCGGCTCGTTCCTGCATCTCTGCATCCATAGGCAGGATCAGCCCTCGGGCGATCGTGTCATCCACAAACCGCTTGTACTTGCGGCTTTCGATATAGCTCAGTGTTCCAACGACGGGCTGCTCGATCGCCGACATCCCTGCAATGTCAGGATCGCGATCGGGATAGGCGTCCAAACTACTGGAATTCACCGCTCCCAATTGCTGCACGATTTCGCTAAACTTCATGCGCTCTCCCCCATGCCCGTGAAGCACTGCCATCATACCTGGAACGCCGCTCAAAACATCGACAACATGGGTTCGGAAGATACAAATCTAGTCGTTGAAATCGAGCCTAGCAGGATAAAACTTGCCGTTGCAGGTTCCCAAATCACGCGCTCTTAGTCCGCGAAGGCGGACTTCGTTCCCATAGCCGCGACTTTAGTCGCCAAAGCACTATCTCCTCCAAACTTGATGATTTTATTCATATATATGCATAATGCATATATATGAATAACGAACGAACCTTAAATTTATTGGGCGCACTGGCCCTCAGCCTGGTCGATGGCTTAAACGCCGCGACGGAGGGTGCTTCTGGTTTTGGTGGCGAGGCTCCTGCGGCGCTCGTCACCTTGGGCGTCGAGCCGGGGCTGTCTATCAAAGCCTTGGGGCAGATTCTGCGGCTGTCGCACCCCGGCACCGTGCGTTTGGTCGATCGCCTGGAAAAGCAAGGGTGGGTGGAACGCCGCCATGGGACCGATGGGCGCACCCTAGCGCTATTTCTCACGGAAGCTGGCACGGAGCGGCGGCTGCTGATCCTGGCCGAACGCCGCCAACCCTTGCAGCGGGCGATCGCCCCCCTCACCGCCGCCGACCGAGAGCAGTTAACAACCCTCCTGGAAACCATGCTCACCGCCCTGACCACGGATGAGCAGGAAGCGTTTGCCATTTGCCGCCTGTGCGAAGAGGAAGTGTGTCCGGGCGATCGCTGTCCCGTGGAGCAACAATACTGTCGGATGGTGCATCCATGATCTACGTTTTCCTGGCACTCAGCTATGCCTTTTGTTGGGGCGTCGGCGTGACCCTCACCAAAATTGCCCTGGCCGAAATTTCTGCGACCACGTTGTTGCTGATTCAACTCACATCCAGCGTCCTGTTCTTGGCCATCCTTTGTTATTGGCAATCGAGACAGCTGCCCTTTTCCATCACCCATTTGAAACAGGGCGTCGCTGGCATTTTTGAACCCGCCCTCTCCTATATGCTCGGCATTTTTGGGGTGCAAATGACCACCGCTAGCAATGCCACACTCATTGGCTCATCCGAAGTGATTTTGACGCTGATTTGTGCCGCTATTTTCCTAAGAGAACCGCTCACACGCACCAAGCTATCCTTAGCTAGCATTAGCTTTATTGGCGTCATCCTCCTACTGTTGGACGATACGCAGGACACCGGCCAAACATCTTTACTCGGTAACTTTCTTGTATTACTAGGGACAATTTTTGCTGTTTTTTATGTTCTGTTTAGTAAGCAGCAAATCGCCTCCATCGATCCGCTACAGCTCACCGCCTCTCAGCAATGGGTCGGGCTACTGGTCACGGTTGTTTGCTTTGGGTTACTTTCAACGCTCAATCCGCTCTATGAGGTGAGTGCTGTTGGGATCTCTCCACCTTTTTGGGTGTTGGCGATCGCCTCTGGCATCATGCAATATGCCCTGGCATTTTTGCTCTATCTCATTTCCCTGCGCCGTCTCCTCGCCAGCCAAGCCGCCTTCTATATCGCACTCATTCCGGTGTTTGGCGTCGCCAGTGCCGTCGTGCTGCTCGGCGAACAACCCAGCCTCGCCCAGTGGATGGGCGGGCTGCTGGTGATTGGGTCGTCTTACTGCGCCAGCCGCTGGCAAGCTGAATTCTGATTGCTCCTGACAACTACGGAGCTTTCCAGAAAAGAATCTGATCTTTAAGCCTGTGCCCTTCGACTACGCTCAGGGCACAAAACCACTCGCTGGCTGAGCGAAGCTGTGCCCTTTTTCGACTACGCTCAGGGCACAAAACCACTCGCTGGCTGAGCGAAGTCGAAGCCAGCAGGTATATTCTTGTCGAGAAATTGCCTACCGCCGTTGCAAAAACGCGGCGCATTCCACATGGGTGGTTTGGGGAAAGAAATCGGCGGGTTGCACACGCGTCAGTTGATACAGATCATCTTCACAGAGAATCTTCAAATCCCGCCCCAGAGTTGAAGGATTGCAGCTTAGGTAGACAATGCGCTCCGGCTGCTGAGTCCGCAGCGTTTCCAGAACGGAGCGATCGCACCCTTTGCGGGGTGGGTCGAGGAGCACAATGTCCGGCCTCTCGGTCAATTCTGGCAACAGGGTTTCGACGGTGCCGGTGTGGAACGTGACATTGGTGATGTCATTGAGGGCGGCGTTTTGTTGGGCTTGCTCTACCGCTTCGGGTTGCACTTCCAGGGCGATCGCCCGTTGCACCCGCTGAGCGATGGGTAGGGTCAAGGTACCCACGCCACAATAGGCATCCACCACCACTTCGCTCCCGGTTAGTTTCAGCTCCTCCAGCACCGCATACAGCAATGCCTCTGCCTGCTCGGTGTTGACCTGGAAGAAGGTGGTGGGTTGAATCTGAAACTCCAACTCCGCAAAGATTTCCCGCAAATACCACCGCCCCGCAACCACATCCGAGTCTGGGCCAAAAATAGCGTTGGTGCGATCGCGGTTGTAGTTGAGCAACACCCCTACCAAATTGGGGTAGCGCTGCAGCCACGCCTCCGCCTGTTCTGTCAAATTGGGTAACCCCGTATTGGCTGTCACCAAGGTCAGCAGGATTTCCCCTGTGCGCCGCCCAATCCGCAGGCTGAGATGGCGCAATTTGCCCCGATGCTTCTCTTCGTTGTAGATGCTCCACTTTTGCTCATGGATATCCTGCTTGATGCCCGCCAGCAAAGGGTCGAGATGGGAGTCTTGGATCGGGCATTGGTTCAGGTTGACCAGTTGGTGACTGCCTTTGCGATAATAGCCCGCCTGCACCTGCCCAACCGCCGATCGCCCCAGGGGATAGGTGGACTTGTTGCGATAACGCAAGTCCGCATCCGGTTCGGTTGATGACAGGGGAAGCAACGGTGACACCGGGGGATTCTGGAACCCTCCGATGCGTTCGAGCGCCTGCACAATCTGGTTGAACTTGGCGGTTTGCTGGGCGCCATAGTCCATGTGCTGCCACTGGCACCCCCCACACTTGTCGGCCACAATGCAGCGAGGGCGAATGCGATGGGGAGATGCGTCGAGCAACTCGTGGACTTTGCCATAGCCAATGTTGGGTTTTACACGCAGCAGACGCACAAGCAAGCGATCGCCCACCACAGTTTCTGGGACGAACACAACGCGGCCATTCCAGCGCCCCACGCCTTCTCCCTGGTGATTCAAATCAGTAATAGTGATCTCCAGCAACGATCCCTGTTGCCAGTCCGTTGCACCCTGCTGGGGTAGCATTTGCGTTTCATTTTGTTGCATAGAGTGCCTCGGAGCGTGGACAAAACTTTCCTTTGATGCCGTTCGATCGTTAAAATACTAACGATATTCAACTGCCATTCTCAGAATCGTTCTTTTAATTATGAGTGTAGTCAGCCAGGTTATCCTCAACGCCGACGACGAGCTTCGCTATCCTAGCAGCGGCGAGCTGCAAAGCATGTCGGCCTTCTTCAAAACCGGTGAACAACGGGTTCGCATTGCTTCCGCCCTCACCGAAAATGAGAAAAAGATTGTGCAAGAATCCAGCAAGCAGCTTTGGCAAAAGCGCCCTGACTTCATTGCGCCCGGTGGCAATGCCTTTGGCAACAAGGAACGGAGCCAGTGCCTGCGTGACTTCGGGTGGTATCTGCGGCTCGTGACCTATGGGGTTTTGGCAGGCAGCAAAGAACCCATCGAAACCATCGGCCTAGTCGGGGCACGGGAAATGTACAACTCCCTGGGTGTTCCCATGCCGGGGATGGCTGAAGCCATGCGCTGCCTCAAAAAAGCATCCCTCTCCTTGCTGAGCGATGACGATGCCCAAGCCGCTGCTCCCTACTTCGACTTCATCATTCAATACATGTCCTAGGAACCGTTCCAGCATAGTTCCGGTAGGGAATTAGTCGCCATCGTAAGGGCAAATATTGTCAATTTTTTAAGAACATTTGATCCCTACAGCGTTAGAATTTGGGGCAAGCAGGGTTGCCTTATTTCTGAGCTGCAGGGATCATTGCTGTTTGTGTCTATTGATTGCATAAGCTTTGTAACAAACAAGCGATCGCGCATCTCCCTCCAGGTCTGAATCCCCAGCAATTTCCTAATTTTCAGGCTAATTTTCAGGTTTAGGACATAGACATGCAACTCGGAAAGGTCGTCAAATCCAATTCCCACTGCGACTATGTGGTGCAGGTGGATGATCCGCTGGATCGACAAGATGCGCCTCAGCCAGATGATTATGGATTTGGCTCCTTCGTGAAACTGGTGGATCCGGGCGATCGCCTGTGGGCCGTCGGCCTGATTTACAATTCGCAACTGATGAACCCGACCTTTCTCAGCAACGGGCCTCGATTATCGAGCGAACCCGATCCCATCTTTACCCCCGATCTGATTAACGAAAACCGGACGCTGTTAGGCGTGGTGCTAGTGGGATGTATGGAAACGCAAGCAAAGAAAACCTGGGGCACGCAGGGGATTCCCAGGGTCGTCGTTCCCATCGAGACCACCGTTTGCACAATGGACGCCACCGAAATCCATCAGTTTCATCGCGATGTCGATGGCCGCCCACAATTCACCTATTTCAGCCACTTGCTGCACTGTGGCGGGCAGTTTTCCAATACGTTGATCCAACAAGTTCTTAAAGAATTGATCGATAGTGAGCTTTTTTCCGGGTCAGACCGACGAGCCCTCGAAATCCTACATAGAGAAATGTCCTGGAAAAGCACAATGGGGGCGATGCGTTAGTCGCGACCCCAAGCACCTCCTGAATCCATTCCCTGTGTTATCTCTATTTACTCTGATTTTTTCCCGTTACTTAACTTAGCAACAGTTTCCGTAAATTTGACGCGTATACAGGTGCTATAGCTTCTGGGAATCCGTCTATGGGGTGATCGGTCGAGAATGGGCGATCGCCCTATTTACAAATCCCTCTGAACGTAAATAATAAGACTAGGGACATTAGAGAAAACTCGGATAAAAGAATAAAGGTAGTACGTTTAGAAAAAAAACCGACAGATGCCTCGAAAGACACTGCCGGAGAGTTGTGTGTTCCCTGTTGATGACTCGGCTAGAGTTGAGTCTTTTCAAGTATGGCGGCGCATGGGTTAAGTGATTGCGATCTCGATCATGTATACAGGTGACCTTGATCACAAGGCAGTTATTTGATCCCCACGATATTTTGGAGTACGTGGTATACCCCCAAGGGGTATGCCGTTGCAACCCTTGTTGGCTATGATCCCCAACCGCATAGGTTAAGATTTTTAGGAAAATTCGCAGGTTTGCAACCGCTCCAAAAAAAGTTTGCCACCTCGGGAGCTACCTCGATAGAAACAGGCAAAATAGGGCAGAAATCCGGTCGGCACCGTTTTCTTAAGCTCAACCACAGGGCAATCATGCACTTGCCCCCAAGCGGCGGGCTGCGAAATCCAGGTGGGTTCAATAGAGCCGCCAATGATGCGATGGCCAACGCGCCGCTCCAGTTGCTGCAGCCAGCCAATGCGTTCGCTAAAGGCTTGCCAGCGATCGCGCTCCGACTGGCCAGGATGATCAACCGCGTTCCATGCCTGAAGCTGCGGTTCAAACCCCAGGTGCCCGTCACTATATTTCATCCACAGGCGATTGATGGTCTGCAGATCCAGGCAAGGAAACTCGGCCAATTCATCAAAACTGAGAAAGCTGGTGTCCTTACGCTGAAATGCTTGCAGCATGATGCGTCGGGTTGCATCGTCGGCTGCGCTCCAGTTGGCGATCGCCAATAAATCTCGCAAGGGCGCATAATCCACTCCAACCGCCGAGATTAAGTCATCAATCAACGCATCCTCATCCGTTGCCTTGTGAGGAAGAGCAGGCTCGGGAACTTGGAAAGCGGGGCGATCGGGTAGCGGAGCCGCAGGACAATCGGCCAGAGCCGTCAGGGCTTCAGCAGCCGTTCGGTAGCGCGCCTTTAACGGGCGGGCAATGAGGCGATCGATTACCTGTCCTAGAGGCACACTGACGGGCGTGGCTAGATAATCGCGCCAGACCCACCCATCCTCCGCAAAGGAGTATAGGGTGAACGGATCCACGCCGGTCAGCAAGTGAATGCAGGTGACGCCCAGGCTGTAGAGGTCGCTGGCAAATTCCGCCTTGCCACCCAATTGCTCCGGGGACACAAACCCGGCACTGCCAATCACCGTCCCCGTGCGGGCAAGCGCCGTTGCTGTGGCAAGCTTTGCAGCTCCAAAATCCACCAGCACCAGTGGCGGTGGCGGCGCATCCGCCGTATTGGGCTTGCGCCGAAGGATATTGGCGGGCTTAATATCCCGATGAATCACCTGATGCTGATGGATAAAGTCGAGGACAGGCAAGACCTCTTGCAACAACGCCAGAATTTTGGCTTCGTCAAATCGCCCCCACTCCGCCAGTTCCTTTTCCAAATCCACGCCATCCACAAATTCCTGCACCAGAAATTGCTGGTGGCCCTGCTCAAAGTACGCCCACAAATCGGGGATTTGGGGATGGCGTCCCAGATCATTTAGCCGTAGCGCTTCACGCAAAAACAGATGGGAGGCTTTTTCGTAAGTCGCCGTATCCTGGGCAGATGGGAGGAATTGCTTGATCACGCAGGCTGCGTGCGATCGCGCCCCATCCGCAGCCAAAAAGGTACGCCCAAAGCCCCCTTGCCCAATCAATCGGTGAATCACGTACCGCTCACGCAACCGCAGGGCTGTCCCACACTGCTGACAAAACCGTCCGTCTCCCGGTTGCTCAGGTTTGGGACAAACAGGGTTAAGGCAATAGGGCATAGGGCGCGTCATCAATTGATTGCAGAAGCCTTGCAGAATAAGTGTTTACGCGCCCGCCCCAACAACATGGGCTAGGGGCTGTAAACGCGTCTGTGAAAGGACTTTGACACCTAATCGGTAACAGCCCCTAGTGTTTGCGGAACATAGACAAGCAACATAGTTTCAGCCAGGGCAGATCAGTGATAGCGTAACCCATGCTGTTTAGCGATGTCTCCCAAAGGCATGGGGGCAGATTTTTGCAATAGTTCACCGATCTGAAGCCGTTCCAAAACAAGTTTGGCGGTATTTTAGACCTGTCTTAAGGCGTAACTTCCAACGTGTAATCTTCCTGAGCGATGGTCAGAATCAGCTGCGTTTCATCAGGGCTCCAGCGCACTGCTTCTATCTGCCTTTCGCTTAGGGTACATATGACATCCCCTTGGAGCGCAGCATTTTCTTCCCGGTAAATGTGCTGCTCGGTTATACCGCGAATGATGTAAGGGTCAGCAGAGCAGCCGCCTAGCCAGCCAGTGTCTTGCTTTAGCGTGATCTGGTTACCGCTGGGGGCCTCAAACGTGCCAATTATCGGGGTGGGATTGAGGATAAACCCAAGCACCATAATGATCGTGGTTAAACAGAGCGGAAGGATGCCAATGCAGTTGGCAATGTATAGACCTTTGCGCCACCAGGGCGATCGCTCAGACGAAACCCTAAACACCGATTGCACGCTAAAGATAATCGTGGCCACCAGCAGCAAGATTTCTAACCCGTCGCCCCGCAGAGTCATTCCATAGCGAATCCCTAAACCGAGGTGAATAAAGAGGAGAATCTGAAGCGCGATCGCAAGGGGTAACATTGTTTAAGCCCTGTCGAGTCATCGTGTTCTGGCCCTGAGCCCCATGCAGGGCAAGAACAGATACAGCACAATAGCGGCTTGATCCGCAGCGCAATCCAACAAATTAACTCGCTAGCTAAAGGGCAGCTTTAGATACCGCCTGCCAACATCACCATCAAACGTTACAACTTTTCGGGGAGTCTACGGATCGACTTTGTTCGGCTTTGTAGTGATTTTTGAAACCGTGAGCCTGTGCTATTCTCGGCGGGTTCAGATTCAGCCAACAGAATTTCAGCATGCAGAAGGAGAATGAGTCATGAAGAATGCCAAGCAAGCGGTTCTTCTTGCAAAGCGCTGTGCGATCGCCCTCGGATTTGCCCTTTTTCTGGCCAGTTGCAACAGTGAGCCCGCAGCAGAGACCTCCACGGAACCCACCACAGGAAAGTCTGAAACAGCAGAAACCGTTGTCCCAGAACCCGCCACCGACTCCACCGCACCGGTTGCTCCAGCGACGACCCAACAACCTGTCGAACAACCTGCCACCCAGCCCGCCGCAGAAGACAACGCCGTTGCCCAAGCCACCGCCCAACCAGAACGGGGTCGCCTCACCCAACTGCAAACTGGTGATTTGCTTTGCTATGCCACGGTTGTTGATTCGCAGGGGCAAGAGCATACCGTTGGCGCTGCCTTCGAGATTTGCGATCGCGAAGCTGAGCTAATGAACCAAGACGTTGCGTTTGTTTACAGCATCGAAAACGTGGCCGACTGCGAGAGTGCCGAACCCTGCGGACGCACACGCCAGGAGCGCATTGTCACCAATGCGATCGCCCTAGGCGAATCCTGGCAAGTTTTGAGCAATGGCACCTGGACCGTAACCGTCGGACGGCTCGAAAGTTGGGATGGCGTCAACAACACTGGCGCTCTGACCTACTATGGCTGCGATGACCAGGGTAATTGCCTTGCCCTCGACAACGGCGCTAACGCTTGCCGTCGCGGGATGTGCATCATGGCTTGGCAAAACGGAGACTATGTCTACACCCTGGAATCTGAAATTGTAGAAGCAGGCGATGGCGACACCACTCTGAGGGTTTTCCTGTCTGGCATTGAAATCCTTGCAGCAGAAAACATGCAAGTTGTCGAGGCCAGCGATATCTAAGCGCCATCTGGCAGCACCATCCGGATAAGGAGCTTTTTTTAAGGAAGCCCAGACTTCGAAGCGAGTACTGTTGAGAATGAGCAAAACACAAATTCCTAGATAGAAAGAGTGAGAGGGTGGGCGCAGTCTACTCTCTCATTCCGTTTTTGGAGACTAATCCCTTCGTGTGCAGCTTTCTGAATCTCTTGCGTCACCAGGGCTTCAAAAATGGCTGTCGGGTTCGGCTAAAGTCCAGAAGCAAGTGCCAGGTCTATAGGATGGCGCTAGAAATAGATAACAACCCACAGGCTTGAGGAAACCCCGTATGGCAGCCGAGCTAACACTAATTGTAGACATGGTCAAAGTGCTGGGAGCAGCAGCCGTAGGGGGCTACATTGCCAATCGGCTACGGCAACCTGTGCTGTTGGGCTATTTGCTCGGCGGTATGGTCGTTGGGCCAGCTGGGTTGGGATTGGTTTCCCTTGAAGGCGACATTGAGGTGCTCTCGGAGGTGGGCGTTGCGCTCCTCCTGTTTGCCCTGGGGGTTGAGTTTTCCCTGAAAGAACTACTGCGCTTGCGTCGAATTGCCCTGGGAGGCGGGACGTTGCAGATCGTCCTAACCTTGCTTCTGGGCGGAGGGTTAGCCTACCTCACAGGCAGTGTTGAGACGATTCCCAAGGCGATTTTTCTCGGATCAGTATTGGCGCTATCCTCCACCGCCGTCGTCCTAAAAAGCTTAATTGAGCGCAATGAAGTGGATACCGTGCATGGGCAAATCATGCTAGCGGTGTTGATTGTGCAAGATTTGAGTTTGGGAATCATGCTGGCGGTCTTGCCCGCACTGACACAACCGCCTGAAATGATTGGCTCGGCGTTGTTCGTAGCATTGCTGAAATCCCTCTTATTTCTAGGAGGCGCATTGCTATTTGGCCGCTGGGTGGTGCCATTGCTGACGCGGTGGCTGATCCAGACGGGGTCTCAGGAATTGTTCCTCCTCGGCATCTTAGTTCTGTGTTTGGGGATTGCGCTCTTCACCTATGCCATCGGGCTAGGAGTAGCGATGGGAGCCTTTGTCGCAGGGCTGATGTTGTCGAATGTCGAGTATGCGGATCATGCCCTCGATCGCGTTTTGCCCATGCGCGATGTCTTTGCCACGCTGTTCTTCGCCTCCATTGGGTTGCTGATTGACCCCATTTTCTTGTTAGAAAATGCCTGGATTTTGGCGAAACTGGTGGCGGTCGTGATGATTGGTAAAGCTGTGATTGCCACTTGCATCGTGCGTGGATTTGGCTATCCCTTAAACACAGCACTCATGGTTGGCCTAGGCATTAATCAGATCGGTGAATTTTCGTTTGTACTAGCCGGGACGGCACAGAGTCTGGAACTCTTCCCGTCTTATCTATATGGCTTGATTGTGGGAACGACGGCAGCCACTCTGCTGATCACACCTTTTTTGCTAAAGATGACGCCCTATGTCTTGCGCTATTTGGAACGGGTTCCGGTCATGCAACCGTTGTTAGCACCAACGAAGGCTTCTCCAGATTTTTTGACAAAAGGAGAGAAAATGACGGGGCATGTCATTGTTGTGGGCTTTGGGCGTGTCGGACAAACCTTGGTGCGGATGCTCTATTTCCAAGGCCATCCCATGCTGGTGATCGACAACAATGAAGCGGCGCTGCAAACCCTACGCGATCGCAAAATCCCCTATCTCTTCGGCGATGCCTCCAGTACCCTGTTGCTAGAAAAAGCTCGGGTTCATGCCGCTAGAGCCATGGCGATCGCCCTCCCCGATCCAATGGCAACCCGCCTTACCTTGCAACGTGCCCTCAGCCTTTCCCCCGACCTGGATGTAACCGTCCGTGCCCATTTCAATGAGGAAATTGAGTTGCTGTATCAGTTGGGTGCGCAGGAAGTGGTGCAGCCTGAGTTTGAAGCGGCGCTAGAGATGGGCGCCCATATGCTGCTGCGGTTTGGGGATGGTACCTATGCAGTACAGCAGCTCGTCAACCGCTATCGCAATGGACGCTATCGCGACATCCTGCCAGAGCGGGCAGAATACTGGGGAGCTGCTGATATCGAAACGGCAATTGAGGGACTACATCATCATTGGTACCCACTCCCCGAACATTCCACCCTAGTGGGGCAGAACCTGGCCCAAGCCAATATCCGTCGACTAACCGGCACCACGGTGATGGCTATCAAGCGTCACAAGCACACCCTCAGCTATCCCTCTGGAGATGTGGTGTTAGAAGGAGGCGATCGCCTCCTCGTCGTCGGCAACCCAGAAGAACACCAGATGTTCGAAAAATTTCTGAAACACCCCGCCAAACCCACTTGAGCCGCTCCCTCAGCCGCTCCCTCAAAATACAGGGCTGACAAAAGCACTCGCATCCTCTCAATCAAATGCGTTGATGGTGTGGCGGTATCGCAGCCGCACCATCAGTCAGCCCCGAGTCTTTTCTATGATGAAAGCAGCTGCACAGTGCAGAGGTAAAGGATGACCGATCAGATACCCCAAACAAACATAGCAGTGCCCTGGCTGGAGAATGGCGATCGCCTCACCCGCAAAGAGTTTGAGCATCGATACACCCACATGCCCCACCTCAAAAAAGCTGAACTCATCGAAGGAGTAGTATACCTGCCTGCGGCTTTGCGTTACCGTCACCACAGCAGACCCCATGCTGCCACCTTGTTTTGGCTAGGTTCATACGAAGCCTCAACACCTGGCGTTGAAGCAGCAAGCAATCCAACCATCCGCCTCGACCCTGACAACGAACCCCAACCCGATGCCTTGCTGCGGATTCAACATGAATGTGGCGGACAATCCTTTATTAGTGACGATGATTACCTCGAAGGCGCACCAGAATTGATCGTCGAAATTGCCGCTAGCTCCGCCTCCTACGACCTGTACGACAAACTCAATGCCTACCGCCGCAATGGGGTTCAAGAATATCTGGTGTGGTTAGTACAAGATCGAGAGTTTCGCTGGTATCAGCTAAAGAACGAACGGTATATTTTGCAAACACCGAATGCAGAAGGCGTGTTGGCCAGCCTATTGTTTCCTGGGCTGTGGCTAGACGAAGCAGCATTGCTCACAGGAGATCTGGCCACTGTGCTGGAGACCCTACAAAAGGGCATCGCAACCTCTGAGCATCACACTTTTGTGCAACAGCTACAATCGGAATAAGTGCAAATGTTCTTACTTGTCAGCAAACGATATAACGCTATGCGCCGAGATAGACCCCAATCATTTTTTGAAAGCCTTGCAGCATGGGGCTTTCAAAAAATGATTGGGGTCTATCTCACTGCGTAAGACGATACACTAGATTTATGGTTGTTCTGAGGGACGGTCACGATGATTTTGCAACCCATTGACCCAGACCTGCGGTTGCCAACAGCAGAGGAACTTCCCTCCTCCGATGAAACCCCTGTGGATAACGAACGCCAAAATGATATTCCCAATTGGTTGAAGGCCATTCTGTCGGTCATCTGGGCAGAACGGCAAGATTGGTTCTTTGGCGTAGACATGGGAATCTACGACGATGAGGGGCGACTACGCCGCACGCCTATCATCCCCGATGGATTTCTGAGTATCGGCGTAACGCGCCACAAAGGAGATAGTGGCCGTTTAAGCTATGTACTGGCCGAAGAAGATAACATTCCGCCCGTTTTTGTGCTGGAGTATGTCTCCCAAACTTACAACGGCGAGTACGAAGAGAAGTTACATATCTATGCTCGGATGCAGGTGATGTATGTCGTGCTCTACAATCCCAACTATTTCCGACGACAGAACCACGAGCCCTTTGAAGTCTACCGTTTGGAAGGAAACCGCTATCGCCGTTGCGATGGAGAGCCCGTTTGGATGCCTGAGCTTGGCCTAGGCATTGGTCGCGTTCGTGGCTTGTTGGAAGGCATTGAGCAAGAATGGTTGGCCTGGTTTGACCAAAGCGGTACGCCTTATCCACTCACATTTGAAATGATTGACCAGCTCCAGTCCCAACTTCAGCAGCAACAGCAGCGATTTGAGCAGGAGCGCCAACGAGCAGACGCAGAGCGCCAACGAGCAGAACGGCTGGCCGAGCGGTTGCGATCGCTCGGCATTGATCCAGACGAAACCTGAACAGGATCGATCCCACAGGATCTATCCCATTGGATACTCTTCCGTGAAATACTCTATAGGTGTGAGTGATAGATCCGCCAAGGAATCATTAAAGGGGTTTGGTGCGGCGGGCTTTTCTGATACCGTGTAGGCACCAAGATCGTTAACATATGTTCATAACTCGGTTCCTTGAGGTAGGAAACCTCATTCAATAGCCGAGTGAGTCATGGGGTTTCGGTGCTGGAGCCGATCGCCAAAGGTCTTCATAGTGGTGGGCGATCGCCTTCCCTTGTGCCTTCTCCTGAACGAAAACCTCTGCTCGGGTTGTTGCTCGGCCTACCAATAGTCAGCATTGTTGCGATTAGGCATCTTGCTGGCTTTCCGCCACTGAACAAGCTTCGTCACCATATCGTTTAGACATCGGGTATCCATGACTGTTGCGCCAGAACAAATTGACCGGATTGTTTGGAACCAACACCACGATCCTTTTGAGATCCTAGGCCCCCACCCCATTGAAGAAGGCGACAAGGTCTTCTGGAGCATTCGCGCCTATCTGCCCGAAGCCGACAACGTGTCGGTTATCTTGCCAGACGAGCGCACCGAGCATCCGATGCAATCGGTTCATCATCCCCACTTCTTTGAATGCCGATTGGAGGTCGATGAACTCAGCCATTACCAACTGCGCATTCAAGAGGGTGAGCATGAGCGGGTAGTTTACGACCCCTACGCCTATCGATCGCCCAAACTGACCGAGTTTGACATCCATCTGTTTGCAGAAGGCAACCACCATCGAATCTACGAAAAGCTGGGGGCACATGTCACCGAGCAGAATGGGATAAAAGGGGTCTACTTTGCCGTATGGGCACCGAATGCCCGCAACGTCTCGCTCCTTGGCGATTTTAACTTGTGGGATGGGCGCAAGCACCAGATGCGACGGATCGACAACGGTGTCTGGGAGCTATTCATCCCGGAAGTGGGTGTCGGCGTCCATTACAAATATGAAATAAAGAATCACGACGGACATATCTACGAGAAGTCAGATCCCTACGGTTTTTGGCAAGAAGTGCGGCCCAAAACAGCTTCCGTTGTGATGGATCTGGATACCTATACCTGGAATGATCAGGACTGGATGGAGCATCGTCGCCATTCCGATCCCCTTACCCAACCCATCTCCGTTTACGAAGTGCATCTGGGTTCTTGGCTCCATGGCTCGGCTAGCGAACCCTATTGCTACTCCGATGGGACGGAGTATCCTCCTGTTCCCGTTGCAGACCTAAAGCCCGGTGCGCGGTTTTTGAACTATCGCGAGATGGTGGATCAGCTCATTCCCTATGTGAAAGAGTTGGGCTTCACCCACATCGAGATTCTACCCGTCGCTGAGCATCCCTTTGATGGTTCGTGGGGTTATCAGGTGACGGGTTACTATGCCGTAACCTCCCGCTATGGCACCCCCGAAGACTTTATGTACTTTGTGGATCAATGCCACCAAAATAACATCGGCGTCATCCTCGATTGGGTACCTGGTCATTTCCCCAAAGATGGGCATGGGTTAGCCTTTTTTGATGGCACCCACCTCTACGAATATGCCGACTCGCGCAAGGGCGAGCATAAGGAGTGGGGAACCTTGGTGTTCAATTATTCCCGCAACGAAGTTCGCAACTTCCTGGTCGCCAATGCCCTGTTTTGGTTTGACAAGTACCACATTGATGGCATTCGGGTTGATGCAGTGGCTTCAATGTTGTACCTCGACTATTGCCGTGAGCCCGGAGAGTGGGTCGCCAACGAGTATGGGGGGCGAGAAAACATTGAAGCGGCAGACTGCCTCCGGCAGGTCAACCATCTCATTTTCGGTTACTTTCCCGGCGTCCTGTCGATCGCCGAAGAATCGACGTCTTGGCCCATGGTTACCTGGCCGACCTACTTGGGTGGGTTGGGCTTCAACCTGAAGTGGAACATGGGATGGATGCATGACACCCTGGACTATTTCAACATGGATCCTTGGTTCCGCCAGTTCCATCAAAACAATGTCACCTTCGGCATTATGTATGGGTTCAAAGAGAACTACATGCTGGTGTATTCCCATGATGAGGTCGTGCATGGCAAGAGTGCCATGATCGGCAAGATGCCCGGAGATGAGTGGCAGAAGTACGCCAATCTGCGCTGTCTCTACACCTTTATGTTC
>JBCBSL010000024.1:0-25706 GCA_039819145.1 Cyanobacteria bacterium J06638_22
CGTCAAAGGCCGTGATCGTATTATCACCGGAGCCCGCGACAATCGTATTGTTACCCGCTGCGCCGATCACCGTCACATCATTGGCGGAGCTGGAAAAGCTGACAACCAAATTGCCGTCAAGGCCCGTCGCATCAATAGACATTACCGACGGGTTCAAATCGGTCAGGATCGCAATATTGCCGGTACCAGAAAGATTGTAATTCACATGAGCTGAATTGATCTGACCGATCGTCGTCGAGCCATCGACCGCCGTGATGTTCAGCGTCTCGACGCCGCCGAGACCAACACCGAGAATATTAAGTCCTGCGTTATCGACGAAGAGATTGGCCTGGTCAGCCGTGCCGGCCGTCTCCCCGGCGCCATATTGCACAAACAGGTTCGACGACGCCACCGTGTCGATCGCGAACAGATCGTTCACCTCGATATCGGCATTCGTAAAATTCAACTGACCGGCCGTGAAGCGCGCAACGATCTGCGCAACGTTGTTCGAACCCGAAAGGTCGATATTCGCCGTCGCACCGCTGGCCACAAAGGTCTGGAAACGCTCGATACCGTTCAGCTGAAACGCCGAGAAATTATTGACCCCCCCGGCGACACTCAGGTCGAAAATATCGAACCCGCCGCCGCCATTGAGCTGATCACCGGAATTGAGGCTGCCCTGATTGGCAAAGAAAACGTCATCGCCGGACGTGCCGGTGATGATATCCTGCCCCGGTGTAAGTATGAAATTCGCCATTCTAGCTCGCCCCCCTTGGAGTAACAAAAAAACTTAGCTTGCGCCGCATCAGCTGAGCACAATGCGCTCCATCGGCGAAAGCAAACGTACGATGAGTGATAACTGCCCGTTTGCAGATCGTAAAGCTCTTTTTAATCTTGCGTGGCACAAGACAAAAACTGTTGCATTGCTGCCTCGGTTGCCGTCCCCACCGCCAAACCCGCGGGTCAGCTGGTCGCGCTACCAACCAATGACAACCTTCCTTCTCAATCCGCTGTGCGACCTCACCATCGGTTCGCGTGCCCCCCGAAAAGTTGGGCGCAGCGTCGTATCTCATCATCGAAATACTCCCGCAAATATGTTCGATGCTCACACGAGATCGGGAATTTTTTTTCCTCCACTTTGCGATTAAACCCGGGTGGCCGATCGCCCTGATATGCCTCAGGATCCGCACCGAGAAACCGTATGACCGATGCGCGAAACCCTGTGGCGTTATCACGAAGATCATCGAGCAGCCCGGCCCATATGCGTTGTTCGGGCACTGTACGCGCCCATCGTTCAAAGCTTAACGATGCATATGATCTGGCCTGAACTCCCGGTCGCTCCACATATGCACGAAACTCGTCAAAATTTTCCAACATTGACTCGCATTCGGGGCGGCGCCGAATCTGCATGCATAATTGCGACCATAATCGCTCGACGGGATTTCGAATCAACAGGACCAGTTTGAGATTCGGCGCCAGATTCTTAGCGACATATTCGATATTTTTCTCGTCAAGCGTACAGTAAGCAGGTGTTATGTCGCCAGATATCAACGGCTCTTTTACCTCAAACAGCGTCTTATAATCTTCGATAGAAAATCCGTTGCAAAGCAGAGCGCTCACGCGATCGAGAAATGCATCATCGCGATGCGAATAAGTGCGGCCGCGGGTATCTTGCATGCGTCGCGCAAATTCTTCTCGTCTCTCAGACGCATTATTTAGGCGCTTCCAGACCTTATGCGAAGAATGCCCACGTTCGTAAAGCGATGCAGGCTGAACATAATCAAAGAAATGCAACTCCTTCAAAGGCGGCATCCAGAATTGGGGGTGCACATCCAATTGGTCGTATAACCAATCGGTACCTGCCTTGGGCATACCGATACCAAGAAAATCGGGACCAGGCATATTATTCCTTATCATCGCTGAATTTGAAATTTTTTTCGCACTATCTCAACTAACGCATAATCATACCGAACATACGGTTCAACGCGATTATTATACCGGTAAGGCGAAGCGATCGCGATTTGCTTTCGGCTTTCGCCGACCTTGTGCGATGCAATAGTTAACTCACCCAATCCAAGAGCTCGCGTGACATTTGCAAAGCCTTCCGCCAGTTCGGCTTGAAAGCAGATATAATTAAAGAAATCCAGCGCCTTCAAGGCTTTTTCAAGTTGGTCATCGCCAATGCTATTTATACGCATTTCTCCGCTTAGGAAGCGCGTCATAAGATTATCTATCTTTGTGTGCAGCGGCGAAAAATGCAGAAATTCAAAGAAGTCCATTCCTGCGGTCTGTGCGCCATATTCGCGTTTCCAAGATGGTTTTTCCGGGTGCGTTACGTGGAAATAATACGATACCAGCCGATCTACCGGATCGCGAAGACATGTGAACACGAACCTCGAACCGCCGAGAAACGGAAGCAAACGCGCATCAGTGTGACCACCGATAAAAGGCTGTGCACACAGCAGATCAGTCAATTGATCCCGTTCAGATACTGTGGCGACGTCTATGCGGTTGAGAAAGCCGTTTAGTTTTTTGCCCAATTTTTGATTTTGGCCGTCAGAGGCCAGCGGCGGATAAAACAGACACGGTCCATAATGCGGCTCTAATGCACAATGCACTGAGGTCCCGCCAGTTTTCGGGATATGCATGAAAAAGGCCGGCTTCATGAGGCGTGCGGTTCCTCGACCCACTCGGGAATGCTGAACCCAATCAACTGAAACAATTCTTCGTTCGGCTTCTGATAAAAATCGCGAAGCCGATTTCGCGTCTCAGTGGAAATGCGCAATTCGTAAGCATTCGCGTTAAATCTCTGAAGTTCGATTGAGCCCGGAGTCAGGCCGAGGAAAGACAACAGAATGTCCATCTCAAGCGGCCCACGGCTCTCAAGACGCTCCTGAACGACCAGACATATCTGCTCTCGTGGGAAATGCTCAAAGAATGGCCGCAGCTGCATCGCGTAAAGCCCGTTCTTGAGAAAATGATCGGGATTCGCGATACCGCGCGCGATCACTTCCTCAAAGGAGAGATTTATGCGTTCGGGCTCGTCTATCCGAATGTCGTTGTAACGCGAAAAAGCCCGATCAATCGGGTTGCGTAAACAGGCTATGATTTTCATAGACGGATCGAAGTCCCGAATGCGCTCGGCAGATTTCGGATCGGCCATATATGACGGACTCTTTTCCAGCAACAGTCTCGCGTTGTACCGTTCCGGCTTTACCTCTCGAACGAGTTTCGAAAAGGCCTTCTCGTACCAATCAGTCCCCCTCTCCCAATGAACGGAAAAGAAATGCAGCTCCTTGCTTGGCGCCCAAACGTTATCAAGGGTTCGCAGGTTCTTGATAATCGCCGTAGTCGCTGCTTTTTGCGCGCCGATAACTAGAGCATTTGGACGGATTCTCGGCGGCTGTCCGTCGTCGGTGATAGTCATAATCGCAGAACTCTTACCCTTCCGTCTCGCCATCGACAAAGGTGATATCTAGTCGACCCAACCGAACGCCCAGGGATTTGACAGACGCCGGATTTAGCATAGAGCTGCACAATAACTCCTCGCACCGAAAGTCAATCACCTCACCGTAGCGACTGACTTTTTCAGCCGGCACCTCAATAGTCAGCGGCTCCGGATTCGTCCCCAAATTGGCGAGGCGTTTCACCTCGCGGTCATTCATCCACACAGACACTGGGTGCGCCTTCCCATCAGGGCGGTCGAATGCCCATATTCTGAACGTTAGCTGGTAAACCCCGGCTTGGCGCCATTCTAGGGGTACCCGGATAGTCGCTCTTTTGCTCTTACTCCAGATACCGCCTGGTTCAATGATGTGCCAGCCTGAATCAAGCAGGAACTGGCCATATGTCTTGCTCGAAAACTGTACCGTTTCACCTCCCGTAAAGCTGACAACCAAATATTGTGCTATTGTCTTGCCCAGATCGCTCCACGAAAGGCCGCGCACCGATTTGGAAATCTCTTCGGATTGTAAATCCGAGCACTGAAAGATCGCGCGGCGTATAGTCTCGTCATCGGCATCGAAAGGAATCAGAAATCCGTTTCTACCTTCGGCCACAACATCGTGCGCAAAACCTGTTGGGGTAATCACCGCGGGTATTCCACTGGCAAGACATTCCAAGAGCGGAATAGGCCCGCCTTCCATAGTCGCAAGCGAAAGAAAGACACCAATGTCAGAATGCAGAGCAGGATGTTCTGCATGTGCTACTTCGACAAACTCGATATTTGGCAGAGCCATCAAGTCACTGAAATGCTCCCAGTTACGCCAGTCCAGCCCCTTATTTACCAACGCCTCTGGCTCTGGCGAAATGACCAAAAAAGACAGGTCCGGGGATGACTTGGCCAGCGCGAGCAGGCGATCGGGATTTTTTCGATCGTAATAGGCTCCGATAACCGCAATCTTTTTTCCCTGATGGCCTTTTTTCGGCGCGAACATCTTTGGATCAAAACCGCCAAGAACAGTCTGTACGCGATCCGCACTCACGCCCATCTCGACCAGCCTGGTCGCATCACGACTGTTCATCGTAAATACTTTCGAAACTCTATTGAATGTATCGCAAATTCTGTCTTTGTTGCTTGTTCGAATGGGATCAGGATGAGTGTAGTATATGTAGTTGCTGGAATTCAGTAGTTCTGGATACTTTTCGATACACCAAATGGCGATATCGAAATTCATGAAAAGATTACGATCCGCGCGCATCAAAGGCAGATGGATTACGTCAACCCGTTCGAGCCACACTTTTTTGCTGTGGCGAGACGAAGCGAGCATAATTTCTCGTGCAATTCTGTCGAGGATCCAACCCTTGCTGTTGGCCGTCAGATAGCAAACGAGGTCGTATACGGAGTCCGACCTGTGCCAATCAGACAGCTCGCCAGTGTAGGGTGGGCAATTCATGCTAGAGCGTCCCTGCTGTTGATCTCGCGAATAATCTGCATCAGGCGCCACTCCCAAGAGCAACGCTCACCGGCCAGGATGTTTTGATCATAGCCGCCACGGACAACAGGGTAATTATCAAGGGCCGTTTTGATGGCGCTAGACAAGGTATCAGGCTCGGCGGAATTATACCGAACAAGAGCCAGATCTTGCTGACCGTACTCTTCTGCAATCTCAATCGTATAACTCACAATCGGCGTACCAGTGCGCAAATATTCGAACAGCTTAAGGGGTGAGGAGATCTTCGCCCTCTCCGACTTTTCGCGCGTGACGAGCAGTAAATCGGCAGATAATTCCAACAAGAACGTGTCGGGGAGAGGCAAGTAGCCAGTCCAGCACACGTTTGGAAGAACACCATATGGGTGTTCTGATTGCCAACTTTCGCGATCCACTGAATGTCCGCCCACTATAATGAAGCGATACGAGGGCAGCCGTTGCGCAGCCTGCAATATATGTGAGATACCACGCTCTTGCTGCAGACCGCCAGCATATACAATCAGTCGCTGATGCCCGTCACGCAGATGGTAATCCCGACACATGCTGATTTTCCTGTCGGTGAAGACGCCGCGCCTGAGCGAGGACGCGCTCGGCCGTACCATAATCTTCTCTTCGTGCACGCCGCTTGCTTCTAGGCGCGCTGCTATCTCGGCTGTAATAGCGACGACGACCCGGCAAGCCGGGCTGTTCAAGACTTCGCTTATTCCGGGCCGAGCATCGTCGTGATAATCTTCCCCGTGATCTTCATACAGGAATGCCGGGCCATTGCGGCTGCACCATCGAGCCAGTGCTGGATCGCGCACGTGCCAAAACCCCTGCCCTCTCGCGCATTGAGCAAGCTGTCTAATCGCCGCATCCTGCGCCGCTGGCACTTCTTGTTGCATCCGATCTATCTCGTTCAGAACGAGGAGGTCGACCTCTCCTTCGATACCGTAAAAATCACCTAAGATACGATCCGCATTGGTTTCAGAGCCTTGTGTTTCCAGCCGAAACGGAAGCTCTGATCGACCGACTACGAGTGTAGACGTCAAGCCCAGCTGATCAGCCGCCGAAGCCGTATGGGCTGCCCAGATAGTTCTGGCACGCGCAACCTGAAACAAGGGATCTCCCAAACGGCCAATGACGTAATAGCCGCCACTATAATTCCTTCGGAACTTGCGGAGATGCGCTCTGTCGCTGGCAGAAATGATGTCCATTGTATCTATCTTCTCGCGAACAGAATTAGCTTCGCTAACAACATGAGAATTTCCAACCTTCGGCCCGTAAATGATGGATCTTACCAACTGTCGTGCACATGTTCGTATTGAAGGTCAAAACCGCGGGACCGCATCTATGCGAGGACTGCCAATCTTGCCACAGGGTGGCTAAAAAAGGTATCGTAGTCAGTATGTTACTTCACGAAATCAACAATGATCGAAATTGGCATGCCATCTGCGCGCATGTCCCTGGGAGGGGCGCGCATCACAGGCATGTCTCCAGATTCAAAATCGGAAACGACCCACTCCCGGGAATTTCGCCAGTAATGCCGCCAGCGAATTTTCTCACATTTTCTCAATGTTGAATAGATGATCGTCTCCATGACGGTTTCATATGTGGGAAACCACAGATGCGCATCGCCGCCCGGTTTAAAAGCAGTGTGTACCGCTGAGACACCATCAAAACGTACGCTGCCGCCCATCCGCAGATCCGCAACCACTGACCCATGGGAATCGTATACGCTACGCTCCCGCAACACCGGAGAACG
The DNA here is from genome assembly GCA_039819145.1 of Cyanobacteria bacterium J06638_22. Classification (GTDB taxonomy): domain Bacteria; phylum Cyanobacteriota; class Cyanobacteriia; order Elainellales; family Elainellaceae; genus Vacuolonema. The sequence continues at coordinate 6,655 of JBCBSL010000024.1, forward strand.
ATAGTCCGGAACCGACAAACGAAAATGTCCACCTGCCTTCAGCACCCGAAAAATATCGTCAAAAATCTTGGGGACCACGGACAGTGGCACGTGCTCCAATACATCTTCGGCCTGTATGGCATCTACCGACGAGTCTGCGACAGGTAACGGCTTACATATGTCGTGTTCGATCTCTTGGTCGTGCGTTGGCGTCAGCGCTAGCGCGACAAAGCCGGCCCGACTTTGGACCGATGTTTTACGAATGTTCCCGAAGCAGAGCTTTGTCAGATCCTGAGGCATGACTCGTTCCGTGCTCGATAGAACAATTGGCAAAACGCTGGATTCGTATGCATATATGCGACCACTTTCACTCAATCAGCCTTGACCGCATCCACGATAAGCGACGTGTACGCGATTGTATCGTCGTTGTTTCGCGCATCATTAAATCTGGAACGAAGAATTTGACCATCTTCCGGTTGCCATTCGGCCATCCGAAACTCTCCACCGTCATCAAAATATTCTAAAGGCCGCACTAAGAAACCCAGAGTCTCAAGGCTTTGCGTCAAACTATCAATGCGCCACCTAGAAGCGTGGCTTTCGATCTTAGTTCGGTAAGCTGGATCAGGAAAGTTCATGTCGGGCACAGCGATCCTTATGTGGCCGCCTGGCAGCAAAAACTCGTGAATGTTCTTAAGCGCGTTGTGCGCTTCGTCTGTAGTATAGCAGTTAATCACATGTTCCAGTCGTACCGCTTGAATTCCGTGGACGCGGAAAAAAAATTCCCACTTCGAAAAGTCCATCAAGTCGAGAGCTTGCCGCTCTGTCGAGATCCACCCCTTAAACCGGTGTCCGGATGAATGTACCGAAAGTCTTGGCGAGCCTTCATGGCACGCAGCCACGAGCTCATCAATGCTCAATGCCCGGCTGATCTCATCGGCTAACAGACGACCGTTCTCCGAATCAGGCAAGAGAGCCGGGTTACGGCTTTTTGGAGAAAAGACTTTGATGAATCCCGGTGCCTTGAAAGAAGGCCGTGACGGAACGTAGATATCGCGTGGCTTGGCCGGCGCTATCGCCGCGCATCGATCCGCACAAAGTCGGGAGAAACGTGCACGATCAGACTCGAGCTGCTCTATCAACGATTCTTCTCCAAGCCAGTCAAATTCCGACGGAGGAGTGGCATAGAGCTTTTCTGAACCATAGCCCATTTTCGAGAATATCTGTTCGTTGAAGTTGCTGCCGGATCGACCAACATACTGCGCCTGACAGATAAACGGCATTATCCTAACGCGCCCAACATAGGATGTGGCTATCTGCTTAAATGCGTCTTGCGACATTGCCGCAGCAGCCAGGCCAAGCTCAAAGTAGATTTCAGATATTCTGCGCAGCGGACGGTCCCGATAGTCGCAATTGCGAAGCACATCTATATATGGCTCCATAATCTCGCGGATGTCGGCCCAGTGAGTCCGCCGTAGACCAAAACCCCAACTATGCCCCATGGGTATGAGACGCTTTTCATTAGCTCTTTGCGTAGTCAGGTCGGCCCGATGGTTGCCATATGCCGCGACATATCCAATTCTATTCCCAGATTTCTCACAATCGGCATAATCGAAGAGCGCCGCTAATGTCGCCAGATAAAATGGGCCAAGAACCATGTCATCCTCGAGGAATACCGCATTGGCGAAGCCGCGCTCGTTGAAGACATATTGCTCAGCCCGCTCAAAATTCAGACCTGTGCCGATATTTTGGTCTGACATATGAACATGCCCGTCGGGAAATAGCTCAGCAAAGACACCTACCGACTCTTCTATTTTTTCGTCGGCTGCGCGACGCTCTCCGCTAAAAAAGTTGACGGCGTTATCTTGGAAGAGATGCACCTCGCCGACCGCGGCACTTTGATCGCGAAGAGAAGTCAGCGTTGCCCTTAGATAATCCGGCCTGTCGAACGACATCACGCAAACCGGAAGATTATTCGTATTAGCCATTCGAACTTCTTCTTGTGCTGTGAGAATTCAATGATCGAGAAGCTTAGCGATAACGTACGCTGTTTCTCGCGAGTTCGAATGCCATAAGCGGTGACATGTCAACCGACTTACATTTGAAGACAGCCATACGTCCGACTTTTTTTTCGATCTCTAAGAATTGCGTGACGAGACCATAGTGTCGCTCTCGATCAAAATAGTCATCGAACAGTATCGTAGTACCCGGATCTGCGCACATGATCGAAGCCAAAAAGCACGCTGCCCGAAACCGTCCGTCAATCAGAATTAAATCGGGACGGTAACCGTTTTCAAAAATATGGTCCCAGACGCCGACTGAATATTGAGGCCAGTTTTCTGCTCTCGATTTGTCAACAGGTACGCCCCAGTGGCTGGTGGTGCCTATGTCGACGTCAAACATCTCCAAGTCTGTCTTGGGGTATTCTGTTCTAAGCGCCTCTGTCACGGCCCGGGAGAATTTTGGATCGGACTCGACGCAAATGATCTGGCGAACTTCGCGCTCCAACGCCCATCGCGTACTACCGCCTACACCATATTCGAGATAGCAGGACGCTTCCCGCATGGCGCGGTCCAGAAAGTCTAGAGCCTCGCCCTCCATATGAGGCTTTTCAGGAAGGATATTGGCGATTGTCGGGCTTGCTGGTGGAGGCGGGGCGGTCAATTGATGAGCCTTTCGCAAAAATCCGCAGTCAGTCGGCTAACTTTGCCGCGGGCAGGATGGCTCTCGGCCGATAGACTGCGGGGCGATAAGAAGCACAGTAAGAAAATGCAAGTAACCATGCCTCGAACTTCCAACAATGGCTAGCGGCAATGGGTCCCATCAGGGTCATCCGCCCGAGGGTCGACGCCAATCCGCGGACGTTCAGCGTAAGAGGGACACGACAGCGCTCGCGTTATTCGACAGCACTCGATCTTCTGAGCAGAGATGGATGGCGCGAGCTAATACTCGAAGTTCGATACCTCTTCCGTTCTGGACTAAATCGCTTGGTGAGTCTGCGTGCCCGTTTCGGGATCATCAAATTGTAACGATTCGACGATGCTCCCGCCCGTCTCCGCTATCCGCGCGGGCACATGTGTCAATAAGCCGGGGCCGGCAATGCAGGGCGACCTCAGAATATGCCCTGTCATAGCTGCCAAAATCTTACGTTGCGTCGAGCTGATTTACCGTAGAATCATGCCAAGCGTGGACAAGACGATATCATCGGCCCACTTTTGTCGGCGCATACCATAATCTCTTGTCTGTTGGACCATCCTCATGAGGTAGGCCACCGCGTTAATTGTCTTGCGCATACCTACCGCTCTTTGCGTATGGGGATGATCGGCTATGGGAAATTGACCATTAACGCTGTTCGTTTGAATTTGTTGAACGCGCGCGCGGATAATCATTGGTCTCGCCACGTAGAAAATATGAGATCGTGATGTCGGAACCTGACAATCTGGAACAAGGCGCGTGGGACAAGGTCACAGAACGCCGAAAATCCTCACGGATTGAGATTTGCGGATTCGATGAGGAGTCTGTCGTCAAAACTGTGGTGCAGGAAGATGACGAAGGCGAGTTTTCATCGCCCGCCATATAAGAAAATCAAACATCCGCTCACATTCACGGATTGTAAGCAGACCAGTGACGTTGGGTTTCCGGCGGTTCGATTTGGGACTTCTGACTATTCAAACTTCGCATTGGTCGCTCGCTAACTTGTAGTAGCATTGCAAGAGAGTTACTGATCCGGAAGGAGCATTGTGGTTGCGTGTGCGGGGACAATGATAATGGCAAACTTCATACTGACAGCGGGCCAGGATATTATCACTGGCACATCGGGTGATGACATCTTCTTCGCTAATGGTGGGAGCCTCAACCCGGGCGACCAGATCAACGGCGGTGCCGGCTTCGATATTTTTGACTTTAGCGGCAATGCGTCGGGCACGTTTGCCGGCTTCCAGCTGAACGGCATTGAGCGCTTCGAGGCGTTTGTCGCAAGCGGCGCATCGATCACCTTTGATCTTTCTGGTTCGAACAATGTGGTCCAGCTTGTTTCTCGGTTTACCGAAGGTCGGGTGCGCTGGGATAATGTCGACGTTGCGGCTAATGATCTGTTTGCGCTCGACACGGTTACAGGTGCTGATCTGGGTGTCGATTATCTTGCCTCACAGACGACAGGCGCCAATGATGTCGTCAATGTGTTTGTCGATAGTGCCGGACTTGCGCAACTCGACATCGAGGCGGGCAGCAACACGCTGGCCATCGAGACGCTCAACATCACCGCAATTGATGGTTCGACCATTATCGGCGAGCTCGATTCCCGGCATGTGACGCTCAACTTCTTTGGCAGCGGCAATATCGAGATCGATCTGCCGCTTAAGGATACGCTCAAGACTGTCGATGCGACGGGTCTTGCTGGCAATCTCGATCTTGATTTCACTGGCAATGACGGTGCCTCGGCGGGTGTGACGGTCACCGGTTCGGCAGGGACGAACAGGATTGATGCGGGCGAAGCCGATGACGTGATCACGACCTTTGGTGGCCGCGACAAGATCACCAGCGAAGGCGGCGAGGATGTCGTTCGCGCCGGGGCCGATCGCGATGCCATAGTGGTGAAGAATTGGAGCGGGCCTGAGGCGGTTACGCTGTTCGGCGAAGGCGGCAATGATGTCTTTGATCTGAAGGACGGTTTCGACGAAGACGATATGATCGACGGCGGTATGGGCAATGATGAGCTGCGTGCCGAGGGCGATGTGGCCGACATGGACTTCGCCGGCGTGACCTCGGTCGAGATCTACACCCAGAATGAGGGCGGAACGTCGACCCTGGGCGCGATGGCACAGGCCGCCGGTATCAACCAGATCCGCTTCGACCGCACGGGTGCCGACGACAATGTCATCGATGCCTCCGGCATGACCAACGATCTGAAATTTATCGCCAATTATGGCAGCTCGCTCACGGGCGGCGGGGCCGACATCCTGATCGGCGGATCAGGCGATGACCTGTTCAACCTCGCTGCCGGATATGGCGATAGCGACATGATCGATGGTGGTCCGGGATTTGACGAGATCAAGTTGCGCGGCGACACAGCAACGTCGGCGGCCGCCAGTGATTTAAAAAATATTGAGTTAATCACGCTGGGCTCAGCGGTGGGCAACAAGCCTGGCAATGTGAATGGCAATACGTACAGCATAGTAATCTCACCCGCTACGTCGCCGGAAGGCGGCGTGCTGACAATTGACGCGACAGAATTGCAGGGAACTCTGGGAGAAACCTTATCCACGTCCTTTTTGGGTGGCATTACATTTTCAATGCACCTCCTTGGCGGGAGTGGTAACGATGCACTGCAGTCCGACGCTGGCAATGATGTGCTCATCGGCGGCGCTGGCAATGACTTCATGAATGGTTTTATTGGCCAGGATATATTTATTGGTGGTCCCGGAGCCGATAGCATCAATCTGGGTCAGAATGGTCCTCCAGACACTGATGCTGATATCGCGGTTTATCAGTCGATTGCCGACAGCTCCCCCTCCGCAGAGGGGCGAGATTTCATAGGGAGCTTTGTCAGCGGTATTGATATGATTGACCTCACCAACGTCGTTGAAGCGTCCGGCTTGGGCGTGATTCAGTTCTTGGGAAATTTCAGCAGTATCAGCGATGCAAACGCACAGGTTGAGGCAGGGAGCGGTGATCTGCAGGTAGCGTATGTCGAGCCGGGAATTTTTGGTTTCGGCATCCTCTACGCCGATGTAAACGACGACGGCATATTTAATGGCAACGACATACAAATCGAATTGCTCCTCGTCGGCGCTTTGTCAGCGGCTGATGTGCTGGACGGTGAATCGATTACTGCCACCGCCGCGCCGGCTACGGCGATCGTTTCGAGTGCCGACCTCCTGCCGCAGGAAGTGGCGCTGCTGCCCGGTACCGACATGATGATGCCGCATCTCTAGTCAGCTGAGCGTCCGACACGAAACAATGGCTACGCAGCAATGCGCGGATGCTAAATCTCCGCTCTCGGTCGGAAGCAGAACGTCCGCTTTCGTTCAACAGCGTGCTTGCGGTCGAGCGGAAAGCGTAGACGCCTTTCCCTTCGCTGGCGTCCTGCCAGCATTTCCCAACTGCGCGTTTGGCATTGCTATCGACAACCAAATGAGCGCCTTTACGAGAGAAGGCTGAAAGCTGGGCCGCCCTATCCTTGGGGGGGATCGAAACGGCCCAGCTTTCCCCCGGTTTCGGCGGCGAGGGGCCCCAAACCGCCGGCACTGGATATGGTATCGGCCCGGGTAATGACCGACGCCAGAGTATCGTCTAGCAAAAGATGGTTAGCAGGTGATTAAGTCCGACAGCCTGCGCGACGTGCTGACCGAAGCCCTGCCGCAGGATGTTGCGCTGTTAGGCGCTGATTTCGAACGGCACTTCTTTAGAAACAGGTGTTTGCCGCGGGCATAGGGACCGGACCCTAGACTGTTTACACCGGTTCACAGCAGCGCTGAAGAACGCTTGACTCGCATGTATCGTGAGTCAACCGACTTCGACCTAGTCTGGCATTCGCTGGAGTCCACCGAGGTCGGGAATTCGAATTGCACACTGGAGCTGACGCTGCTCAGCATCTAAGTTCAGGCGCGGCCAATAGCCATTTATTCTCGCTACCGTTGCCGCTCAAACGAGCAAGACATCCGAGTACGGACCTTTTCCTTCAACCATTGAGGCCTTTACGAACCAGGCGGCGTATCGCTTCCGCGCGCGAAATCTCATGCCTTTTCATATACCCCTCGACGGCTGATGCCAGTTCTTTATCCATGCGTACGGCATCTTGTGGCGTTACGCCTGTCGCGGGTCTCCCAAGTTTCTTTTTGCTTTCCGCCATTCAACTGTATCCCCCACCTGGTCGCTGAATACCGCGATATTCGGTAGATTGGAAATAGCGGGTTTCACAACTACTCAGACTTGATCGAAGGAAGGAAAATCCCGCGTGCAAAGCTCGTAGTTCCGATAAGGTGTTGTTTGGTTAGGTCGATAGGCTTTTCTCCAACCTATCCTGCGGGCCGCTCAGCGGGGCGACCACCACCGCCCGAGCTCTAACTCAAAACTTGAACCCCCTTTTTTGGCAGGGCGTAGTCAGAATTTGCCGAAACCGCGCGCCACCAGGCTTCGTTACCCAGATACCATTGTATCGTCTCGGCTAATCCTTCGTCGAAGCTCCGCGCAGGCTGAAAACCGAGTTCGCCGGTTATCTTGCGTTCGTCGATCGCGTAGCGGCGATCATGGCCCCGCCTGTCCTCGACATGGGTTTTGAGCGTTTCGGTGGGCCGACCATTTGCAACGGCCGCGTCGGGAAAGGCCTTGGCGAGGCCAGATCTGGTCTTGAAGGCGGTGTCAATGGCGGCACAGATCGTGTCGATCACAGCAAGGTTGGGCAGTTCGGCGCCGCCGCCGATATTGTAGACCTCGCCGCTCCGGCCTTTCGCAATTACCAGATCGATGCCCGCGCAATGGTCAGCGACGTGCAGCCAATCGCGGCGCTGCTGCCCGTCGCCATAGATAGGTAGCGACTTGCCGTGTAGGGCATTGAGTATGACGAGCGGGATCAGTTTCTCAGGATATTGATAGGGCCCATAATTGTTCGAACAGTTGGAGGTCGTAACATCGAGACCGTAGGTATGGTGATAGGCGCGTACGAGATGATCCGAGGCCGCTTTCGACGCCGAATAGGGCGAGTTGGGCGCATAGGGCGTCGTTTCGCTGAACCCCGGGTCGTTGGGGCCGAGGCTACCATAGACCTCGTCGGTCGAAACATGGTGAAAGCGGTGCGGGCGGCCGCTCCCCGTGTCGAGCCATACCGCCTTGGCGGCCTTCAATAGCGACAATGTGCCTATAACGTTGGTGTCGATGAATATGTCCGGGCGGTCGATCGAGCGGTCGACATGGCTTTCGGCAGCAAAATTGACGATCTTGTGGACAGCGCGATCCTCGACGAGCTTTCGAACCAGATCGAAATCGCGGATATCGCCCTTGATAAATTCCACGCCATCGACACCGTACAGGCTTTCCCGGTTGCCCGCATAAGTCAGCGCATCAAGCACAACGATTTCGTCTTCACGATGGTTGGCGCGCCAGTGGCGAACGAAGTTCGCGCCGATAAAGCCGGCGCCGCCGGTGACGAGGATGGCGGTCATGATAGGGCCCTGTGCTGCTTGAGCATGATGCGTAGTTCGTCGCGCCAGTGCGGCGCCCGGCCGGTTATCGCATAGGTCCTTTCGCAATCTAGCAGGCTGCGAGCGGGCCCGGCGGCCGGTTTCGGATAGTCGGCCGCAGTGATCGGCTTAACCGAGCAACCGTCGATCATCCCAGTCGCGCGCGCCTCCTCCTCGATTGCGCTGGCAAAACCATACCAACTCGTTTTCCCGGAATTCGGTATAGTGATAAAGGCCGTGCGCATCGCTACCGGCGAGCGACCACAGCGCACGCGCCAGGCTGTCGCATAGACCCACGCCGTCCGCACGATAGTTGCTTCGGGCAGCGCCGTGCGGACATTTGACCTAGCCCACTAGGGTGGTCCACCGGCAATAGCTCTGCTCCGATCCCCCCAGAGACCGGCAGACCCCGCCGACCTTCTCGCCCTGCGCCAGCCGAACCTCGGCCTAACGCAACATCTCGATAATCTGCTTCGACGGATATCTCTTCCGTGCCATTCAAAGCTCCTTTCAATCCATGAGTAGCCAGCTCCCGCACTGCAAAAATGGACCGCTTGGAGAGGGCAGGTCAATATTAGCGGCGAACTTTGTTGATTCCAGATATTGCCTATAATGCACAATCTGCTCGGTAACGTTGGGCCGGTTGTAAAAAGGGCCGATTTTTATCAATTTTTAACAGTTGGGGTGTTAAATTCGTCAAATGGCCGCGAACTGCTGGCGATAAGTCTGCATTCCCGAATACCCCCCCGGGTTCGGCAGGCCGTTAGGGGGTCGGCGTATATTTGGCCGACCCCCTAAATTCTCATGCAACTCCCTTTTTTACGATCAGTTATCCATTTTTTGTTATTGATCGACCTTCGCGTTACTCCTACCCCATTGGATGCGAGACTGGACTCCGAGGAGAAGCAATTATCTGTCGGAGTCAGCTTGACTGGGCCGCCCGTTTGGAACACCGCGGCGGCCCGGTCTTTTGCACAGCTGAAATGGTAGATAGTGGCACTCTGGTCTCCGTGTGCAATGCCTAGTCACGTTATCGCAATTCCGGCGGTCGCAACGACGATGGTGTTAGTCAATGTCGCCATGCTAGCCAAAGTTTCGTAGAGAGCCGGGAGCTGGCTTTTCCTGAATCCACTTGCGTTTTCTGGCTCCTTCCCTTGCCCCAATTTAAGGGTTCACAAATCCCGCGGAGCTGCTATCAGCGCTTGAGGCTCTATCGAGTCCTCGATGGCGATGGCAATTCAGTTCTGTCAGACGTCCTTATCGATTCGGATCGGCATAGCCTTTTAGCCCAGACAAAATGCAAAGCGCACCATATGGCTGCGGATTAAGAAGGGATTGCACTTGCAGTTGAAAATATCTGTTTTCTGCATGCTATTTCTAGTTTTGTGCGGATTGAACGTGGGCCCTGTCGCATCCCAGGCTCAAGACCGCCCCCCTGCGACCAATGATCTCGGTGATCCTCTGCATACACCAGCGTTACGCAGACCGAATAACCCAGTTTTGGCAGACCCAGGCAGCCACCCGTTGTCAATTGATCTTGAGAACGACCCTCTGGTTCGATTTCTCGATACAATCATGCCCCCGCAAGCTTTCACAGAGTATTTGGAACGAGCGCTCGCAAATAGTTCTGCCCTGGATGAGGCACTCGCAGGGCTAGACGAAGCCCAGGCTGCACGGCGTGAGCAGCAAGCTGGGCTATTCCCGACCTTAGATCTGAGCTTTGGCTCGCGTGTTTCTTTTGCTCGCGATTTCTCCAATGACACAGACAACGTGCTAGAACGCGCCCAATCCCGCGGTCGCACGGACGCAACATTTGTCCTACAGCAGAGAATTCTAGACTTCGGAGCTCAATCAATTCGTATCGCCGCAGCTAGCTCTCGCCTTCGCGCAGCTAGCGTCGAAATTGATAGGCAGTCCGAACTGATAGTAGGGAATGCTATTGCCACATGGTATGAAGTATATACATTCAGAGCACTGATTACACTCGGCGATGCCTATTTGACCAATCAGCAGGAGCTGCGGGCTGCAATAGAAGAGCGTATTGCCGATGGCGTTTCAGCGCGAGGTGATTTGGCAACAGTTGACAGCACTATCGCCGCACATCGCGCTCGAATGACGCGCTACCGGCGACAGCTCGCAAATGCGGAGGCTCGTTTCGTCGAAATTTTCGAGATCGCTCCTCCCAGTGACATCGGCAGGGGCCCCATGATGGCCCCACAGTTTGTGAGTACCGATGCAGTTCTGCTTGCTACTCGACGGAGTGCGACCGTAGCTCGAGCTGAAGCGGAAGCTCGCGCCGCCCTGCAGGACGCCCGCGCCGCCCGAGCCGATACGCTTCCGCAGATTAACGCGCAAATTGAGGGTGGAAGGTTTGGCATATTCGAGAACGAGAATGATTATGATATCAGGGGAAGCTTAACGCTCACTCACAGGTTTTTCGGTGGTGGCGATGCCCGGGCGGATCAAGCCGAAGCTCGCGCAAATGCGCGCGCGGCTCGTGCCGAGACTGTTCGCGAAGAGGTTCGACGTCAGGCGACGATCGCTTGGTCGGACGTACAATCGCTGGAGCGACAACTCGATGCGCTTCAGAGTGCCTATTTGTCGAGCCGGCAATCTCGCGACGTCATCATCGAGAGGTTTCGGTTCGTTCGCGGCACGTTGATCGATGTCCTTAATGCAGAAGACAATTTTTTTGTGACCGCGGCCCTTTACGTACAAACTGTTACCGAGCTCGATGTAGCTCGCTATATTTTGATACTTCGTACCGGCGATCTACTTAATACACTGGGGCTTAGTCGTAGCTCTCAATCAAGTTATCGCCTAAGAGCAGAGCAATTACCGGCTGAGAGTCAATAACAATGATAGCTGAACGAGAATCTCGTTTTGCCAATTGGCTGGCACAGCCGATGCTGGCTAATAAGCAGATATATCTTAAGGTTGCGGTCGCGGCGATGCTGATCAACATATTTGGTTTGGCAACGTCGCTATTTACAATGACCGTTTATGATCGCGTCGTTCCCAATAATGCAACCTCTTCGCTTATTGCTCTATCGATCGGCTTGGGAATAGTAATTATTTTCGATTTTGCGCTTCGTACTCTGCGAGCCTATTTTGTGGACATTGCAGGCGCGCAAATCGATAAAGATGTGGGTGAAAATGTATTTCAGCATCTTCTGAAGTTGCGCCTTGACCAAAAAAAGGGTTCAACAGGTGCATTAGCTGGATTGATGCGAGAGCTCGAAACACTTCGGGACTTCTTCGCTTCCGCATCAATTACGGCGATCGTCGATGTGCCGTTCATTCTCGTGACACTAATTGTAATCTACCTGATCGGCGGGCCGGTCGTCATTGTACCGGCGATCATGGTCCCCCTTGTTATTGTCGTAGGTTATCTAACCCAGCCAGCGCTCGACCGGCTCTCTCGGAAAGCCATGAACCAGGGGCTATTGAAGCAAACTGTTCTCGTCGAGACAATTGGCGGACTGGAGATGGTCAAGAGCGCTAATGCCGGTGGTATCCTGCAAGGCCGATGGCTGGATTCCATAGTGCGGCACTCAGACATTTCTCTTAAGCAACGTCTCGTTGCGGCAATTAGTGTCAACACTGCTACCAGTGCATCGATGATATCTTACGCTGGCGTGATAATCGTCGGGGTAAACATGATACAAAATCAGTCGCTTACGCTCGGAGGCCTGATCGCCTGCTCAATACTCTCTGGCCGTTGCCTCGCTCCGTTGGGCCAGATTGCGTCACTTTTGTCGCGTTTGACTATGACCCGCACTGCGTACAACCAGATCGACGAGCTCATGAAGACACCTGCTGAGGGTCCGACCGATGAAGCTTTGAAATTGGGTAGCGTACAAGGCAAAATCGAGTTTCGAAATGTCGATTTCCGATATCCAGAGGCTAACGAAAAAGCGCTGGAAAATGTAAGTTTCGTTATCAATCCAGGAGAACGGGTAGCCCTCCTCGGTCGTGTCGGATCGGGTAAATCGACTATAGCAAAGCTCATACTCGGCCTGTTTCCGCCCGAAGATGGACTCGTGCTCATAGACGGGACCGATATACGGCAGCTTGATCCCTCTGCGATGCGTCATTTCATAGGCGCAGCCATGCAAGAAAGCGTCCTGCTGTCTGGTTCTATCCGCGAAAACATAAAATTGGGTTCGGACCTTTCTGACGAAGAGATGGTCAGGGCTGCCAAGATCTCCGGAACTCATCAGTTCGTGGGGCAGCTGGCCAATGGTTATGACCTGGTCTTAGCTGATCGCGGCGAAGGGCTGTCCGGAGGACAAAGGCAGTCAATTGCTTTGGCAAGGGCGTTGGTTTCAAAGCCGCCCATGTTTGTGCTCGATGAGCCCACGAGCGCAATGGATAGTCAAACTGAGGCGGCATTACTCGAACGACTTAAGTCCGAGCTGGAAGATAGGACTGTTGTGCTGATCACCCATCGGCCGGCTATGTTACAGCTCGTAAACCGAATAATTATGTTGGACAAACGGCGTGTCGTGGCGGACGGTCCGCGAGATGAAATCCTGAAGCGACTTCGTAGTGGATCGCAAGCAAAGCCTGCACAAAAAGGCAAGGTAACATCAAAATCGAACGTGAGACCGGACAAGAACAAACCTCTAACGGAGGCCAACCCGCCAACGTTCAAGGTCGCAAAGAAATGAGAGTTGACGCGAAAGACGCGGGTGGCGAGACAACATCTGATCCGTCGGATTTAGATCGTCTCGCTCCTTTAACCGATCGAATTAGGCCAAAATTTGCGTCGACACTATTACTCTGGCTGATTGCTGCTTTTTTTGTAATATTTCTAGTCTGGGCGGCGCTCACGGAGCTCGACCGTACAGTTCGGGGAGAAGGGCGCGTAATACCGAGCTCGAGGTTGCAGGTCGTCTCGAACCTGGAGGGAGGTATAGTTGATGGGATCTTCGTAAATGTTGGAGATTTGGTTGAGCCTGGCGATGAACTAGTCCGTCTTGACCGGACCCTATCGGGCGCAGAATTGGGATCGAACCAGTCAGAGCTCAACGCGCTGAGAGCCAAAGTGGCGAGACTGGAAGCCGAGGTCGCAGGTCGCACACCGCAGTTTCCCGAGGCAAACGATCCGACGACAAGAGAGCAGGTCTTAATCGAGCAAACCTTATACGCGTCACGTATGGCAGACTTAGCCAGTCTGACTCAGGCTGCGGAGGCACGCGTTACACAATCGCGACGCGGAGTTACAGAAGCGCAAGCACGCCATGCAGCTGCCATCGCTGCAAGAAACTCCGCTCAGGCAGAAGTAGAGCTGATGGGCCCGTTGGTTAGTCGCGGCATTGAACCTCGCCTATCGCTAATCCAAGCCGAAAGTCGGTTACGCATAACTAGCAGCGAGGCTGACGCTGCGGCAGCCGCCATTTCACGTGCCCAAGCATCGACTTTAGAAGCTCAAGCAAGCCTCGTTCAGGCCAGGCAGAATTGGCGAGCGCGTGCAGCGGACGAGCTCGCGCGCGTGCAGGCCGAATATGCATCATTGCGTCGCACCATGCCGGCTCTTGTCGATCGCCTTGAACGCACTTCCGTACGCGCCCCGCTTCAAGGTCGAATAAACCGGGTTCTGGTATCGACGGTCGGCGCAACGGTCCGGCCCGGTGACCCCCTTGTCGAAATTGTACCATCCCAAGACGGGCTAATTGTCGAAGCGGCAATTAAGCCCGCTGATATTGGTCAGGTACGACTTGATCAAGAAGCTCGAGTGAGCATGTCAGCGTATGATAGTACGGTATACGGATCGTTGGATGGAAGGGTAGTTACGATTTCACCGGACACCACGGTTGACGAACAAACTGGTCAGCCATTCTATACAGTAAGGGTGATCACAGACGGTGAGCTGTTGGATAGTGAAGGAACACCGGTGCTGATTGGGGCGGGAATGACCGCTGAGGTGAGCTTACTGGGCGAGCAACAGACAATTCTCGACTATATTTTGACGCCCATTACCCGACTCAGCAGAAGTGCGTTGCGCGAATGATTATGAAAAATGGCGTCCAAGTAAGCTTTATTTGTAATTCTAAGGGAAATCATTGTGAATAAAAAGGCGTTCATTACTGGAATTACCGGACAGGATGGTGCGTATCTATCGCGACTTTTGCTGGAAGAAGGCTATGAGGTGCATGGAGGGCTTAGGAGGATAGGAGTTATCGGGACAGGCCGGCTGGATGAACTCGACATACTTAATGATATTCAACTACACGATCTCGAATTATTGGAAATTACGAATATTCAGCGGGTTTTAGATACAGTAAACCCCGATGAGATATACAACCTTGCGGCACAAAGTTTTGTTGGCGCGTCATTTGAACAGCCGATATACACCGCTGATGTAGACGGTATTGGTGTGATGCGAATGTTGGAAGCAGTCCGTAGTCGACACTCCGACGCAGCATTTTATCAAGCTTCTACGTCAGAAATGTTCGGAAAGGTTCAAGAAGTACCGCAGACGGAGAATACTGCCTTTTATCCTCGTAGCCCCTATGGCGTTGCAAAACTTCTCGGCCACTGGTCTACAGTAAATTATCGCGAAAGCTTCGGTTTGCGCGCCTGCTCAGGCATATTATTCAATCACGAATCACCCCTACGAGGGAAAGAGTTCGTGACTCGAAAAATAACGCTTGCTTTCGCCAGAATAGCGACTGGCCAACAAAAGTTTGTAGAACTCGGCAATTTGGACGCCAAACGCGACTGGGGCTTCGCGGGCGATTTTGTTCGAGGCATGTGGCAAATGCTGCAACGCGAAGCTCCCGCAGATTACGTGCTTGCCACCGGAGAAATGCGTTCAATTCGAGAGTTCGTCGAAGTTGCCGCGGGCTTTCACGGCTGGGAGATTGAATGGACCGGTAAAGGCACAGATGAAGTTGGAATCAACCGAAAAACAGGTGACGTTCTTGTAAAAGTTAATCCCGCTTTTTATCGTCCCGCGGAAGTTGAGCAACTTTGCGGCGACCCTTCAAAAGCTGAAAAAGAGCTGGGGTGGAGCCGGAAGGTATCGTTTCGCGAATTGGTGGAAATGATGTGCGAAGCTGACATAAAGCGATCCGAAAGAAAATCGATTCCGTACTAGACTTCTCGCAAATTTGAGAGATCGAGTGTGCAGATGACTTCTTTTGAGGCGCTTGTTTGTCGGCGAAGCGCGCGGTTTGCGCCCATATTCTTTTCTAAGCGAATGCAACCCTCGCTTGGCCGAAATCCGCCCAAGTGATTATTTGTACGTTCTAATGTCAAAATCAGATCAATAAATAAGAGATTCATCTATTAATGAATGAAAATGAATCTATAGATAATCAATCTAGAGACGACATGGGAAACCATAGCGAACCGGCGCTCGTATCGCGTATCCAAGTCCTTACGGATGAAATGACAAGGATGGATGCTCACTATAAAGATAAGATTAGAGAAATAAGAGAACAAAATCGCGATGAAATCGCACAAACAAGATCTAAAATAGAAAACCAGCTTTCCTATCGCTTTGGACGACAGTTACTTCGTGCGTTGAAGAATCCCGTTAGGCTTATCGCCTTACCAATAGCACTCGCGAAAGAGTGGGCTGCATTTCGCCAACAACGAAAATCCGCGAGGGAGCAAGCTTCTTCACCACAAAATCCGGAACACGAGCAAAAGACCCTTCTACCAAGCGTTTCGTTAGAGATCGCGCGCCAGCTGAAAATCGAGTCACTTAGTCGGCTTAAGGATGAGCAGTTGCTGCGCCTTATGACGACTGCCAATAAGTCCGGCGAAGCTTGGTTAAACGTAAATCTAGCTGCCGCTCGTTGGCTCAGAACGAGAGACGAGTCCGCAGGACATACACTACGTCATAAACGAGGACATCTTGTTGAACTCAATACCAGTTGGCTCCCTCCGCTTTCGAGAAGATCTCACGACGTACCTAATCCCAACAAGATTCTTCACATCTTCAAAACGATTTACCCGATCGAGTCGAGCGGCGGCGCTGTGCGTAATCGTTCGATTGTCGTTCATCAGAAGAATTTAGGCTTGGATCCAGTAGTATCGGTTGCGCCGACTAAGTTGCCGAGAAGCCTCGTTGCTCATCGTGCTTTGGCCGACGGGTTGTTCTCAATGGATAATGAGGGCATCGAGACGTGGCTTTGTCATTTCAAGAACTTCGCACGCGATAGAATACCGCGCGATAGCCTTCTGACGTTCGAAACAAAAATGCTCGCTCATGCGGCCGAACACATAAACCCATCACTCATACATGCAGCATCCGGCCTCCGCGGCTATGACAACGCCCTTAAAGGTATCGCGTTATCGAGGAGCCGGGAGATACCCTTCGTTTATGAGGTGCGATCTTTTCATGAACATACGTGGTCAACATTATTCGATGGAATTTTGGACACTGAGATGACACAGCTTCGTGTGGCACAGGAAAACAGGTGTATGAACAATGCCGACGCAGTAGTAACCATTTCAAATGCTATGGCAGACGAGATCGTCAAACGCGGCGTGGAGAGAGATCGTATTTTTGTTGTGCCTAATTCAGTAGACGAAGAGTTTCTAAAGCCGATACCGGAGGAGACCGTAAGGAGATTCAAGCAGCGCTGGAATATCGTAAATCAGCTAGTCGTCGGCTATATTTCCAACATATCGAAGAGAGAGGGCCATAAACTTTTGTGTGATGCCTTTGTTCACTTTCGCGAAAGGCATCCAAATGCGCGTTTACTTATCGTTGGAAATGGTCCTGCCAATGAGGACCTTCAACAGCATATTTCAAAACTCGGGATTTCTGATTCTACTATTCTAACAGGTGAGATTGACCACGATGGAATAAAAGCCGCTTACAAAGCGATCGATGTATTTGTTGTTCCCCGCCTCCCAGATTATGCATCTGACTATGTGACACCTCTGAAACCGCTCGAGGCCATGGCAATGTCCAGACCACTCATAATGTCGGACCGACCAGTATCTACTGAATTAGTCGGTGATGACGAACGTGGACTACTGTTCAGAACAGGCGATGCCGAAAATTTGTGCAACGCAATGGAAAGAGTTTTGAACGACCAAGATGCAACACGTAAGAGATGCCAAATAGCTCACGATTGGGTGAAGCAATATCGCCAATGGCCCGCAAGCATCAGGCTATATAGGAATATCTATGAAGCGGCACGCGAAAATCACCGAGAAGCGACTAGCGGGCAATGATCGATCCTATGCTTATCGCGCCACTGCCCTGCAGTCGGGAAGACTCGCTGGCTCGTTCCTTCTGCGAACTGTTAGAGCCAGGTCATCGGCTGCCAACTCTGCTAGTTTGCTGGCCGTCCGCGCGCATGAACAAATTCCAATCTCTACTCTATAAAAATGCCGAGCGATTCAGGTGCACTGTCGAAAGAGTCAATAAACTTAGCGACTTGGCCGAGATTTTTTGGCCTGGTCCAGTTATATTTCACGCACATTGGTTTGGCGGCCTATCTAAGTCTGTAAACAGCCCCGAGGACTATAGAAGAAGAATAGACGATACATTTTGCCTTATCAATGAATTCCGGCAACGTACAAATGCTAGTTTGGCCTGGACTGCCCATAATCTATTGCCTCACAATTCAATTTTTCCGGATGTGGATGTAGAACTTAGGCGTAAGATAATTGAAGAGTTTGACGTTGTGCATTTCATGGATGAGAGACATGAAAGACTTCTCTATGAGCTGACTGGAGAGCGGCCACGTGCATCTTTTTGTGTATCACATCCACATTATAGCATGGCCCAACCGGACTTCGTGACCAAAAATGATGCACGTAATCAGCTTGGTTTAGATCCATCTTCCGAAATTGTTCTCTTTTTTGGTTCTATACAACGCTACAAGGGATTGGACCAGCTCGTTGATGCATTCCGGCAGGCCCGATCCAAAAAGGTAGGCGTCAATTTGCGACTGGTTATTGCGGGTTATCCTAGCGATCCAGACTATGTAAACGAAATACACTCGCAGATTGCCGGAGATCCGTTGATAAGATTTTTTCCTAATAAGGTAGCTGACGAGGATCTGCAGCTATTTTTTCGTTCATCAAATGCTGTTGTGCTTCCTTACAACGGAAACCAGCTAAATTCAGGGGCAGCTATGCTCGCGCTGACATTTGGTATTGTGGTGATTGCTCCAAACGAACCCGCTTTTACAGCGCTGACAAAATATGGTCTGGTGACATACGACAAAGAAGCGCCCCATTCGCTGGTGAGCGCCCTCTGCAAGGTACCTTCATTTAGACAAGGCGCGAACGATGAGTTCTTGGAGAAATTTGATCCAGATCGCATATCTGGTTCCTTTTTTGACGAATTACTCAAAAGTGTTTCAGATTGACGAGAGTATCATGGGCCTCAGCCAAGAGGTCGAATATCGCATGCTGCTTCAGGAAACTGGCCCGACCCAATAGCCCCGTCAAATAGAAAAGTCAGCGTTTCGGCGGATAGGGTCGCCCTGCTGAGCGCCTTCGAGCTCAGCATAGGGGCGCGGTCCGAGCGACGCGGCAGATCTTTTGCAGTGCTGGCCATGGCCGCGCGCCGAAGCTAAGGCGGGCCGGAATACAGGGAGTGAGAAATGGCTGTCCTCGTAACCGGCGCCGCGGGCTTTATCGGAATGCATGTGTGTCGGCACCTGCTGGATCGCGGCGAGCAGGTGATCGGCATCGACAATCTCAACGATTATTATTCGGTGCAGCTGAAAAAGGATCGGCTGGCGACACTGGAGGGCGATGGCTTCACGTTCGGAAAGGTCGATTTCTCCGACCATGCCGCACTCGAAAAATCCCTTGAAGGCAAGGATTTCGACCGGATTATTCATCTCGGTGCGCAAGCCGGGGTCCGCTACAGCCTCACCCATCCTCGCGCCTATATCGAAGCCAATATCGCCGGCC
>JBCBSL010000025.1:0-24980 GCA_039819145.1 Cyanobacteria bacterium J06638_22
CTGTTGGTGTTATTTGCAGCTTATACCGAGTGAGCTTTTTTACGCTCCAGAGACCTTTTCAAACACGCTCTAAGGGTGAAGGTCATTTAGGGGTTTGTTTGGCTTTGAGGATGATCGCGGTGATGATGGCTTTGAGTTCTTCGGTTTCTTGAATGAGATTGGCTAGTTGCCTGTCTTGTAATAATTCTGACTCTTTCAGAAGCCGTAACCAATACAGGCTTTCTCTGATTTCTTTCTGGGCAATTCCATATTTGTGAATAAAATCAGCGCGACTTTCCGCATCTTGGGCTTCCGCCACATTGGCCCCAACGGAGGTAGCCGATCGCAGAAATTGCTTACCAAGCACCCATCCCGCCCCATCTTTGCCCTGTTGCAACGCCTGATAAACCTTAATCGCCCTCAAAGCATACTTAAACGTCCGCTCCTCAATATCCCGCTTCACCCCTTTCACCCTTTACCCTTTTACCCTTCACCCTTTCATTAATAACGTCCGCTCCTCAATATCCCGCTTCACCCCTTCACCCTTCACCCTTTACCCTTTACCCTTCAACCCTTTCACCCTTTCACCCTTTTTCCAATTCTTCCAACAATGCTTCGCACTCGGCTTTGAGGGGAATGCCTAGCTCTGTTGCCAGCGCCAACGCTTGCTGAGCATGCAGCAGTGCCACCTCGACCTCGCCTAATGCGTGATGAACCTCGGCCAAATTCTTGAGGGCTTCGGCTTCAGTTGTCTTATCCCCAATATCTTGAGAAATCTCTAATCCTGCTCGATTACTATCCAAAGATTCTAGATATTTCTCCAACTTGAGTTGAGTTGCTCCCATCTTGATGAGCGTAATGCTCTCTGCCCAACGATCGCCAATCTGTCGCTTAATAGTCAGCGATCGCTGATAGAAATCGATCGTCCGCTCGTACTGCTTCAAGTTGTGGTAAACCATTCCCAAATTGTTCAAAGAGTAGCTCTCTCCCTGTCGATCGCCAATCTCTCTCGTAATCACCAGACGTTGCTGATGGAAATCGATCGCCCGCTCGTACTGCCCCAGATCGTTATACGCAAGCCCCAGATTGCCCAAGGCAGATCCTTCTCTCTGGCGAGAGCCAATCTCCCGCGCAATCACCAGAGCTTGCTGATAGAAGTCGATCGCCCGCTCATACTGCCCCAGGCTATAGTGTAAACTCCCTAGATTGTTTAGGTTAGATCCTTCTGTCTGGCGAGAGCCAATCTCCCGCGCAATCATCAGAGCTTGCTGATAGAAGTCGATCGCCCGCTCATACTGCCCCAGCTTGTAGTACACACTCCCCAAATTGCCCAGGGTATTTCCTTCTCCCCGGCGATTGTCAATCTCCCGCGCAATCATCAGGTGTTGCTGATAGAAGTCGATCGCTCGCTCATACTGCCCCAGCCTGCTGTACGCAAGCCCCAGATTACCCAGAGCAGGTCCTTCTCCCTGGCGATTGTCAATCTCCCGCGCAATCGCCAGAGCTTGCTGATAGAAGTCAATCGCCCGCTCATACTGCCCCAGACTGCTGTACGCAAGCCCCAGATTACTCAGGGTAGCCCCTTCCCTCTGGCGATCGCTCTTTTTACATGCAATTTCTAGTTGTTTACTATAAACCAAAACCTGTTCACGAAAATAGCTCCAAGTGCCTAGCTGCAAGCACAAAGAATCTTTTGTTGGCGTATCCATGCGGATCCAAGCAATCTTTTCGGCGGCATCCCAATCACCGACTTCGCAGTAGTGGTCAAATGCCTCCAGGTAGCCGCGCACGGTTTCCAGATTGGGGGCATTAGGGGTGGGTTGGTAGGCTGTGAGCCAGAGGTGGGCGGCTTGGCGTTCGGCGGCTTTCCAGATAGTAGAATCTGCCTTCAATAACGAGGATGCTACAGAGCGGATCAGATTGTGCTGTTTGATAAATAAGGGTAAAGGGTGAAGGGTAGAGGGTGAAGGAGTGGAGGCATATTCGACGAGGTTGCGATCTTGGAGGGTGTCGAAGGCAGAGTCAGCATCGCCTTTGGGCAGCATCGCGTACCAGAACTCAACGGGGACGGGGCGGCGGAAGACGGAGCAGGCGCAGAGCATCTGGCGGGCGGGTTCGGGAAGGCGTTGGAGCGATTGCTCCACCCGCTGACGGACGCGGCGGCGGAAGAGGCGGCTGCGCTCCAGTTTACTGGCGGTGGCGGGCGCAGTGGCGGTAAATTCTGCTTCGTAGTGCTGCCAGTAGCGGGCGATGTTGCCCTGAAAGGGAGGTTGGCGAATTTCTTCGGCAATCACCTGCAATATCAGAGGATGGCCGTCGTAGTGGGTGCCAATGCGCTGGAGGATTTCTTCATCGCTGTCCGTCAGGTTTAGCCCTAGTTTTTGGAACAGCTCCTGTTGTTCCTCTGCATTCAAGCCCTGGAGGGGTTCGTAGTGCCAGAACTGAGGGTAGCGGGAGGCAATGGCATCCAGGTCGCCGGGAATGTCCTGACTGGTGAGCAATAGTTGGCTGGGGCAGTGGGTTCCCGCCAGAAACTTCTGCAGCAAGTCCAGCCAGAGGGGATCGCAAAACTCGCTCCAGCCTTCCTGCTCATTGCCCCGCAGCAACCGCTCCAGAGAGTCGATCTGCACGCGATAGGGGTTACTACAGAGACGATCGAGAAGGTGCGTCAGCAGGTTAGCCGGATCTTTTTGGTCATTCAGGGTAGGTTCTTCGCCCAGGGTGCGCAGCAATGCCGCACCACTGCTGGAGAAATCGGGCGTAAGGCTGCGGTCATCCAGGCTAAAACGGAGATAGGGAAGCGTTTGACTCTCACTCGTTTCCATTAAGCTGGCAACCACACGCTCGGCCAATGTCGTCTTGCCAATGCCCGTCATCCCGACAATAGCCACGACACGGCAATCTCCCTGTAGACGCTCCACCAATTGAGCCGTCTCAGCATCCCGCCCAGCGAAGGTCGCAGGGTTGTAGGTCGAAAATTGTGGAGAAGGGGGCTGGGGACGCGGGGCAACGGGAGTCGTTGAAGTAGCTCTGGACGCAACCGCTCCTGCCCCGGCTACTTTTTTGAATGCAGCGACTCCACGGCTCTGCGAATGCCTTGGACGACATTTAGGAACGCTTCGTCTTGGTCATCCCATTTGGTAACGGGTTTGGCGTCTTTGGGTAAAACCTGGAGTTTGCTAAAGGGGGTTCCCTGCCAATCGCAGGGTTTGATCATCAGGGGAATGACCCTCGCGGTTCCCTCATCGTGGCGCTGGATGGCTCGCTGCATTTCCAGGTCAAAACAATAGTCGGATGCTATGAACCGAGGGGTAATCAGCAACAGGATAATTTCGGCGGATTCAAGCTGCTGCTGGATTTCGGCATCCCATTCGGCTCCCGCTTCAATATCCCGGTCTTGCCACGCTTTGATTTTGCCTTGCCGTTTCAGGTTGGCCAGATGAACCACCAGTTCATCCTTAAACTCTTCGTCTCGGTGAGAGTAGGAAATGAAAACGCTCAAGGGTGCCGGGTTGGAAGTAGATTGAGGTTGTGACATTGGTTCAGGGCGTATTGAGTCAGAGGAAGAAGGTTGGGGAACTGTTTCAGGAGTAAGATCCGCAATTTCGTAAGCTCGACGCGTTAAGGTATATCGATATTTATTATTTGCTACGCAATCACCAATCAAGCACTTATCACTTTTTAATGCTTGAAAAGACGTTAATTTGATATCAAGTGTGTTGTTTCCTTCAACTGTTACAAGGGGCTTTCCATCACCCATAGTATAAGGAACAACGTGAATTGTAATTGCTTCCTCGTCTAATCTGCCAGCCCGTACTTCCTGCACTAAACGCTTCAAATCCAGGACTTGCTTCTCGGTCAAATTATGAGAAGGAATAGCTTTAGCCAGTGCTTGTGAAGATTGGGTGTTTAATCCAGGTTTCTTATGTAGAACAGGAACATCGGACTGCGGAATGCCTGCCATTTGAATCGCAGCACAAGCATTTCTATAGGCAAACTCTATATCTCGCCCAGCTCCCAAGGCATCATAAAAAGCCACGGCAAATTCGATCGCCGCTCGATCTTTAATCTTGTCGCTCATGCCGATGGCATAGGGGATATGCTCAACAATAGCTTTTGCCTGCACCTCGGAATAGCAGGCATTCAGCACTACACATTGGAGCGTGTCTTTGTAGAGGGCAAACAGCGAAGCCAGGGCTGCCGCATCGACCAGCTTGAGATTTCCGGTCTCATCTTCTAGGGCAATGCCCCGTTCACCACTGCCATGCCCGCTAAAGTGAATCACCTGGGGGTTGTGATCAAGTATGGCTCGCTGAAAGTCGCGCGGACGGACAGAGGGTTTGGAAATTAGACAGAACTGATCGCGGAGGCGCGATCGCTCGATCAATCCCGCTTCAATCTCGCGTCGTTCTTCATCCAAGCGCAGAGATTTGGTATTTCGAGGATTGGCACTCAAAATTAAGATTTTGGTGGGTGGGGCGTCCATTGCTGAATATCTGGGCAAGAGAGAATTCTTATTGCCAGTATAGTCTGAGGACATATTTGAAACGACCTCAATGGAGCAGCGGGTTTTAGCTAAACTGAGCGAGGCGTTAGAAATGGATTGTCATGCCACAAAAAGCCGCACAAGTATCCATCCGCGCGTGGGAAGCGGAGGGCATTTTGCTCGAACACTATGCTTACACCGCTGGTGCGGTGACGCCCTTGCCCAAACATGCCCATGCGGCTTACCAATTTGGCCTGAGCTTTGATTGTCAGGGAGACTATTCCTATCGCGGAAGCCGTCATCCCATTCCTGTCGGGAGCCTCAGCATTGTTCATTCTGGGGAAGTGCATGCGCCGAGCGATCGCACCTTCCTGCCAGAACCCGCCCACTTTGCCATGGCTCATATTGAACCCACATGGCTGCATACGGTGGCCGCAGAGATGACTGAGAAGCCGACCAGTGAGCCGTTTTTTGCAACCGCTTTTCTCACCGACCCGAAGCTCAATCGTTTGTTTCTAGCACTCCAAATGGTGATCGATCGGCAAGCATCCAAACTAGAGCAAGACACAGCGCTCTGGGATTTTTTGACCTATCTGATTACTCATCATGCCTTGAATCGCCCGGCGGATCATTCCACAAAAGCCGTTCACAAGGCTGTGACCCGCGCTTGTGACTACCTCCATGCTCATTTTGCCGATGATATTTCGTTGGAGGAGTTGGCGGCGATCGCTAACTTAAGCCGATTCCACTTCTGTCGCGTGTTTCGCAAAACCGTAGGGTTATCGCCCAGCGCCTATCAAACACAACTGCGCATCACCCAGGCACGAAAGCTATTAGCTCAGGGACTCCCGATCATCACCGTTGCGGCGGCCACTGGCTTCTACGATCAAAGTCACTTTGGCTGGCACTTCAAGCGTCAGGTCGGCACAACCCCAGGCAACTACAGCCCGACGCACTTAAGCAGAACCAGCAATATTTTTTGAAACTCACATATTTTTTGAGAGCTGCGCAGTACAAGCCTTTCAAAAGGTCACTTCTCAAGGCAATAGATCGACCAGACCGCAATATTTTCCTAGCCTGTCATCGACATGAGACCTAAGTTAATAGCAATTAATCAATGCTTAAGCAGGTTTTGATAGGTAAAGCTCTAGGTCTGAAACATCATGTCAACTCTCAATCGCCGCAAGATTCTCGCGACGGGCACCCTTGCCGCTGCCGGATTAGCAACCGCATTTTCTAAGGGGCAAGCCCGAGCCAACTCCCTCAATCCACCCGCACCCGAAATCACAATGGCAAATCCAGAGGGGCGCTTTGCTGGCAAGGTGGTGCTCATCACCGGAGCCACCTCTGGTATCGGCGAGGTTACTGCCAAAGCCTTTGCACGGGAAGGCGCAATGGTCAGCTTCAACGGGCGTCGAGCTGAGCTAGGACAACAAGTTGAAAGTGACATTCGCGAGTTGGGCGGAGAAGCCACCTACATCCAGTCTGATGTGCGTGACCCGCAGCAGGTCGAGCAGTTTGTCAACGCCACCGTCGAACGCTATGGGCGCTTAGATATCGCCTTCAACAATGCCGGAATTTTCATGACTCCCGTCGAGATTCAAGACATGGATCTGGCAAACTATCGCGACATGATCGCCACCAATCTGGACGGTGTGTTCTACTCGATGCGGTATGAGCTGCCCATCATGATCGAGCAAAACAGCGGCGTCATCATTAATATGTCGTCCGTGGCAGGGCATCGCGGATTTGCCAACACACCCCACTACAACGCCAGCAAGCATGGCGTCATGGGTCTGACCAAAGCCGCCGCCAATGCCAACGGTAGCCGCAATATTCGCATCAATTCCATTTCGCCCTTAGCGGTGGATACGCCGATGCTGCGACGCTCGTTTGAGTTTCAAGGGCTGACCTACGAGCAAATGGCTCCCAACTTTGTCACTCCCCGCATCATGACCACCGTAGAAATGGCACGAGCCGTCATGTTCCTGGCGTCGGATGAAGCAACCTCAATCAACGGCATGGATTTGGATGTCACGGGCGGACAGCTTGCCTAGCTAGCTTTGACATTGCATTTACTTTGACAGCTTTCACTGCCATACCTCTCACCGCAACACCATTCACCGCAACACCATTCGCTTAAACAACTGACGCAGGAGGGAATATCATGGCGCATTTTACTCGCCGTCGCATTTTAACCACAGGGGCGATCGCAGCCGCTGGATTTACCACCGTTTCTGCCAACCACGCCAACGCCCAGACCGAAGCACCATCAGAGACCGTAGCCGTTAACGCCGATACAACAGATCCATTCGCGGGAAAAGTGGTGTTGATTACCGGAGCCACTTCGGGGATTGGAGCAACGACCGCAAACGCCTTCGCCCAGGCCGGAGCCAGTGTTTTCTTTTGTGGTCGGCGGGAAGATCTGGGGCAGCAGGTTGAAACCGAAATTCGGGCGATGGGGGGCGAAGCGACTTACATGAAAGCGGATGTACGCAATGCCCCAGAGGTTGAAGCCTTTGTAGAAGCCTGTGTGGCGAAGTATGGTCGCTTAGACGTTGCCTTCAACAACGCCGGGATTGACTATCCCCCAGCACAAATTACCGACACGGACATTGATGAGTTTGACGACTTGATGCGGACCAATGCCCGAGGGGTTTTCCTCAGCATGAAATACGAAATTCCCCATCTGCTCGAAACGGGTGGTTCGATCATCAACAATGCCAGTATCGGTGGTCACCGTGCATTTCCCAACATCGTCGGCTATGGGATAAGTAAGGCAGCTGTGATTCACATGACGAAGATCGCGGCTCAGGAATATGGTCGAACGCTTCGTATTAATGCGATCGCCCCTGGTGGTGTCGATACCCCCATGTGGGAGCGGGTTCAGCGCGATTGGAATGTCACAGAAGAACAACTGGTGGCTGCTTACCCGATACAGCGCGTTGCGCAGCCTGAAGAGATTGCTAATGCAGTCATGTGGCTAGCCTCCGATGCAGCATCGTATGTGTCGGGAATGCGATTCGACATTGATGGGGGCGGATTAGGCTAAAACGACTTCCCCATTCAACAGAACATTTGATGGGATGCTAGCTGGCTAACGTGGGTTAGCCCTAGAAGGAGTTATGGTGAGTCTGGGCGATCCTCTCCTCTCGCGAGTATGCCGACATAAACAGCCAGATCAGGCAGGATTTTTAGGCCATCACACTCCTGTTCTGACGGTGATCATTGCAGAGATATTTGATGAACAATGACTGTTGGAAATCGAAGCCGTGGCCGCTGCATAATAGGTTTTACAGCAAACTTTGAACAACCTTGAAGTCTAAAAACATTCTATGGACACAAAGTGGTTAGCGTGGGGACAGCAGTTACAGGCGCTTGCCCAAAACGGTTTGACCTACAGCAAAAATCCCTATGATATTGAGCGATACGAGCAATTGCGGGCGATCGCAGCCGACGTGATGGCCGCTCACACCGATGCTGAAGCAACCCATATCCATCATCTGTTCAGCCAAGAGCAAGGTTACGCCACGCCTAAAGTTGATGTGCGAGGAGCCGTCTTCAAGGAAGAAAAGATTTTATTGGTTAAGGAGAAAGAGGATAGCTGCTGGACATTACCGGGCGGCTGGGCAGATATTGGCGACTCTCCCAAAGATTCCGTAGAACGCGAGATTTATGAAGAGTCTGGTTACACAACACAAGCGATCAAATTAGTCGCTGTATACGACCGTAATCATCATCGCCACGGACACCCACCCTTCGCCTATCACGTGTACAAATTGTTTTTTCTATGCCAGCTAATCAGTGGTACGCCTACAACCAGCCTAGAAACAGAAGATGTTGGATTTTTTGGCAAACAAGAGATTCCAGAACTCTCTCTAACGCGCGTCGTTCCCAGCCAAATTGCACGGCTATTTGATCACCATGCAGATCCAACGCTACAAACAGAGTTTGATTAAATCAATGGCTGCATTCAAATCCGTTTGAAGCACCCAAGCTCTTAACCGTAGTAGCTGGAGCTGTAATCTATAGGAGCTACAAATAATTTTGAGTAGCCTTCGTAAGGAGTTTTTTGGAGTGTTCTCAAACCTGAAACAGCTCTGCCTAAAACAAAAACACAAGGCAATGAGCATCAGCAGGTGGCTGAAGTACTGACTGTAGTGCGTCTGGTCTGTAAGTCTGTGGTGATGGTTTGAAACACCCGATCGGCAGCTTGGGCGATCGCCGGTGAGAGCGTCCAGCCAAAATCGAGGCTTTGGGCTTCGATGAGGTAAACCGTAACTTTGGTGGGAAAGGTATCTTTGAAAATTTTGCGGCCTGTGGCGATCGCATGGTCCCAGCGAAAGTCGTGCAGGTTGTAGCTGGGTTCCGGTAACTGTTCGAGAACTTCTCCAGGCACCTGATAAATCGCACCGGGTTCTGAGCCCGTGCGGCTAGCGTCAATCACAATTAGCTCGTCGCTACCCCGTGCTTGGAACATGACATCAATCCCCGCTGTGCCGCAGTCAAACACTTGCACATTGGGAACGGGATGTTCGCGTAGGTAGGTTTGAAGTCGTTGGGCAACTAGAACGCCAACGCCATCGTCGCAGCGATTCAGGTTACCACAGCCAATAATTGTCAACATACAGATGAGTAGAGTTGTGTTGAATAACTGAAAAAAGCTGATGGCTAAGTCAAAACACAGCCATCAGCTTGGAGAGCAAGTCGTTTCTCTATGCCGTTCTAAACCGGGCGAGTTCTTCCCCAGTTTTGCTGTCATGGGCATGAACGGTACAGACCAGGCAGGAATCAAACGAACGAGCGACATGGCCGACTTCTACCGGATCGGTTGGATCAGCGATGGGAGTGCCAATGAGAGCTTCTTCAATCGGCCCCCGCACCCCTTCGCCATCCCGCGGCCCAACGTTCCAGGTCGTAGGCGCAATCATTTGGTAGTTCTTAATCTTGCCGTCTTCCACTTCGACCCAGTGACAGAGCGCACCACGCGCGGCTTCGGTTGCACCCCAACCGCGACCGTCTTTCTCCGTTGGCTTGATGTAGAACGGCTCCTTGAGGTGGAACTCTCGCAGGCAGTGCTCTGCCTGACGGTAGAGCTTCACAAGTTCATGAACCCGAGCCAACTGCCGCAAGTGAATGTTGGGGCCACCCATCTTCTTGAAGGCATCGAGAATAAAGCCATCGTAATGCTGCCAATCCTCACCATGACGGCCACCCGCAACGAGCTGACGCGCCAGAGCCCCGGCTTCCAACCGCCCCGACTCGATATGACGGACAGCAGTCGACCAGGAGTAGGCACCGTCGTAGTCGTGGCTGTTGTTTTGAATGGGCTGGGTGGTGCGGTCAAAGGGATGAATGTCGCCTGCCCCTTCGTCGTACCAGGCATGGGCGGTGTTCTCACGCGCTAGGTCTTGCCGCATCAGGGAGTGGGTATCGGTGTAGCTATCGTAAACACCACTCTTCATGATGAGCGCAGCGTTACGCCCTTCGATGGTGGGCTTTTGATAGCGATCTTCGTGGGGCAAGTAACCCCAAGTAACATAGCGACCACAACCACCGCCATAGGTGTCGAGGCCAATGTCTAGCCCCATGCGCCAGTAGAAGCCCAGGTCAGAATTGGCATGTTCGGGCTTTTCATCAATCCAGGCCATGAAGTCATCATAGGTCTGGATTTGCTCATAGCGCTCCAGGGAACAGCCCAACCACATGGGTTCCAGCCAGTTGGTGCGGAAGTATTCCAGAATCGACCAGGCGCGGGTAATGTCGGTCAGCGTAGGAGCACACATGACGCCACCCGGCACCATGTAGCTAGAGTGAGGCCACTGCCCACCAAGCAGGGCATAGATTTCAACGGGCTTGCCCGAAATGGTTACCCCTTGTTCGTAGGAGGTACCTGTGTATGGGGCAAAACGGCGGCAGGCTTCTTCGTAGAAGGCGCTTTGCTCGTACTTCTTATTGGTCAAGTCAATCGCATACAGGCCGTAGAAGTAGCGGGGAATGCTCTGAATCGACTCGGCCAATTGCCCCAGGTTGCGTGCCAAGATGGCATTGCGTGGCACCTCTGTTCCCCAGGCGGTATCAAGCGCCCAGGATGCACAGGTGAGGTGGGAACCGCCACAAATGCCGCAAGCACGGGGGGTCACGATCAGCCCTGCTTGGGGGTCTTTACCTTTGAGAATAATTTCAAAGCCACGGAAGAGTTCGGCACGAGTCCAGGCATTGACGACTTGACCGTCGCGAATATCAACGCGGACGTCTAGGTCGCCTTCAACCCGGCCAACTGGTGAGATGTCTAGGGTTTGAACAGCGGATGTTGCAGTCATGAATCTGGATGGATAACTTGAATGAACAATGATTAGACGAAGCTTGAAGGTGATGCATTAGCGATCGCCAACGCATCCAACAGAGCTACAAGACACTGCAAGCTCTCGACTTACACCGTGAAAATGTCATCTTCGGCCCAGGCTGGCATCGCGTCCTTGGCGACAACGGTGAGCAGGGCATAATCTTTTTTGTTAACGCCTGTGGGCAGTTCCTTGGGAACCCCCATAATGGTTTGCGTTTTGAAGACGGTACCCGGCGCCAGGTCATGGAAGGGGAACTCTGGCTCAGTACAACCCAGGCAAGGCATACCCGCGCGGGTCTTCGACGATACCCGATTCCACAAGATGCGATTGCAGGATGAGTGGGTCATCGGGCCTCGGCAACCCAGGTCATAGAACAGGCAGCCCGTGCGCTGGCTAAATTCATCGCTAGAGGCTTTGTAAGCAAAGTGAATATTGCGAGTACAGCCTGTTTGCGTAAAGCTCTTGAAAAAGGTTTGGGGACGATTGAATTCATCCAATGTAATGTCATCCAGACGCCCAGTGGCGATCGCCACCAGAATCTGCGTAATCCAGTCTGGGTGGGCTGGGCAGCCGGGAATATTGATCACAGGGAAGCCGGCTTGAGACTGATAGTCTGTGCCCAGGAAGCCTCCGGCATCTCGCTTGAGGAACTGCAAGCCTTCTGATTCACTTGGGTTCGGGGCCATTGCTGGGATACCGCCCCAAGTCGCGCAGTCGCCGACAGCCACCACAAACTTCGCAACCCCCGCTAGTTCCTGCACCCAATCCTTCATGGGGCGATCGGCAAAGCGATTCCATGCACCCGTGCCGTTGGGCGCATTCACAATCGACCCTTCAAACACGAGGATATCGAGTTCGGTTTCTCCTGAAATACAGTTGCGCAGCAGTCGCTGCAAGTTATCCCCCAGTTCCATCCCCAAGGATGGATGCCAGAGCACATTAATCCCAAAATCAGTCACCAAGTCACAAACGCTGGGTTCCTCAGCGTTCAGAAATGACATGGTGTTTCCAGAGCAAGCACCACCCTGGAGCCACAACACATTAGCCATGAGTTACCTCAGTTCTTAAGAAAATTGTTTTAGCAAGATTCTCTTGTTCCTGAAGTTGCTCACTTGAATCCACAGAGTACCGATATAACATGGATAACTCTAGGATGAACATAGATCCTATGTTGAGAAAAACGACAACCTTAACCATTTAGTTAGGCTTCGTTACACTCCTTTAAATGTTGATAATACGCAAATGTGTCACATCCATTTTTTGGGAAACATGGATATATATCACAGCAAGGGATTTAGAGAC
Source organism: Cyanobacteria bacterium J06638_22 (assembly GCA_039819145.1). Taxonomy (GTDB): domain Bacteria; phylum Cyanobacteriota; class Cyanobacteriia; order Elainellales; family Elainellaceae; genus Vacuolonema. The sequence goes on from JBCBSL010000025.1 coordinate 12,115, forward strand.
TGTTCTCAGATGTAAGCTTCTTTACACATATTAAAAGTTAGCATCGAGTAAGGTTAGAAATTCCTCACATTCTCAACCAGAAATCTGAGAGACTCTATTAAAAGACAGAAATAAACAATTTTTCAGTTGTTTATTAAACGTCGAACGACTCAATCAATGAAACAAAGCAAACTCGAACCAAACAGAACGACTAAAACAACAGAGCTATTGTTTATTTACGGTTAGATATTGACGTTATCTGCTATTCAGATGCAATGCACTAAGTCTATTATCCTGAGTCTAATAAATCTTAGGTCAAGCAACTTCAAAGTATTCACGCCTGCGATCTAGATTTAGCGACGGAAACAGCTATCTAGTAACGCATAGCTCTATCTTAGTCGAGTCAGTCATGAAGTCAATAAGGGAAAGATTTTCTCAACAAACTTGAGAATTAAATTCAATAATATCAGCAGCGATCGCCGAATATGTTCATAATTACGCCTCTATGTGGCCTTCACGTTTAATTTTTCCTGGTGCTTATTTTGTTTTTTTTAAGATTGATAATGATCAACCTTTTCAAGAACAATTTTGTCTTTTGTATCTTAAACATTAAGAAAATGAGGAATCAGCCAAGCGATTTCTTGTTTGGTCGATATGCTGCATAAATCTGAATTCTTTTGAGCCTCGGCTGCTTGCTTAATCCACAATAACTAGCGGCAACCCCTCGATAAGGAGCGTTATTGATTTGTGACCAATAGCCTGACAGATGCAGCCGTTAAGGTTGCGATCGAAGCTCTCGATTCCGAGAATGCAACCCCCATTGAAAAGATTGAAATGCTCTTGGAGATGGCAACTCGGCTACAACATAAGCCCAGTAGTGGCCATCCCTTAAATCAAGCGATTTTGCTGTATGACCATGCGATGGAGCAGTGCGATAATGCCTATCCGTTGCTGAAGGCGCGAGCCCTTGCAGGTAAGGCAACGGTATTGCGATCGCTGCCAGAAGAAGGTCCCAATCGTCTGTTGGAAGCAAAAGAGTTATATGAGGCAGCCCTCCCAGTGTTAACCCAGCACGGGTCTCCTGAGGAAAGGGCTGAAACTCAGATGAATCTAGGTCTGGTGATGCAATCTCTGGTGCCCTATCACCGAGCACAATTGGCCGATTGCATTCATCTCTATCAGCAAGCGCTGGATGTATTCACGGGGAAACGCTATCCCCAGGAATATGCCATCTTGCAAAACAATATTGCGATCGCCTACCTTTCAATGACGTCAAGCACAGGTCGTGATGACCTCAAGCAAGCGATCGCGGTGCAAACCTTTGAGCAAGCGTTACAGTCTATCACTCTGATCGACCATCCGAGTGAATACGCCATGCTCCAAAACAACTTGGGAAATGCTCTGCAATATTTGCCTAGCACCCATCCGGTGGACAACAACTTGCGGGCATTAGCGGCCTACGATGAAGCCCTGAAAGTTCGCACGGCACAGGATACGCCTCTGGCCTATGCCCACACGCTGGCGAATCGTGCCAATGTGTTGGTTAATTTGCCCGATGACTTGGAAAATCCCGAACAGGGTAATTCTAAACATCTTGAGCAGGCTAAGGCGCATTACCAAGAAGTGGAAGGGATTTTTATGACCTACGGTCAAATCTCGCAAGCAGAAACCGTGCGGCAAGCCCGCGAGGCACTGTTATCATTACCTACTCCATCTGAAGCCGTCGGCTAACGTTCGCGATCGCTTCGTTGTCTAGCGAATTGGACTGAGCGAATGCGTTAGCCCATTAAACGGTTGAGCGAATTGAACACCATATGAGGTTCACCATGCAAGAGATTCTCAATGACCCTCTAGTGCAGGGATTTTTTCATGACCTATTCAACCAACACATCACTCTAGCCACAGGCGTCGTGTGGTTGTTGATGGCGATCGCCTTTTCCATCCTTGGCGGTGCCTTGGGCGGCATTGTTCTCGCAGGCAAAGACCTGGGAACACGCCTAGCCGCTATGATTGGCGGTCTCTATGGCCCAGCCGCCATCATCCCAGCAGCAACGCTAGGGCTGGCATTAATCGCCTTCGGCTTTGCTTAATCTTGAACGACTCAAGGTTGAGCGATCGCTCTATTCCGTTTTGTTCTTGCCCATTGAAGTAATAAGGAGACTCCTGTGTTAGAAGTCGGTTGGTTTTCTAGCAAGCTGCTGTTCAAAGGCAAGCTGTTGCGCAATCCTGGATACTTTGCTCGCGAAACTGCGATAGGCGTTGCCCTCGGTGTGCTCTTGTTGACAGGGATGCATCGCTTTGGCTTGAGCTTGGTAGCGGCGATCGCCCTCTCGAGCCTCATCACTGGGTTTACCATGCCCTTCCTGTTGAAAGACGTGAAGATGAAGTAGGAGAAGGAATATGGTTCAGGCTCCACCTCCACCGACCCGGTCTCTCAGTGAGCTAGTAGACGATATTCAGCGCTATGAAGCCATTGTTGAGCAATGGGATAGTAGCCAACAGCAAGTCGTCGAGCACCTCAAGCAAGCGATCGAAACGTTGCACAAAGAGGCGCTGACGCGGTTGATTCGTAGCGTCAAACAAGAGGCGATGGAAGCATTGCGAAATGCAACCCAGGACGAAGTCGTTTATGGGCTGTTGCGCTATCACGACCTAGTCAAAGCGCCGTCCTTGCAGCAGCGATTGCAGCACGCACTAGACGAAGTGCGGCCTGGTCTGCAAGGGCATGAGGGTGATATTGAGCTAGTCTCGATCCGCTTGCCCGATACGGTTGAAGTTAGGCTGGTAGGAGCCTGTAGCCATTGTCCTGCATCGCAACTGACACTTTCTGAAGCCGTTGAAACCGCGATCAAACGTCACTGTCCTGAGATCGAGCATGTGGTGGAGGTGGCCTATCAACCTGTCATCCTATCCTCAGAAACTACCCTTGAACCCGACTGGCGCTTGGTCACCTCCTTGGCAGAAATTCCCGAGCAGGGCGTCTTGGATCTGAAGCTGGAAGGGCACAAGCTATTGCTCAGTCGGCAAGGGGAAACGGTGAGCTGTTTTCACAATGCTTGCAGCCATCTGGGCGTTCCCATTGATGGAGGCGCATGTGAGGATGGCGTTTTGACCTGTCCTTACCACGGCTTCCGCTTTGAATTGGCCACCGGAAACTGTTTGACGGCCCCTGCCGTTCCCTTACGCCCCTATCCTGTCAAAGTCACCAACGGCCAGGTCTTCGTCCAGCTAGAGTAAGCATGTAGGGTGGGCACTGCCCACCACTCAACCATGTTGGACAATCAATGGAAGCGATCGCCCCTTCAAAAATTACTTTCGACAACAACTTTCGACCCTTCAATTAACAAGTAACTGCACTGTGGTGGGCAATGCCCACCCTACTTACTCTTACACCAGTTGCTCTCCCGGCCAATTCAAAACCGTTATCCACATACGCACGATTTATGACCTCTTTAGTTGTCAAATCCTTTGCGCCCCAGCGAAGTCCACAAGGGGAAATTGCTCCGCAACTCCCCTTTAAACGATCGACCGCCAGTGATGACACTGCTGTTCGCATCCTTGGAGCGGGTCACGATCTCTCCTGGATGGCTGCACCTTTGGCTCCCGCTGCCGATACGATGTTTGGGCCGCGTGGGGCATGTTTGTTCTCAGCCACAGGCCCGCTTTGGGTTGCGGATACCGGGCACCATCGCTTGCTGGGTTGGCGATCGCTCCCCACCACAGACGGGCAAGCGGCGGACTGGGTAATTGGGCAACCGGACTTTGAGCACGAAGGGCAAAATGCGAAGGGTGACCCAACGGCGAGTAGCGTGGCTGTGCCCACTGGCATTTGCGCCTGTGGCGACGGCATGGCCGTTGGCGACGCCTGGAATCATCGGGTGTTGATTTGGCATCAGGTTCCCACCGATAGCCATGTGCCTGCCGATGTCGTTTTGGGACAAACTGATTTTGCTCAGAAATTGCCCAACCGGGGAGGTGATGAACCCACCGCCAGTACATTGCACTGGCCCTATGGCGTATTCTTCCATGACGGCAAGTTGTATATCACCGACACAGGCAATCGCCGTGTTCTGGTGTGGAATAGCATTCCGACCAGTAATGGACAGCCTGCGGATGCCGTTCTGGGGCAAGACGCCTTCACCACCCGCAATGAAAACGATGGCGGGTCGCCAACGGCTTCGAGCATGCGCTGGCCCCATAGTTTGACGCTGTGGCATGGCAATTTGGTGTTGGCCGATGCGGGCAACAATCGACTGATGATTTGGCGGGGCATTCCCGAGCAAAACAACGCGCCTTGTCAGGTCATTTTGGGACAAGCCGATGTTCAAGCGGTGGAGCTGAATCGCGGAGAGTACTTCCCGAGCGATCGCAGCTTCAGTATGCCCTATGGCGTCGCTGCCGCTGGCGATTGGCTAATCGCTGCCGACACGGCCAACTCCCGCCTGATTGGGTGGCATCGCGATCAACTGGATTGGGAAGCGCTCCACGACGCCCCGGCAGATGGTCTTTCGGGTCAAGTTACCTATCGCCAAAAGGGAGAAAATCGCAGCTACGGCTCCGCCTTAAGAGATAGTTTTTGTTGGCCCTACGGCATCCATGTGTGTGGCAGCATGGTAGTAATCGCGGATTCGGGCAATAACCGCGTCATGGTGTGGCATTTGGAGGGCCAATAGGCAAAGCCCCAATGGTGGCAAATCTTTCCAGATCAATGCATCTATCCGATCCGTCTTCAGAGGCCACAAAATCGACAGGTATGGAAACGGCGGCTGAGATTCGGGTAAAAGGCACGGTGCAGGGCGTTGGCTTCCGGCCAATGGTGTATCAGTTAGCCCTAACGCATCACTTGCGCGGCAGTGTGTACAACGATGCCGCTGGAGTGGTGATTCGAGTCGCGGGTACAGCGCAGCAAATCGATCAGTTTGTGGCTCAATTGCGACCCAGTGCGCCGCCCTTGGCCAAGATTGAGTCGATTCAGCGACAGGATGTGGCGATCGCCACCATCCCCCAAACCGAGTTCGAGATTACGCCGAGTCGTCCCGGCCAAGTTCGTACGAACATCGCACCGGATGCCGCCACCTGCCCGCAGTGCCTATCCGATACCCTCGATCCGTTCGGACGACTCTACCGCTATCCCTTCACCAACTGCACCCACTGCGGCCCACGCCTCAGCATTGTTCGTGCTATTCCCTACGACCGGGGCAACACCAGCATGGCCACCTTCCCCATGTGCCCCGACTGCCAAAAGGAATACGACAACCCGCTCAACCGCCGCTTCCATGCGCAACCCGTCGCCTGCTACCACTGTGGTCCCAAAGCTTGGCTCGAACGCGCCGATGGCAAGCCCGTGGTCGCCGATATGTTCTCCATGCTGGATGACGTGGATGCGGTTTGCACCCTGCTCCAGCGGGGCGAAATCGTTGCCATCAAAGGCATCGGCGGCATCCATCTAGCCTGCGATGCCACCAACGATACAGCCGTCAATCAACTGCGCCAGCGCAAGCACCGCTACCACAAGCCCTTTGCGCTGATGGTGCGCGACCTATCGGTGATTGCGCCTTACTGCGACATTTCCGATGAGGAGCGGGCGTTGTTGGAAAGTCCGGCTGCACCAATTGTGTTATTGAAAGTCAGACAGACAGCAGAATCAGGGGCTCAGGCTTCACCTACATATCCCCCACTTTCCCCGACTGTTTCGCCCAATCTCCCGACGCTTGGTGTGATGCTGCCCTACACACCGCTGCATCATTTGATGCTGAAGCGGATGAATCGTCCCATCGTGCTGACGAGTGGGAACAGGTCGGATGAGCCACAGTGTATTGACAACGAGACAGCGAGAGAGAAATTAGGGGCGATCGCCACCTACTTCCTGCTCCACGATCGCGAGATTGTGAACCGCGTTGACGACTCGGTGGTGCGCATGGTGGCAGGGCAACCACAAACCCTACGGCGCGCCCGAGGCTATGCCCCTGCCCCCATCCAGCTTCCTGCGGGCTTTGAGGACATGCCGCAGATCCTGGCGATGGGTGGCGAACTTAAGAGTACCTTCTGCTTGGGAAATGCGGGAGAAGCCATTCTGTCGCAACACCTGGGCGACTTGGAAGAAGCGACAGCGTTTGCGGCCTACGAAGACACCCTAGCGTTATACCAACAGCTTTTTGAGCATCAGCCCGTCGCCATTGCCGCTGACCTGCACCCGGACTATCGCTCGACGCAACTTGCCCACACGCTAGCGCAAGAGCAGAGCGTGCCTCTTCACAGCATTCAGCATCACCATGCCCATATTGCCGCCTGCATGGTCGAATGTGGATTGCCTATCGACACCGCTCCCGTACTGGGCATTGCCCTAGATGGGCTGGGCTATGGTGCAGATGATACCCTCTGGGGCGGCGAGTTTCTGGTCGCCGACTACCGCGATTTCCAACGGGTTGCGCACCTAGAACCCATGGCGATGTTGGGCGGTGCCCAGGCCACGCGACAGCCCTGGCGCAACACCTATGCTCAACTGATGGCCGCGATGGACTGGGACGACTTGACAGATCAGTTTGGCGATTTGGACATCGTACAGTTCTTGGCAACTCAACCGCGATCGCTCCTCGACCAAATGCTCACAACCCAGTTGCGATCGCCCTTAGCCTCTTCCGCCGGACGACTTTTCGATGCGGTGGCGACAGCGGTCGGCTGTTGTCGCGATACAGCAAGCTATGAAGGGCAAGGAGCGATTGAACTCGAAGCCTTAATTCAGCCCGAAGCAGTTCGCGCAGCCCCTTATCCATTCGCGCTACATTACAATCAGAACCCCATGATTCTCTCAGCCCAGTCTCTCTGGCCAGAGCTATTGAAAGACTTGCAGCAGAGGATAGAAACGTCGGTCATCGCGGCTCGCTTCCACCAGGGGTTTGCACAAGCCATTTCCGACCTAGCCATAACGTTAGCCAATCGCCATCACCTCAGCCAAGTCGTGCTATCCGGCGGCGTGTTTCAGAATCAAGTGTTACTGATCGCGGTGCAAGAGCAATTGCGCCAACAGGGACTGACGGTACTCACTCCCCACTCCGTACCGCCTAACGACGGGGGATTGTCGTTGGGACAAGTGGCGATCGCCGCTGCTCGACTCCATGACTCGCCCTAAACATGCCACTCGCAGGTCTTGCGTTGGTATTACAAATATTAGGCAGGATTATGTTAGGCAGAATTCCAAACTTTTATTGACCAACCCTTAAGAAAAAGACGTTAGATCCACGAAATTAGGGATTCAAGAGCCATCCTTAAGATGGAGGATTACTAACTAAAATTGCCGATCATTGCCAACGTCATGTTGTTGCTTAACCCTTGAGAGAAGGATACTGAATCGATGTGTTTAGGGATTCCAGGACAAATTTTAGACATAACAGATGCTGCCCAGAAGCTAGCAACCGTCGATGTTAGCGGCGTGCGGCGGCAGGTGAACATTGCCTGCATTGTGGATGAGGAACATCCAGTTGAAAGCTGTGTAGGCGATTGGGTCTTGGTTCATGTGGGGTTTGCCATGAATCGCATCGACCCCGAAGAAGCTCAAATCACGCTGGATTTGCTAGCAGAAATGGCAGAGGTGCATGAGTCGTTAGCACCCATTTAGTGGAGCAATTTGAATCCCCTGTGGGATCCCCCTCAATCCCCCTTAAAAAGGGGGACTTCCGATCCGACTCCCCCCTTTTTGAGGGGGATCTCCACCACCAAAACATTACAAAAAAATCACTTCAAACTATCTCAAACGCATTAAAGAAATCGATTGCAGAAAATTACGAAGGGAAGAGGGTAATGAAGTACGTTCAAGAATTTCGCGATCCACAAAAAGCGCAGGGGCTGCTGCAACAGATCGAAGCGCTCGGCCAACAGCTAACCCAGTCACGCCCAGGCCCCATCAAGATCATGGAAGTGTGCGGTGGTCATACTCATTCGATCTTCAAGTACGGATTGGAATCCCTACTACCCTCCACTGTGGAGCTGGTGCACGGCCCCGGATGTCCGGTGTGCATCATGCCCAAGGGACGGTTGGATGATGCGATCGCCCTTGCCCAAAACCCCAACGTGATTCTCGCCACCTTTGGGGATGTCATGCGCGTTCCTGGCTCCAAACAAAGCCTGTTGCAGGCCAAAGCCGAAGGTGCCGACATTCGCATGGTCTATTCGCCGTTGGATGCATTGGCGATCGCCCAAAAGCATCCCGATCGGGAAGTCGTTTTCTTTGCAATCGGATTTGAGACAACGGCTCCCAGTACCGCTCTGACGGTGTTACAAGCGGAACGCCAAGGCGTCAAAAATTTCAGCCTCTTCTGCAATCATGTGCTGGTCGTGCCTGCCCTAGAAGCGTTGCTCAGCAACCCCGATCTGCAACTCGACGGCTTCATTGGCCCCGGCCATGTCAGCATGGTCATCGGTGCCCGTCCCTATCAGGTGATCGCCCAGCGCTACCGCAAACCCGTCACCATTTCTGGCTTTGAACCGCTGGATATTTTGCAGTCGTTGTGGATGGTATTGCGCCAACTCGCTGAAGGCTGCTGCGAAGTGGAAAACCAGTATGCTCGCCTCGTGCAAGAGCAAGGCAATCTGGTCGCACTAGAGGCGATGGCCAAAGTCTTCACCGTGCGCGAACAGTTTGAATGGCGTGGACTCGGCGACATCCCCGCATCAGGCTTCAAGATGCATCCTGACTATGCCCACTTCGATGCCGAAGCCAAATTCACCCTGCCCCACCGCCAGGTCGCCGACCACAAAGCCTGTGCCTGTGGCGAGATCCTCAAAGGTGTGAAGAAGCCCTGGGAATGCAAAGTCTTTGGCACTGGCTGCACCCCCGAACACCCCATCGGAGCCTGCATGGTGTCCTCCGAAGGAGCCTGCGCCGCTTATTACAAGTATGGCCGCGCCCAAACTGCACCCGAACTCGTTAGCCGTTAATTAATTCCCTTCACCCTATTTCCTTATGACGCTCTCAATCGACAAACCCACCTCTAAAAAACCGCCACGGCTGCGCGACAAAACGATTACTCTCGCTCATGGCAGTGGGGGTCGCGCCATGCAGGATTTGATTGAAGCCCTGTTTGTCCAGGCATTTCAAGAAGGCCCTGCTAATGCGCTAGAAGACCAGGCGCGGATTCCTTTGGATGAATTGACGGCTCAGGGCGATCGCCTTGCCTTTACCACCGATTCCTTTGTGGTCGATCCCATCATCTTCCCCGGCGGAGACATCGGCACGCTAGCGGTGAACGGTACCGTCAACGACTTGGCGGTTAGTGGAGCGATTCCGCGTTATCTCACCTGCGCCATGATTTTGGAAGAAGGGTTGCCGATGCAAACCCTGCGCCAAGTGGTGGCCAGTATGGCGGCAGCCGCGAAACAAGCGGGGGTGGCGATCGTCACGGGAGACACCAAAGTCGTTCCCCGGGGTGGAGCCGACAAGATATTCATCAACACCGCAGGCATTGGGGTGATGCGGACGGGCGTCACTCCAGCGGCAGTGCATATTCAGCCGGGGGATGTGGTGTTGGTCAACGGCCCGATTGGGAACCATGGCGCGACGATCATGGTCGCCCGAGGCGAATTGTCGTTGGAAACGGATTTGCAAAGTGATTGCCAACCGCTGAATGGGTTGGTGGATGTCATTATTTCTGTTTGCCCCGAAGTCAAAGCGATGCGGGATGCTACCCGTGGCGGACTGGCGACGGTGCTGAATGAATTTGCTGAGAGCGCTCGGGTTGGGATTCGGCTCATCGAAGAGCAGATTCCGGTGGATGATGCCGTCAAGGGCTTGTGTGAACTGTTGGGGTTAGACCCACTCTACCTGGCCAATGAAGGCAAGCTCGTCGTCGTGGTTCCTCCAGAGCAAGCAGAAGAGGTGTTGGCGGCGATGCGATCGCACCCCAGTGGCACCCAGAGCCAAATCATCGGCCAAGTCACTGATGGCCAGTGGGTATCGCTCAAAACCGCGTTTGGCACCGAGCGCGTAATTGACCGATTGGTGGACGATCAGCTACCGAGGATTTGCTAATGCATGAGCTAGGAATTACCCAAAACATTGTGGCGATCGCCACCGAACATGCCAACGGTGCTAGAGTACAGCGCATCACCTTGGAAATCGGCCAGCTCACCGCCATCATGTCCGAAGCGATCCGGTTTTGCTTCGACGTGTGTGCCCAAGGCACGGTGCTCGAAGGGGCAACACTAGAGATTTTGGAGCGTCCGGGGTTGGGTAAGTGTCGGGTGTGCGATCGCGAGATAGCGCTCAGTCAGCCCTTTGGCGTATGCGATTGCGGCAATACCCGCCTCGACATCATTCAAGGTCAAGAACTCACCATCAAAGAACTGGAGACAGAGGTGTTATGTGCGTAACTTGTGGCTGTTCCGATGGCGCTCAAGCAAGGGTAACTCGCGTGGAGCATACCCACAGCGAGCATACCCACTCGCATCCCCATGCTGAGGCAGTGTCGACAGCGACCAACACCCATACCCTGGCTGATGGAACGGTGATGACCCATACCCATGTCGACTCGGCATCCCATTCCCATACTACCCATTCCCACAGTACCCACACAGATCACAAGCCCCATACCCACACGCACCACCATCATCATCACAACGGAGAAGGACAGTCCTCGGCACATGCCCATAGTCAAGTGCATGGCACGACCGTGACGTTAGAGCAAAATATCCTTTCTAAGAACGACTTAATTGCCGCCCAAAATCGCGGCTGGTTCAAAGGGCAGCAAATCACCGCGCTGAATTTGGTCAGTTCACCAGGTGCTGGAAAAACCACACTGCTGGTCAAAACCATTCAAGACTTGCAAAGCGAGATTCCCATAGCTGTCATCGAAGGCGATCAGGAAACCGCTCAGGATGCCGAGAGAATTGCCGCCACCGGCTGTCCGACGATTCAAGTCAACACAGGTACGGGCTGCCATCTTGAAGCCTCCATGGTAGAGCGCGGCCTGGAAGCCCTGAATCCACCCAACCACTCTCTCTTGCTCATTGAGAATGTGGGTAATCTGGTGTGTCCCGCGTTGTTTGACCTGGGTGAAAAGGCCAAAGTCGCTATGCTATCGGTCACCGAAGGGGAAGACAAACCCATCAAGTATCCCCACATGTTCCGTGCCAGCCAGGTGATGGTGCTGACTAAGATCGACCTGCTCCCCTATGTCAGCTTCGATGTAGAGCGCTGTCTCGCCTATGCCCGTCAGGTCAATCCGGAGCTGAAAATCTTTCAAGTATCCGCCGTTTCAGGGGAAGGCTTGGCCGAGTGGTATGACTGGCTGCGGAGTGTGTGCGATCGCCCAGACACCGTCTCACCATAGCGGCACCTACTGTAGGCAGCCTTAACCCAGTCGGGAAACCACTCAGATGACTGATTCTGTAGCCTTTTCAGGCTTTAACTTTAAGCTGGCTGTAGTTCAGGTTTTGATGTACGAGCAAAATTTGCTAACGCCGTCGTTTGATGTGTATGCCTTTGTGAGCAACTATAACGCTCGCCAAATCGATATCGACGAGGAAGGCGACCAAATTATTCCTGAAGTCAAGGCATACTTTGAGCGGTTAGAGATTTCCGCCACCGCCTTGCTCCATGTCGAGGAACTTTATCAGGAGGGTGGGGCTGAAATTTATTTGCAACTTTGCCCATTTTGGGATGGTGAAGACGATAGGTTTGACATCCAATCAGCAAATGATGCAGCGCTCCTACCCAATTTGAAAACGATCACGCTTTTCTATAGTGGGAACGAACAGCTCCTGCAAGACTTTAGGGCTAGGGGAATTGAAGCAACATGGTTGTAGGCGCTTTGACAGGGCCAAAGAGGGGAGACTTATCGCCTTCAGTTTAATTTTTGGCCTGTCCTGAGGGGCTTGACACAAGTTGCGCAAACCTCGGATCGGAACGCAGTGGATCAAAGTCTTCATCGTCCTTAGCCATTGTTCGATAACTGGGTTCCAGTTCAATGGCGCGTTCCAGCGCTTGCAGAGCATCATCATTGTGACCCAGCAAACTATGACAACAGGCTAGATTATAGAAGCTATTCTCGTAGTCGGGATGCAGCTCTACCGATCGCAGGGCACTCTCCAAAGCCTCCGACAGACGACCCAGGTTAACCAGTGCAGCGCTGCGATTATCCCAGGCAAATCCAGAGGTTGGGTCATGGGCGATCGCCCGATCATAGTTTTCGATCGCCGTTTCAAATTGCTGCAGCGCAAAAAAGATATTACCTCGGTTATAGAAGACCTCTGCTACATCGGCATCGTGAGCCAGAGCTTGGTCATAGCTAGCGATCGCCGCCTCAAACCGCCTCAGGTCATTCAACACATGGCTCCGCTCTAACCAGAGTTCAGCCGCATCGGGCAGGTGTGTGAGTGCTCGATCGTAGATAGCTAAAGCCGCCTCAAGATCGTTCATATGGGTCAAGGCATCCCCCCACGCAATCCAGGCTTCGAGTTTATCGGGCTTGATGGCGATCGCCCGCTCATAGCTTTTGCAAGCCTTCTGATACTGCTGCAATTGATAGAAGGTAAATCCCCGATTGTACCAAGCATTATCAGCATTAGGATTACACGAGATGGCCTGGTCGTAGCTGGCGATCGCCGCCTTAAACTTTCCTTGTTCCAGCAATGAGTTACCTCGGCTATACCAAGGAACATAGTTGCGAGCCTTTACCACGGCGTGAATCTGGCCAGCCCCTCTCAACCGAGCCCAGAATGACTTGAGCGGATTTGAGCGAGGTTGAGTTTGAATGGCGCGATCGTAGCTGGCCACAGATTCGTCCAAGCGCCCCAGCTTGCTGAGAGCGTCGCCCCGACCAATCCAGGCGTTGCTATCTTCGGGGTTGATGCGCAAAAATCGGTCATAACAATCGAGCGCCTCGGTATAGGAG
>JBCBSL010000026.1:0-24559 GCA_039819145.1 Cyanobacteria bacterium J06638_22
CCCTCGCCGCACAGGGGTGTCGGGTAAGTGTGGTCAATCCACGGCAAGTGCGGCGAGGGTTGTGGCCACCAGGATTTCATACCCCCCACTCGCTTCACAGACCACAGCCCAGTCTGAGCGACTTTGCAACGCTTGCCATAGCCGTTCCACCCCCTCACTATTGTTGGCATAGCGTGTGGACACTTGCTGGCTCGGGTCATAAACATCCAGGCTGTCCTTACTCACATCAATCCCCAACCAACGATAGTTAGCTCCTTGAGTCGACATCAAACGCACCTCATGAATACAGCCTCTAGATTGTTGAACCAACGGCTCCATCCACTGCACTCATCCTTGCGCGATACGGTCTCCTTCAGGGACCCGGCGATTTTTCGAGTTCTCAGGGGATGAATCATAGTGCTGACCCTGGCTTCTCCACGGATTATGACTCAGCCACATGCCTAGGGGATACGGTCTAACACTACTGCTCTCAACATACAAGGGGAGCCGAATTCAAAGTCCCTCTCTCGCTCTGGGAGAGGGATTTAGGGTGAGGGCTAGAAAAGTGGGATGCACCTGCCTTCGTTGCTCACCCGCCCGCGAATGAATTGCGGGCTAATTGAGGAAGCCCACTCAAGTGGGCTGAAGGCATTCTGAGGAGAGCGGAGTCCGCTTCAACAGACTTTCCTAGGTATAGCTTGAGCCAGCCAGGATAGGCCATTCGGGTTCCGTCAGCCCATGAAAATGGGCATCCATCAAACGTCTATCGGCCAGCATATTTAGCCTTTCTGGATTCCCGCATACGCGGGAATGACCGTTCGATAGCGTGTCCTGACCTTGATGGCTACAGCTATAGCAATTCATGCGCGGGCGTTACTCACGGTCGTTGTTTCAGCTCAAACCCCGATCGCTCATCACGCTCAACCGCTTCCCATTGCTAGACTAGGACAAGTGCTCTCGTTATTTTGGGTTCATGCGTCGGCGATCGCCCCTTCCTCCTCAAGCCCGGTTCCTCCAAATCGTTGCCAATACACCCCGCCTGCTGCGGCTGGTGTGGGATGCAGCGCCAGGGTTATTGGTGCTGACCCTGACAGTAACCGTTGGCTTAGCACTCATCCCCGCAACCCAGCTTTATGTAAACAAGCTGATTGTGGATCGGGTGATTGCGGACATTGCCACGCCGGGGGTGGATTGGACGCCGTTGCTGTGGCTGGTGGGGGCAGGCTTGTCGCTGATGCTGGCGCAGAGTGGGCTGACGCAGGCGAATAACTATTTGTCGCAGGTGTTGAGCGATCGCTTCACCCTCCATGCCAACCGAGTGCTGTTGCAACAGGCCATCCAGCTAGATTTGGCCCACTACGAGTTGCCCGCTTTCTACGACACCCTGAGCCGTGCCCAGCAAAGCGGTAGCTCCTATCCCGTGCGGATTCTGGAAACATTAATCAACCTGGCAAGGAATACGATCACCTTTGCGGGCTTGCTTGGCCTGCTCCTCAGCTTTCATCCCCTGATTGTGTTGCTGTTGGTTGGGGCGTCGCTCCCGGCCTTGTGGGTCGGCATTCGCTTTTCGGGGGTGCGGTTTCGGATGATGCGTCGCCAAACCCAGAGCGGCAGGCTAGCAGAGTATTTGCAGAAGGTGTTGACCACCCAGGAGTTTGTCAAAGAGGTGCGCCTCTACAACCTGGGCGATTACCTGCTGGGGCAGTGGCAAGAGATTCGCGATCGCTTCAACCGAGAACTGGCCGGAGTTGCCGGAAAGCAAGCATGGCTGCGGTTTGGAGTGGGGCTGATGTCCACCCTTGGTTTCTATGGAGCCTATACTTGGGTCATTGTCGACACCCTGCGACAGCGCGTCACCATTGGCGACCTGACCATGTACACAAGTGCCTTCCAGCAATCCCAAGGGCTGATCCAGAACATCCTGTTCAATGTGGCACTGGTGTATGAATACAACCTGTTTGTCACCCAGTACTTCGAGTTTCTCAGCCTAGAACCCGAAGTCGTCTCCCCCAGCCATCCCGTCGCCTTCCCCGCCCCTATGCATGAGGGGCTCGTGCTGCAAAATGTGGGCTTCACCTACCCCGGTGCAACAGAGCCAACCCTACGGAACCTAAACCTGTCGGTGAAACCGGGGGAAAGCATTGCCCTGGTGGGAATGAACGGCGCGGGCAAAACGACGCTGCTCAAGCTTCTGACCCGGTTTTATGACATCAGCCAGGGCAACATCACCATTGATGGCGTGCCGCTCCATGCCTTTGACCTGGCGGATTTGCGACGCAATGTGGGGGTCGTGTTCCAGGACTTTTCGCGCTACAACCTGAGTGTGCAGGACAACATCGGCTTTGGGGACTTAGAACACCACCAGGATCTCGATCGCATCGACAAGGCCGCTAAGGATGCCGGAGCGTCGGGGCTGATTAACGCCCTGGACTACGGTTACCAAACCATCCTGGGAAAAACCTTTGAGGAGAGTGCCGAACTTTCCGGTGGGCAATGGCAAAAGGTGGGGCTGGCACGGGCGTTCATGACCCCAGCCCAGATTTTGATCCTGGATGAACCCACCGCTGCTTTGGATGCGATCGCCGAATTCGACCTCTTCCAACGCTTCCAAGAACTCACCCGTGGCAAAATGACGTTCTTGGTCAGCCACCGCTTCTCCACCGTCCGCATGGCCGATCGCATCATCGTCCTGGAGCATGGCACCATCCGCGAAATGGGTAGCCACAACGACCTCATGGACAAAGGCGGCATGTATGCCGAAATGTTTCAGCTACAGGCGTCGAGCTATCGCGATCGCGTCTAATCTCGCACCCATTCCCGCAGTTTCATCTCGGCAGCAACCTCATCCTGACGAGCTTCTGCCAGAAATTCGTAAAGCTTGACTTTGGGCACCTTGGGGAACGTAGGGCTGGTGTCTGTCTCGGTGTAGCGATCGCCCTGAAGCTGATAGATGCGCCAGGTTTCCCCGTTGTAGCGCCAAAACTCAGGAACCCCCATGCTGGCGTAAAATCGCAGCTTATTGATATCGGTGTGGGTAATGTCCACTTCAACCACTAAATCCGGAGGTGGATCATTCTCCAGATTCACACTCCGTCCTGTCACCAATGCTTGATTCTGGATGTAATAGGCACTGTCCGGTTCTGCCGATCGCTCCAACACCTTACGCTCCAGCGTTGTTGACCCAAGTGTCTTCAGCTCCATACCCAATTCAACAACCAGAACACGAATAAACGACTCAATCAACCGAACAGCAAACTCATGCTCTTCCAGGGATTTTGTGATTTCCAACAGTCCCTGATCATAGGTAAGTCGAGTGCCAGAGTGTTTACCCAATGCTTTCTGAATCGTTTGGTAACGCTGCCAATCCAGATCGCGAAAGACCACTCGCCGCTCACCCATAGGTTTTGCGACAGGCTGCGCCACAATAGGCGGAATGGCAGGAGGGCAAACCATAGGCATATCCTGAAAGAAGGCGATCGCCTTTTTATCCTAAATCAACCATTGGGATTCGCTAGAAGACCGAAGTAGGTCAACACCAACTCAGCGTCTCCGGTGTTGGCAACCTCATGCACTTCCCCTGGCTCCACGGTGATGCAGGTTCCGGGCAGCAGCGCATGGGGAGTGCCGTCGATGGTGATGGTGCCATTGCCCGCTTCCACAAAAAACACCTCGTACATATCTTTGTGAGCATGCCCTGGAGCAACTAGGCCAGGGGCAAAGCGGGCTTGAGAGAAATTGGTCAGCGGCGGCAGATCGCCCGGGCGCAGCATCACTTTTTTGCGAATCTCGGGATTATGGGAGACGGCCTCATCAGGCAGGGTGGTCAGGGTCGTATGTTTCATAGCTTGTTGTGAGGATGGCGGAAGATCCGTACAGGACAGGGGAAAACGGCTGTGCTATGCTTGTAACACATAAGCGATGCGTTTGTAGCATTGCATCTCCACTGAGTCATCAATATTCCACACAGGATTGGAGGGTTTTGGGATGGCACAACAATTGAAGCGGTGGGAGTCCCCTCGCCGCAAAGGACGAAACGACAAGGGACGTGGCGGCAGCGCTCGACAGCGACAACTCCGCAAACAGTTCAAAACACTGAAGAAGAAGCTAAATCAAGACAATAAGTCTGGGGGAAGAGAGTCAAGTTCTCTTCCCCTTCTTTTTTGGCCTTTCAGGGAGCGGCATCCTTTGCTTCTGATGCGTCGAGCATGACATCTTCATAAATGTCATCCATTGAAACTTCAATGCCAACGCTCATTAGCTCAATGTCAGCCTCTTCGCCATAGGGGATATACATCCATCCACCCTCATCATCACGCCGGAATATCTCAACTGTCTTTGTTGCAGACCCAACCAAAACATATTCCTTCAATGTTTCAAGCCGCCGATAGAGGCCAAACTTTCCGCCTCGGTCATACGCCTCAGTACTTGGAGAAATAACTTCTACGATCAAGCATGGGTAACGGGAAAATTTCTGGGCTGTGCGATCACGCTCATCACAGGTCACGCTGACATCGGGATAAATAAACGGCCCATCACTCGTGATGCCCACCCTTGCATCTGAGTTTCTGACCTTGCACCGCCCTCTCAGATGCGATCGCAGAATACTGGCAATATTGAGGGCAATATCAGCATGGGGTAGCGAACCCCCAGTCATCGCAAAAACATCGCCATCGAAATACTCGTATCGCAATTCCTGCTTGGCTTCCCACTCGAAATACTGCTGTGGGGTCACGTGCTTATGACTCGGAATCGGGAGACTGCGTGAAGTGCAGGATAGGGAGGCGATCGCCTCGGAAGACCTCCTCGCTGGCCTGACTCAGGCTCATCATCATTTCGCTGGCAACACGAACCGCAACCAACCCGGCGAGTAATGGAACGGTGGCAGCACTCAGCAAAAGTTCGTGGGCTTCAATTTGTGTGGGTTGTTTCCGGTCTGACATCGTTCACCTCAGTATGGGATAGTGATCCTCGAAACGGGGAGCAACAGGGTAAGAAAATGAGTTCACAAATAATAGAGGGCGCACCCCTTACTATTTCTAGTGTAAGCGGTGGATTTTCTCTGCGTTACCCTGGAAGAGGAAGTGGCACAAGAGTGAAAACCCGCTCCAATTCTAGAAAATTGTGTTATCTCTAAATGGCAGATTTGCTCTGTCCCGGTGCTGCGTCTTGACACTGCGATCGCACGGTTGACCCGAAGCATGGTTCACTCTACAACAACCCGAGGAAAATCTCCCCTAGCACAATGGTTCCATGAAACGGTTGCGCTCGAAGACCTGCGCGTGCGGTTTCAGCTGCGGGGGCACAATTTGCATGTGTACTGCGAAGCAGAGGAGCTTCCGAGTCAGCTAGACCTCTTAGGTCGGCTGCTTCCTGCGCTGCGAACGGTGGATTTGAACACGCTGGTTCCCGCAAACCAACCTGAAATTGAACAAGTCTTTCTCTATGGGCGACAGTCGAGCAATCAGCGATCGCAATGGAGCAGCCCCATCATTCTCAGCCAACTGGATCAGCATATTGAACAGTGGCAGCAGATGCAGGCGGTCGCTCTGGAAAGTGCGCTAGCAGAGGCTTCGGACGACATCCCCTCCACTGTCGAATCCTCCATCGGTGTGGATGACGCAGAGGCGCCCACGCAGGACGAGGCGATCGCCACACCACCAGAGGCACAACCAGATCAAGCCGAATGGATTGAGGCTCCCGTCGCGGACTCCGAACCCGTTGCCGATATTGAATCCGAGTCCTTTGAGCTACCCGCTGTATCCGAAGTATTTGATGATGCGCAACTGGCTCAAGAAGATGGGGCAATCGCAGAAGACTTTGCATTAACAGCCGAAGAACCTTCTCCAGTAGAAGACGCTATCCCTCACGAACCCATCAACCTTACTGAAGCGGGATGGCAGACAGATTTCATGCAGCCGCCCGTGGAGGAGGCAGAACCCGCTGAGTCATCTCCAGCCGATGAGGCCACAGCAGAGGATGCTGATGAACCTTCTGCCGATGAGTTTTCTCTAACGGATGCAGAGGCCATTGATGAGGCTGTCGGCGAACCGCTTCTATCGGATGACGTAGCCGTCGATGAATCAGATACAGAGATGGTGGATGGAGCTGTGCTCGAACCGCCTCTACCGGATGACGCTGTCATTGATGAGGATGAGGATGAGGATGAGGATGAGGATGAGTCGGTTGAAACCTTTCCTGTCAGTAAAGTAGAAGTCACTGAAGACGGGGATCTTGAAGTAACGGACCTGGAAGCAGAAGGCGCTGCAGATGACGACGCTCGCGCAGAAACATGGATGTTGCCAAGTACTGAAAATGATGATGCTTCCGAAGAAACATGGCTGTTGCCGAATACTCCACCTGACGCTAGCCCGGTTGAAGCCGACCTATCTGAACTGGAAACCGCTGCCGAAGGTACAGAACTAACCGACAGTCTGGCAAACGATGGGGCCATCGAGGATGAGGCAGACGCTAGCCTGATTGAAGCCGATCTATCCGAAGTAGAGACTGCGGCGGAAAGCACAGAGCTAACCGACAGTCTGGCGGACGACGAGGCAATTGAGGGTGAGGCAGACGCTCCTACTGACGTTGACGCAGAAATGACAACCGTCGAGGAGGGTGATGCAGAGGCTGAGGTTAAGTCTGAGGATACAGCTACAGACGAGACGGTGGATGAAGATGCAGTAGCGATTGAAGAGGCAATCGCTCCTTCCGATATTGCCGATGTAACCGCCACCGAAACACCAGAGGATACGTCCCATAGTCCGGTGGATGAGGATCACGAGGTTGCGCAGCTTGACGAGTTAAACGTCGTTGTCGCACCACCTGTCAGACCAACACTCATATTGGACGATGACGACGAATCATCCACCGAGACATCTGTAGAAGCGCATTCAGACGACGGTAGAGGGAATGAACTCGATGTCACTCCAGCAACCGAATCACCTGAGCCAGAATCACTCGAACCAGCCACTGCGACCGTCGAGAAACCGACAAAGGCGATCGCCCGGCGGCTAACCCAGGCACTCAGCTCCCATGGGCTAACGGTGCGGGCAAAGATTCGAGATGTGCCTTCAGCGGCGATGCCCGATCGCCCGAAACGGCTCTGGATTCAGTGCGAAGCGACCTATAGCCCCGAACCATCGGCGGTGGCAGAGGCGATCGCCCAACAGATTCGTAGCCTCAACCTCGAAGGCTTCCGGGATGCCGTTGCCGTCATGCAGGTGCGGGGAGAACCCACCCCCGACTGGATGCTGAAGGTTGACCTGACGCCGCCCACAGACATGTTGCGGGACTGGGCACAGTGGGGCGATGTGCAGGCGATCGCCCACTTGCTCGATCGGGCATTCCAGCCAGAGCACATCACCCTTTCCAGTGCCTCTGTGCAGGAATCGACGCTGCATCTGACCTGTGGTTGGGTCGAGCCGCCGGAGGTTGCAGAGGAATCTGAAAACAGACCGCAAGCCCCTGAGCAGGAAACGGTGCGGGCGATCGCCGAACCGCTGCTGAATGACCTCTCACCCCAGGGCATTCATACGGCCATGGTGTATGGCGATGTCGCTGATGCAGAGACGCCGGATTGGCTGATGTGCCTGGATTTACCAGGGAAAATTCATCCAGAGCGCGCCGCTTCCACCATGGAGCGGGCACGGGAGGGCAACTTACAGGCGATCGCCTTCTTGCTCACGCGCTTGCTCAACCCCGATCTGGAGCAACAACTGGCAACAGGCGGCGTGCGGGTGCAGGTGGTTTCCAAGCCCGAGGAAAAAGGGCGAAACGTGCTGCACATCATGACCGATGCCCCGGTGTGCCCCGACCCAGAGGTTGTAAGTCCGGCGATCGAACACTTCCTGCGGGATTTGCGCATGCCTGCTCTGGCTGGAGTTCGGGTTTATGGGCGGCGCGCGGGGCAAAAGAAACCCATTTGGGGAAAGCGCGCAAATTTTCTCTCCCGACCCCGTTTAGTACCTGAGGCACCACCCGAATTCGCGGCCAGCGAAGCCTATGTCAGCGAGCTGATCGCACCCACGGATGAGGAAGCCTATCGTCCCGACCTCACCACCGAGGATGTGCAAAGTGCGTGGCAACAAACGCGCGATCGCTTTGCTAGTGGTGTCCGCAATCTTCTGCTGCGCTCTCACCTCTTTGTTCCTGCGGTGCCGTCGGGCGTGAGCGACCCACCCAAGCTCACCGGAACGCAGCAGCGCAAGCCGGGATGGGCTTTGGCCATGGTTTGGGGTGCGGCAGGATTGTTGCTCACTATTCAGGCGGATCTCGGAATCTCTCGCTGGTTGAGGCAGTCTGACGAGGCGACCCAAACCGCCACAGTGACGCAGATGGAAGACGTTCCGGCTCCTGATACAGAAGCCATTGGCGCAGGACCTGAGGGCGAAACAGACGATCCCGACGGCTTCATTCGTTTTGGCGAGGAGCCTAGGGCAGAGGATGCGGAGTTGATAACCGCCAGCGATTTGCCCTACACCCCCGACACCGTGCAGGAGCAACTAATCACCGCCGAGATCCTGGCGAGCGAATCGCCCTACCCCACCTTCAACGCGCCGCAACTGGATGAAAAGCTGCTGCTCTACTACGAGCGGATGCGCGAACAGGCCGCGGCCTCTGATGTCCTCATTGTCGGCAGCTCTCGTGCCCTACGGGGCATCGATCCGGTGGCGCTGCAAGAGGAACTGGCCGAGCTGGGATACGAAGATGTCACCGTGTTCAACTTTTCCATCAATGGAGCGACGGCCAAGGTCGTGGAATTCATCCTGGCGGACTTGCTGGAACCGGCTCAGTTGCCCAAAGTGGTGATTTGGGCGGATGGCGCACGCGCCTTCAACAGCAGCACGGTGGATGTAACCTACAACGGCATCGCTGTCTCCCCTGGCTATCGCGATTGGCAGCGGGGCAACTTAGATCGCCCCGATCTGTCCGACATTCTCACGGTCGAAGCCGAAGTCGAAGAGGTGGAGGAAGCCCCCACAGGAATTAATGCCTCGCTGACAGCAAGCTATGAGGCGATCGATCGCACCCTCAGTGAAACCCTGGGCAATGCATCGAGTGCCTTTACATTACGCGATCGCTTCAAGACCACTATCCAGGAAACGGTCGCCCGCGTCGTTCCCGCCGAATCGTTCATTCCCGCCGAAACTGCGGGCTTGGGCGATCAAGTCTCTCTGCCGCCAGAATCTCTCCAATCCCTTTCCGAGCAAGGGCGAGAAATGGTGGACTTTGATGGCTTCTTGCCGATCGCATTGCAGTTCAACCCCGCTACGTACTATCAGGATTTCGCGCGGGTTGCTGGACGCTACGACAGCGACTACGAAAACTTCCGCCTCACCGGAAGCCAAACCGATGCCATGCATGAGTTGCTTACGGCAATGGGCGATCGCCAAATCCCCGTCGTCTTCGTCAATCTGCCGCTGACGGATGAGTACCTGGATGGCGATCGCCAAGCCTATGAGCAAGAATTTCGCCAGTTCATGCTGCAAACCGCCAGCGACTATCCCAACTTCTATTTCCGCGACCTATCCGAAGTCTGGACAACGGAGTACGACTACTTCTCCGACCCCAGCCACCTCAATCGCTACGGAGCCTACGAGGTCGCCCACCGCCTCGCTCAAGATCCCATGATTCCCTGGTCAGACATGCGCGAAGAAACCGCCGGGTCGACCACCACTGCCCAGAATCCCGCTTCCGAACCGTAAGCGCTATAGAGTTCTGGCAACGTGATCTGTCAATTCGTTTACGTTAAGGCTCCACAGGTTCCACGGAGATAGATTCAGGCCACAAGAAATAGGGGCCAAACTTACCCATCCGAAATTCTCCACCCATTTCTTTACTTTTTGGAGTCAGGTAATGTTTGTCTTCCTTAATCTCCAGGTAGCCTGCAACCGTCAGTTTTTCCATCAGCTCTTTTGTACTGATGCCAAGCTTCTTGGCTAACTTTGACGAGGTAAGTTTTGTCCATCCAGTTTCAGGTTCCGCTTCCTCAACTTTGTCAGAATGTGGATCAGCCGTTGAAATGCGCTCAAGCGACATCCGGACTTCATCACTAATCCGAATGATGCGTTGTGCCTCGTCATAGGCATCGCGATACAATTCACCATCTTCGGCACGATTCAACAAGACACCCATCTCATTGTTGTTTACTTGGCTAAATTCGTAGAGATTGAGGCTAGTGATAATGCAAGATTTTTCGTTGAGATAACACTTTGCATGCAGATTTTTGCAAAAGCTGGTGCGGATGAATGATAGCTCCCTCAGCCAATTAATCTCTTCTGGCTGCAACTCATTTTTTCCATAAACTAATCGAACGTCTATCTTGAGCCGATTCTTATCTTCTAGTAACTCTTTGAGGCGATCGTTTAGTTTAAGAAATGGGCTAATCAAGATCAGCCGATCCATGGCAGTTTTGATTAGCTCCTCTAGGAAATAATTGGTAGCACTTGTGTTCAGAAATTTTGCCACCGACCGAGGCTCCTAATATGCGCTCTTTTCTGAGCTTAAGATACCCAATAAGTTGAGAAGCCTAACTACAAACGGCATTGCTTCTTCTTGTATACATTTCACTTTGATTGAGCGAATATGCTAGACAGCGCATAGCTTACAAGACATATCTTTGGGCGATCGCCCACCTATTAGATCATCTTTAACCAATCAATAGATATACCTCTATCCACCCTTGGCAGGGAATTTTAGAAATTCACCTTCTAACAATTGTCTTAATTTTGGACTCATTTGTTCTAGTAAATCTGGCAATATATGTTGCGCGGGATTTTCTATAGGGCGAATGTATTTTGGAGTGTAATTTCCCAGCACAGACACGCGTGGCTCAGTCGCGTGATTCGCTGAGGTATCATGCCAGCAAAGCCCATGTGAAAGAACAACGGAGCCTGCTTTTCCTGTTAGTTTGTGAGCCTCTTTCTCAAATGTTTCCGCAATGGGAAATTGGCATAATTTCTGTGTTCCTGGCACCATGCGCGGCGCACCATTGGTTTCTGTGAAATCTTCCATCAGCCAGATCGCTTGGACTTCCAGAATCGGCGTTGCGGGATACGGCGGCGTCATTAAGAAATAAGGGTAGTCCACATGCGCTCCCATATTGCTCGCGCCGGGATAAAGAATATGGGCAGAGAATCCACCGAGCACTACCTTGTTTCCCAGGATGGCGTCTATAACCTCCATGACTTGTGGATGTTGCACCATTTGCCGGAAAATTTCTGCTTCACTCAGCAAATCGTAGAGGCGCGATCGCCCATCTTGGTGCAAAAACTTGCCCTCGGGCTTCTCTGCCGCACGTCGTAGGATATGCGCTCTGGCTTCAGCCATTTCTTCAGGGGTAAACAGCTCTGGCAACAGCACGTAACCTTTGCCCTGCACAATCTCTTCTGCCAAGGATAAAGACGAAGCATTCGACATAAGCCAATTTCCTTCCTTTACGTTTGGGTACCTACCAGCGCTCGTGGTCGTGATGTTTCAGATGAGTCCAATGCTGCTACTCATTGCCTTCCGTCCACATCCAAACCCTCCCTCTACCGTTTTAACGAAGGAGGAACGGGTGGGGTAATTCCGCGTTTGCTGAGGCTGACATCGAGTTCGCGGAGGAGTTCAAAATCGGCATCGGGGAGGAGGGTGACGCGATCGCCCTCAGGATGAAGAAAACGAAAGGCATTGCGAAACGCCTCGGCTCCCACCTCCAGCGGCGCATCTAGGTGCGCAGGAATGATGTGCTGAAACTCCCACTGCGCCACTTTGTCGACCCAGTCTAGTGTTGCCACAGGGTTGCGGTTGAGAATGAGGGTTTGCAGGATTGGGGCTACGAAGGGGCGTCCATTGCCTCGCAATGCCTCGAAGGACTGCTTCCACTGGGGTTTCCAGCGGAAGGGATAGATGCCGAAGAACGCACGACGGGAGCGATCGCCCACCCGCAATGCCTCCCGAAATGATTGTCCCAACGTCACCGTATCCAGAGCATCGGGGCGGAAGTAAAAGGAAAACAGGGCGGTACGTTGCCAGCCCTTGCGGCGGTTGGCTTCGGTATCCTCAATCGCCTCAAAGGCATCATCTCTGGCATGGAACAGGAGCGGATAGGGATCGAGCTGCGTGATGGCGGGCGGATGGTCGGGGACGGAAACGAGGGTGTCGGTGAGCAACAGCGTGTGCGATCGCCGATGAAATAATGCCACTTCCTCAAAATTGCCCAGTCCTAGCTGAATCGGGCCCAGAATGGCGTAGTCAAACTCATTGGCAAAGGGAACCTCCGCTGGGTCATCGGGTAACCGCTGCGTCCGCCCACCAGGGAGCCCCAACCAACTCAGGGGCAGATCCACCGGATAGCTCCATTGGTGGGGTGCAACATACACCTGCGCCTGGGGAAAGCGGCGGGCAAAGGGGCCAACAAAGACCTTGTGTTCGATGCCTGATACTGTGGGGAGCACGATATACTTCACCGCACCGTGCTGGTCTTCAAGCGATCGCATCCACCGAATGCACTCGCGGGTCGGGGCAATGGGCGCATACACTAGCAGTCCACCGGACTCCAAGCACACCACCGTCATCCGAATCGGCACGGCGACATAGAAAATTCCCTGCAACTGCTCAAACGTCCAAATGGTCTCGGGGACAACTTCACGATACAGAGTGCGACGTTTTCCATAGGGATAAATCGGTACCACCCACCAGTAGTTCCATCGCCAATCCGCCGGGTTATCGCTCCCGTACCACTCCGTTCCCACGTCCGTCACGCTGCCCATTGAAGCTTTTCTGTGAATGTCTTACCCATACTTGAATGTTTGAGCGATCCAGACAAGCTATGGTTAATGAAACTTTCAGAAGCAACGTCTTCCATAAAGACAAATCGCTTTACCCCCCTCAAGACGTTATGGGATAACCCCCAATACAGAAAAAAATCAAGGGTTTTAGCAAGGTTTTAATTTTTGTCCTGTACTTAGGGGATAAATAATCGCCCAACACCTAAGTAATTCTCAGTATCCAGCGTAATTTCAATGAGCCGATCAACACAAAGCTCTCTGTAATCAAATTCGTCCAACCGACTAAGATCACTAATCGTCACCACAGGAAAGGACGTATTCGTATTCTGCTCTCGAATAGTTTGCTCAAGCGACCCAACCCCTTTCATGTTGCGATTCGCAGTGAGAATGAACATTCCATTTGTTTGAGCAAAACGCCAAAGGTCGCGATCGCTCGTATCAATCGGCAAACCCACATCTTTCAATGTGACAAAATCAATCGACAAGAGTTCAAGCCATCGACGCTTTTTCAGCGTCCCTAAAAATACAACAACGTACCCATCCAAATGATGGTCAACCAAAAATATCATCGGTTGTCTGCAAGGCGCTGTGCTTTTTCCGCTTCCAACTTGGCCCAGAGTGCAACTTGTTCGGGGGCTTTAGAACGGCTTGCAATGTGCTGGAAGTGCTGAGCATTGCGATCGCTCCAATACTGCTGGATTTCCTGCCTAGTGTCTAAAACAGCCCGGTATTCTTGTTCGACTTGGGCAGAATTAGCTTCTATGTAGGCCAATGTTGACTCAAACTGCTGCTGGGTTAGATGCAGTTTGTTCTGAATGAATGCTGGAGGATAACCCTTCTTCAGAAAGGTCATCACATCATAAAGTGATATACGTGTCCCTGAGATTGTTAAGCCCCGTTCTGTCTGGATGATGATGGATTGGTTTTCAGCGGATAAAACCATAGCAGCAGCACTCATAATCACGGCTGAATACAGATAAGCTTCAGAGCCTATACTTCCAAAATACCGTGCTTCAGAATAATGTTTCAAACGCTTGGATGAGGCGATCGACTTCTGCGAGGGTGTTGTAATGCACCATACTGATCCGTACCACGCCATTCTTTGCTGATAGCCCTAGGTCATCGATAAGGCGGCGGGCATAGAAGTCGCCATAGCGAATACCGATTTTGTGTGTATCCACTTTGATGGGAATGGTGGCGCTGTCGACGCCATCGATCACGAACGAAATTGTGGGTACACGCTGGGTGCGATCGCTCGTTGGGTTGCCCAGAAGCCGCACATTAGGCTTTTGGGTGAGGTAGCAGAGGAGGCGATCGCTCAGGGCTTCCTCATACTGGCTAATGCGCTCAAATGCCTGTTCCATCTGCCCTCGTAGATCGGGGGCAACGGCTTCCCCTTCGTGGGCGCGGGCAAATGCGCTGAGGTAGTCGCACAGTCCCACCATGCTGTAGCTCAGCTCAAAATTCACATTCCCTGGCTGAAACTTGTAGGGCGTTTGCTCGCCATCAATGAAGAAATGGTTGAACCGGGGGAGCCGCACGAGCCAATCGCGCTTGCCATAAAGCACCGCATAGTGCGGGCCATAGACCTTATAGAAGCTGAAGGCATAAAAATCCACATCCAGTGCCTGCACATCCACTAACCGATGGGGGGCATAGGCAACGCCATCAACACAGATAAGTGCTCCCCGCTCGTGGACAAAATCGGCGATCGCCCGAATCGGGTTAATCGTTCCCAGAATGTTGGAAGTGTGGGTAACGGCTACTAGGCGAGTGCGGGGCGTCATCAACGGCTCCAGATCGGCCAGGTCAAGTTCCAATGTCTCTGGGTTAATCGACCAAAACTTGACGGTGATGCCCTGGCCTTTTAAATCAACCCAACAGCCAATATTCGCCTCATGGTCGCAGTTAGTGACAATCACCTCGTCCCCTGGCTCGAAGGTTTGCCCCAGGCACAGCGCCAGGATGCGAAACAAGAGGCTAGTCGAGCTGCCCATCACCACTTCTGAGGGATCGGCAGCATTAATCAGCGTGGCGATCGCCTGTGCAGCCTCCGCAACCCGTTCTCCCGCCTTCTGCGACACGTCGTAGGACGCACCCAGTTGCACATTCGAGGTCAACAGGTAGTCGCTGAGGCGATCGACCACCGCTTGCAGGGTTTGTGATCCACCAGCGTTGTCGAAAAACACCCAATCCCCCGCCAGAGCGGGAAACTGTTGACGCACAAAATCGGAGTCGAGCATGGTTGGGAAAGTTGCAGGTGGAAAAAGAGGATAGAACGCAGATGGAGTTTAGGTCGATCAGCTGCGATCGCAGAAGGATTGTAAATCCAAATGGGAACGCAGATGAACGCGGATGGACGCAGATAGATTTATGAGGGGGTGAATGGATACAGAACGACTGACAAGTGTAAGGAGAAGATACTTGTGGTATCCAACATGGATAAAGGCAGTAAGTATCCAGAAACCACTGCTCGTAGAGGCTAGGCTCTGCCAACTTATCCTTGCGAACAACTAAGGCCACCCACTTAAACACCGACAGCTTACGGACTACTGAAACACATCCCAGCCGTATCCGCGTTTATCTGCGTTTATCTGCGTTCTGATCCTTCCAAAACCTGCTCACGACCTAATCAAGCCACACGCTCTACATCAACCCAGTGGACGCGGACGAAGTGGGTGGTTCGTCCCCAGGAGTCGCGCTCAGCGGTGATAGTGTCAACTGCCAGGTTGAAGGGAATAGCGGTGGTGACGTGTCGTTGGGTCAGGCTCCCTAAATCGGGCGCAAGGGTGGAAGCGGCGATCGCCCCGACTCCAAAGCCCAACGCCTGTCCCAATGGATCCTTGGGTAAAAACCAACCGATCCCAGATCCTAATCCCAAGGTCAGTAACAGGCTCACCGACAGGTTCGTTCCACAACGGGGGTGAACGGCAAGATCCCAATCTCCACCTATCAGGAGGCGTAGCGCCTCTGGCACAGCTCGCTGTAGCTCTGCCACATCGGTGGGACCATAGAGGTAAAAGCCTCGCTCAGTGGATAGACCTGTGATCCCTTCAACCCACTCCTTCGCTAGAGGCGTCGTGGCCATATCCTCCATCACTCGTACGGTTGCATGCTCTAGGGCATGCACCTGACGCAGGGAAAGCAGCTCTTTAACACCAGGAAGGAACCCAATCTGCTGCAACAGATCGGTATCCTGTGCGGGTTGGGGTGCAAAGGGAATTGGAAAGCTGTTGGATGAAGCTGTCATGGGAAGACCTATCTAAAAAATGATTTCAAAATCTTTTCTGAAGTGAATCTTAGATACTCCAGTCATGGCACACGCTATTTTGTATGACTTTTTTAAGGATGGTAACGCCCAACATCAAACTGGTGTTAAAAACGAAATAAATCTCTTCGTTTCTTATCGCATCGAATGAAGAAGGTCTGAGGACAGGAAAAAAACAGAAAACCCTTGACGTTGTGTAGCGCGGGCGGTGCTTGCGCTACACAACGTCAAGGGTTTTCGCCAGAGGTTCGACTTTTTCCTGTACTTAGGAAGAAGATTCAGGTTATCGTAAAAGATGGCTTTGTTTCGCTTTCTAACGTTATACCCAAGCCTTGGTTAAGGCGAAAGATGGCTTTGTTTCGCTTTCTAACGTTATGCCAAACGCTCAGTTATAGCGGGCGATAGCCTGGGGCATAATGAACAAGATTGCGTTTTGTGAGGAGCCTGTGACACCACCCATGAGTCGATTGCCCGTTGTTCGTCTACGTGTTCCTCTACTTGTGGCAGGAACATCTCTGACCCTGTCCCTCAGTGCGCTCTCTGCCCGTGCTGATCTGGTTTACACTCCAATCCCCATGCCCGACTCAAATACCGTCGTAGACACGTTATCGGACGTGGATATTCCAACGGGCAATGGTGGATTTGCCCGCGATTATCTGATTGAACTTGAAGCGGGTGATCAGGTCGTTATGGATTTAAGTTCGGAGCAATTTGACACCATCATTACGCTCATTGCACCGGATGGCACAACGATCGGGCAAAACGACGATGGTCCCGATGGCACTACCAACTCCCTGCTGTTTGCTCGCATCACACAAACTGGAAGCTATGTTCTACGGGTGAGTCCCTTTGCAGGGCAGGGATTGGGGCAATTCACTCTGAGCGTGACGCGTCTACGGCCTGTGGATGAGCCCTAATGCCCCTACAGCGATCGCTAGAACAGGTAAGTGACTAGATGACGCGAATCGGCAGATGACTCAGCTAGGGCAGGGTTGGCCAGCAGGAACGTCCACTCCATCCAATCCTTAAAAAATACGCTTCAGATTTCGTTTCTGGTAGGCGGAATCCATTTTTTAGGGAATTCTAAAAACACCCTCATGGTGAGGAGAAAAGACCATGACATTGCAACTCACGATTCCGGATCCTGTGACCGAGGTCCTGCGCTTGCCCCGGCAACAAATGGAGCAAGAACTGTTGAAGGAACTGGCGATCGCTCTCTACGAGCGCGAAATGCTGCCTTTCAGCACCGCAGTCGAACTCGCGCAGCTCGAAGCCGAAGAATTTAGCAAGCTTGTGGGTGAGCGCGGCATTAGCCGCCGCTGCACCTTGCTTGAGAAAAATGGACAGCGCGCCTATAGCTGTAGCGAATAGCCACAGCCTAAGCGTCTTCACATCCCTCCCGTAGAAAACTCCTTGGCTTAAGCCAAGGCAGCCTGAATCTGCGGCTGGATATCGCTGGTACTGTCGATGGTGACGACGAAGGGTTGTTCTGCCTCCGTCAATGGCTCATAGGTTTGCTGAGCCAACACTTCAACCGTGGCATCGGCAATGTCCCCGCTCCGCTTGTGGACGCGATCGCTCAGCACATCCTTCGGTGCGGTGCAATGCAAGATTTGCAGCGGGAGGTTGTGGGCGGTAGCTTGGGCGATCACCGCCTGACGCAATGTCTGGCGATCGTATTTGGCGTCTAACACCACAGTGTAGCCGTTCTGCACCAAGGAAATGCCCAACTCAAGGAGGCGATCGTAGGTCTGCTTTGTCATTTCTGGGGTGTAGAGAGAATCATCCCCTCGGTCATGAATGGAAATACCACCCAGGTGCTTTCGAACCGCATCGGAGCGGATGTGAATCGCACCTGATTGGCGCACAACTTCACGGGCGGCTGTCGTTTTGCCCGAGCCAGATAAGCCCGACATCAAGATGAGACGTCCCTGCGGAATCTGGGTGTACTCCCAGACCAGCTTGTAATACATGGCCGCCGTTTCATACGCCTGCCTTTTGTCTGTATCCGAAGCCAGGGGATCATCCAGCAAAAATGAGGCTACCTTCGCCCGCACGTAGGTCTGACGGCTGACGTAGATCGGCAAGACCAGCAAGCCTTCCCAGTCCCCCATTTCCTCGACATAGGCATTGAGGAAGGCCGCTCGCAGGTCGGGGCGCTGACGCACATCCAGATCCATCACGATGTAGGCGATGTCGTACATCACATCAACAAAGCGAAATGGCTCATTGAACTCGATGCAGTCAAACAACAGCAACTCATCATGCCAATAGCAAATGTTCCGCAGGTGCAGGTCGCCATGACATTCGCGAATGTAGCCCTGCTGCATCCGCTGCTTGAATAAATCCTGGCGTTCGGCAAAGAAGCGATCGGTATAAGACTGGGTTTCGTCGAATTGTTGTTGAGTTTGGGGGCCACCAATATAACCAGTGGTTTGCTCATAGTTCTCGTCAAAGGCTTGACGTACCTGCTCAACGGTGCCAAAACTCCGGATATACTCGCTGGTGACCGATTTACGATGAAAGTCTGCCACTTGCACAGCCAAACGGCGCAGCAGGTCCTCCGTCAGCTCTCCCTGCTCCAGGATCTTGGAGAGTAGGGTGTCCTGGGGGAACTGCTTCATCTTGACGGCATATTCAACGGGGTGGCGATCGCTCCCCAGCACAAACTCCCTATCGGTTTCGCTAATCGGCACAACGCTTGAATACAACGTGGATCCAGCTCCCCGCTCATTGAGTCGCATTTCCTCGTTGCAAAAATGGTGGCGTTTTTCCAGAGTGGAATAGTCGAGGAAACCAAAATCCACGGCCTTCTTCAGCTTGTAAGCAACATTCCCTGTTGTCACCACGTAGGACACATGGGTTTGAAACAGCTGAATCGGTTCTTGCACGGCATGGGGATAAAAATCCGGCTGTAGCATCCGTTGAATGAGCGGCGGCAAATTTGCGGGATCGGTCATGATAAAAAATCAGTAAAAACAGTTCAACGTAGGGGATAGCTGGACGAGAAACGATGGAAAACATGCCTCCAGCAAGGCAAACCATCCACCGCTATCCTAAATGGATTTACGGTGACTTCCTCTATAAATCCCTCTATCAGCAAGAAAGCAGCGATCACGGAGAAGGAAGAAATTCAGTTTTCACCACAGGGTGCCTGCACGGACGCTATTCATCGGCAACGGCGGGTTATGCCCATGGAGCAGCGGTTTCACCCGTCACAACTCACGGTTGTTTCAGGCAACTCGCTTTCCAGCAACAGCATCGTTCATTAGCACAAACGTTTATCGGCATGAAAAAGGGGGCGATCGCCCCCAGCTGTGAAAATTTTGGGATCAATAGGCTTGTCCCACATGGCTGAATCAACAGCACCTTAAACTTAACTGGCGTCTCCAACTTCGGCTTCCTCTCCCTCAGCCCCCGCTTCTTTGCTTACTCGTCCTTGCAATACAGAGGCAATCATCGTTTCCGCATCCATCTGGGTTTCGACGCCAGAAGGCAAGTTCAAGTCTTGCAACTGGATAGAATCTCCGATTTCTAGCTGGGAGACATCCACCTCAATAAATTCTGGGATACTGGCCGGGTCTCCCTGGATGGGTAGCTCGGTATAGACCGTATCCAACATGCCACCATCCGTTTTGACACCGGGAGGCGTACCGATGAAGTGCAATGGCAACGTAGCGTCAATCTTGCCGTGCGCTGCGTAGGAGAAAAAGCTCAGGTGATAAACATCCGACGTCCGCCAAGGGTGGGTTTGCACTTCCCGCAGCACGGTTTTGCCACTCCAAGGCAAGTCTGGCACATTCAGATTGATCACGGTGTTGTTCAACTGAGCGTTTTTGAGCAAACGCTTGACCTTCATCCCGTCCAAAACGAGCGAAACCGATTCTGTCCCTTTATGTCCGTACAGCACGGCCGGGATCATTCCCTGGCGGCGCAAGGCATTGGGCTTTTCTTGCTCCGACCGCACTTTACATTCAACTGTAATATCCATAATCCTCTGTCCTAATCTGAAAACTAATCGTTTGCGATGTGAAAAAATCTGATGCCGTTAAAACGCTTGAGACAGCTTGAACAGCAAAATGTTGGGAGCGGTCGCCTTGGCTCACACTGCCGCTTGCCCAAGCCTTCCTCTGGCACATGACGTCCTAACTGCTGGCAATGCTCTGTTCCCAGCTTTCGCCTTCGCCGTTGGCATAGAGCAATGCCCGCTTGGGGCCATGAATTGGGTCTTCCACAATAATAGTCTGATCGCGACTGGCTCCGAGGGAGACGATGGCGATCGGTACCTCCATCAATTCTGCCAGGAATTTGAGGTAATCCAGTGCCTGGGGCGGTAGATCATGCAAACTGCGACAGTCGGCGGTCGATTGCTTCCAACCCGGCAGCGTTTTGTAGACGGGTTGGCACTGAGCAAAGATATGGGCACTGGTGGGGAAATCATTCACCCGCTTGCCATTCATGTCGTAGGCCACACAGACCTTGATTTCATCCAGCTCATCCAGCACGTCCAACTTGGTAATGGCCAGACAATCCAGCCCGTTGATCCGCACAGCATAGCGACCAATCACCGCATCAAACCAGCCACAACGGCGGGGGCGTCCGGTGGTGGTGCCAAATTCTGCCCCGCGATCGCCCAACAATTGCCCCACCTCTCCATGCAGTTCGGTGGGGAATGGCCCCTCGCCGACTCGGGTCGTGTAGGCCTTGGCAACCCCAATCACCCGGTCGATAATCGTGGGCCCCACCCCAGCACCGATACACGCACCGCCCGCCACTGGATTAGACGACGTGACATAGGGGTAGGTACCGTGATCCAGATCCAGCAACGTTCCCTGTGCCCCCTCAAACAAAACATTGCGCCGCTTTTGCACAGCATCCGCAATGCGTAGAGAGCTATCGATCACATGGGGACGCAGACGCTCAGCATAGCCCAGATACTCCTGAATCACCTCCCGTGGATCCAGTGGCGGCAAGTCATAGAGCTTTTCTAGAATGGCGTTTTTGTAATTAATCGTCCATTCAAGCTGGTCGCGCAGACTGTCTGGCGACATTAAATCAACAATACGAATACCTGTCCGCTCAGACTTATCCGCGTAGGTCGGCCCAATCCCGCGTCCAGTCGTTCCGATTCGATGACTCCCCCGCTGTTCTTCTGCGGCTTTATCGATCAGCCGATGGTAGGGCATCGTCACATGAGCGGTTTCAGAAATATACAAATGATCCGTCGAAATGCCCAGCTGATGAAGCTGATCGACTTCTCCTAAAAGCACACTGGGATCAATCACCGTCCCCGATCCAATAATGCATTCTGTATTGGGATACAAAATACCGGAGGGAATGAGATGCAGCTTGAAGGTTTGGTTCTGCACAACGACGGTATGCCCAGCATTGACCCCGCCTTGATAGCGCACCACAACATCTGCTGACCGACTAAGTAAATCGGTAATTTTGCCTTTTCCCTCGTCGCCCCATTGGGCACCAATTACGACTACGTTTGCCAAGGCTCTAAACTTGCTAAGATTAATCAAATTACACGCAAACAACCATTATCGACAGTCAATGTCGATGCTGTCAACGCTGCTTTTGCGCGTACCTTTTATTCACAGATTTTCGCTCGATCAGGTCGTTAGATTCCGATGGGATAGTGATGCGCCGCGCATTCAACTATATCCAGGAATACCGAAAGAACCCTGATTTTGTAGGCGTTGGAAGGAGTCCGCTTAGGAGGTGTCTTCTCCTTTGTCTTCAAGACGAGCGCGTATCCCGTCCTACAACCAACACAACCCCCCTGTGTTGGGGATGAGTTTATCCATTTCATCCATCCCAACAAAGCGCGAATTCCAGCAATCAACTTCCATAGATACATCGCAAATCTTCACAGCAGTTCAATCTATTTCAAGCAGAGAGGTTTTCTTGTGGCTCTATACGCTGAATTGCACCGACATTTGGGTGGCTCCGTCGTTCCCCGCGTTTTGTGGCGATATTTCCAACGCAATCGCTCTGACTTAATCGCTAACTTCCCCGATTATTACGACTTTGAGGATTTCTATACCCGCCCTCGCAACACACTGGATGAGTATTTGGAATTGCACACGATGGTGGAAAGTGTGCAGACCGAGGCGACGCTGCCCTATTTTGTCTATCGCCTGATGCGCGGAGCGTATGTATTTGAAAATCTGGCCTATCTGGAGTTGCGTTATACGCCCTATCTACGGACACCAGAGCATCTCAGTCAGTCGGAGCGGATTGAGAAGATGTCGGAAATTGTCGACATTGTGGGCAAGGCCAGCCAGATTGGGGAATATCCCATCGAGATGAGCCAAATTCTCTGTATGCACTCGCGCCTGTCCTATGAGGTGAACCGTGCGATCGTTGATTTGGCTGTCGCCAATCCCCATTACGTCTGCGCGGTGGATCTAGCAGGCGGGGATGCACACTATCGCGATCGCCTCGATGAGTATGTCAAGCTCTACGACTACGCCCGTCAGCGGGGTGTCAACACCACCGGCCACCTCTACGAAACAGAAGAGGGAGCGTATCCCGAGCTACTCCCCTACCTGATGCGGATTGGGCATGGGATTCAAATCCCGCTGCATTATCCCGAGTTACTCCCGCAGTTGGCCGAGCACGGCCAGTGTCTAGAGGTCTGTCCCACCACTTATCTAAAAACGGGAACCCTCGATGATTTGCAACAACTCAAGGTGGTATTCGATCGCTGCTTCGAAGCGGGTGTCGATATCGCTATCTGCACCGACAACGCTGGGTTACACAATGTTCGACTGCCGTTTGAGTACGAATCGCTGTTGACCCAGGACATCATCAGCTTCCAGCAACTTCAGGCATGCCAGGAGGCCGCTTTCCGCCATGCCTTCGCCTGGAAGTATGAGCAGCGTCCCGAGCGCATCCTTAGCAATATTCTGCGTCCCGAGGCCGATGACCGTTTGGATGTGATGGTGGGCGAAACCTCCAATGTTGGCTAGGGGGTAGTCGCAAGACTTATCGGATAGAAACCGATTCTGAACACCCTGTCTTCACCAAAGCCCGGGCGATCGCGCGATCGCCCGGGCTTTCTAGTCTCCCAATTTTTGGCTCGGAGCTGTCATCACCACCGCATATCAAATCCG
Organism: Cyanobacteria bacterium J06638_22; assembly: GCA_039819145.1. Classification (GTDB taxonomy): domain Bacteria; phylum Cyanobacteriota; class Cyanobacteriia; order Elainellales; family Elainellaceae; genus Vacuolonema. The sequence continues at coordinate 23,142 of JBCBSL010000026.1, forward strand.
GTTGACGAACCTAATTATTGTTTGTGGCCGCTGCAGTGCAGCGGCCACAAACAATAATTGGGTTTTACCTCAGCGCGTAGCGCTATATCACTGAACGTTACACCGTCGAATTTGCCACGTTAGGCGCGTTACATCCGTCCTGCTGTTTCTCCTGCTTCGCCTGCATCTGCTGCTGAACCGCCTGGGAAAAAATTGCAGGTAGCGCCATCCCATCAGGTATCTGACTCACCGTCATCAACCCACTGAACATTGCAGAGACAATTCCACCAACATAAAGGTCAACTCCCGTGAGATACAGGCCAGGAATGGGGGTTTTAGCCCGCATCCAAGCAGCATTTTCGGGCAAGAAGCGCTCGGGTGACACCGGCAACCCGTAGATAGCCCCTTGGGGATGGGCTGTAAAATGTTCATTGGTCAGGGGTGTGGAGAGTTCGGCATAGTCCACCAAATCGGCAAAGCCAGGATAGTGGCGATCGACGGTTGCCAATAACCCTTCCGTGATCCGTGCTTTGAGCGCTTGGTAGTCGGTACCCCGATGCAACCAGGGTTGGTCTTTCCAAGGAGCAAACGCACTGTAGTCGACTTGACTCAGTAGCTCAGCCGTATGCTTCTGCGCCGTAGGATCTTTTAACGATGGGAAGGAGAGATAGATTTGCTGCGGCTGGCCTTGAAGCAGTTGGTCAGTATGGTGGGCGATCGCCTCATGATCGAACTGCTCATAAATCCAGTGGTTTTCGCCCTTAAACCCTAGCTGTCGGGGGTCTTTGGAAAAGCCGACATACAAGCAGACTGTGGTTGCCGGATGATGGTGCTCCATGTAGCGCTTGAGTGACTCACGGAATGGGATGGGTACATCAGACGGCAACAATTTCAGATAGGTATTCGCCGCACCAACATTGGAAATAATGACAGGGGCGAAATAGGTTTCCTGGGCTTCGGAAGGGTCCTGTGCATCAGTTTGACGACTGGTGCGAAAATTCCGAACCCGCACGCCGATCGCTCGCCCTTCCTCCATCAAAATCTCTGTCACCTCACGGCTCACTAGCACCTTGCCACCCTGCGCTTCAATGATGGGAATGATGCTCTGGGCAATGGTTTCGGCACCACCGATAGGATAGTACGCACCATCAAGATAATGGCTGGCGATTGTTGCATGGAGCGCAAAGGGACTCTGGCTAGGCGGAACCCCGTAGGTGAGCCATTGCGAAGCCAGCAAGGCTTTGAGCTTGTCATCTGTGAAGTAGCGATCGAGATACGCTTCCGTGGTGAGCGACAGATCAAACCCCTTCCAGAGCTGTGCCAATCGCAGCATCACCTGCGTCATCCCACTGGCATTTTTTCGGAAGCAATGGAGCGCGAAGGCATCCCTGGCACGGGAGAGGTCACGGAAGTATCGAGCGATCGCCACAGCCTCGTGG
>JBCBSL010000027.1:0-24272 GCA_039819145.1 Cyanobacteria bacterium J06638_22
GTTTTCGCTGCACTTGGTGCGCTGCCGCTATCGGCAGGTGCAGGAACAGTTGGCGACGCAGTTGCAAGACATTTGCCGCGACAGCTATGACCTAGAACTAGAACGCATCACCCTAGAAGCATCGGCGCAGAACCTCTACACCAGCATCCAGCAGGCCGTGGGCGATCGTCCCCCCCAAGCGCTGATGGTGTTGGGCATCGAGCAAGTCGCTAACCTAGACGAAGTGCTGGGGGCAACGGAAAATGCGCGGGAGGAGTTTCGCAAGAACTTCCACTTTCCCTTGGTGCTGTGGCTGGATGACGATCACTACATCCACTTCACCCGACAAGCGCCCAATATCGCCAGTTGGTCGCCAGGAACCACCGATTTGGCGATCGCCCCCGATGCGCTGCAAGCAGCCCTGCACCAAACGGCTGAGCAGGTATCGGAGGCATTGCTGGAACAGACGACGCTTCCCCTGGCTCCCATTCTGCAACAATTGCCCCGTTGGGGCATGTTTCGACCCGCAGAATTGCCCCTCGCCCTGAAAGACTTTCAGCGCCAAGAGCTAACTCTGGAACCCGAGGCAGAAGCGATGCTGCGGTTGGCGATCGCCTTTCAGCAAGGCGACATTCGACCACCGAATCTAGCAGCAGCGCAACAGAATTTTCGGCACAGTGTCGATTTTTGGGCGCAGCATTTGGCGACGGGCACCGTTCAACCGGAGGATAACCTCCGGGCTGGACTGGCGCACTTCTTTTTAGGACGACACCTGGAATGGGTGTGCGACCAGCAACGCCGCCGGGGAAACGACATTAGCAACGACCAGTGGACAGAAGCACGGCGACCCCTCGAAGAGGCCATTCGCCTGTTTGAATTGGGCGATCGCCCCGACTTGGTGGCCAAATGTCTGACGCCCTTTCAGCGGGTGTTGACGCGGGTGGAAGACTGGGACACCCTGGAAGCCCAGACCCAGCGCGCTCTGGAACTGCACCGCACCTACAACGATCCGCTCAAACTAGCCCAAGACTATGGCTTTTTGTCGCGGGTGCATTTGGAGCGGGAGCAGTGGGCAGAAACCCAACAGTTTGCCACCCAAGCCCTTGACCTGCTAGACAACTTGCCGCCCAACAAAGCCTGGTTGCACGGGCTATATCGGTTGCACTTGGCTGAGGCCGAACGTGCGTTGGGGAATCCAGAACGGGCGATCGCCCTACTGCAAGAAGCACAACGATGGGGCGATCGGCGGCATCCCCTCACCTATTGCCGCATCCTCAATACCCTGCGCGACTTGTACTGGGAGCAGGGGCGATATCTGGAGGCGTTCAAAACCAAGCAGAAGCGGCTAGAAGTCGAAAAAGATGCGGGGATTCGCGCCTTTGTGGGAGCCGGACGCCTGGGACGCACCGTGCAGACCATCGACGACCTCTATGGCGTCGCCCCCGAAATCGAAGCCTCGGGACGGAAGCGCGACCTCGAACGGTTGCTCGAACGCATTGGCCGCAACGACTACAAGCTGGTGGTGATCCACGGTTCCTCTGGGGTGGGCAAAAGCTCCCTGGTCAATGCAGGGCTAATTCCGGCACTGAAACAACAACCCATCGGCACCAAGGACAACCTCACCCTGGTGTTTCGGCAATACACCAGTTGGATGGAGGAGTTTTGGGCGCAACTGGCGCAGGAGCTAGAACGGCTGAAGGAACCCCTGGCCGAGCGTCCGACGGGCGAACACACGCAGCCCACCCTCGACCCTATCCTCGCCTACTTCCAGCAGCGCTATCGCAACCCCCAGGAGGTCGTCCGCTTCCGTAGCGTCCTCATCTTCGACCAGTTTGAGGAATTCTTCTTCGCCTACCCCGATCGCCTGCAATGGCGCGAGTTCTTCGAGTTCCTTGGCAACTGCCTCGATATCCCCGATGTCAAGGTGGTGCTGTCGCTGCGGGAAGACTACATTCACTACCTGCTGGAAGCGAACCGCTCGAACTATATGGGGGCGATCGGGCACGACATCCTGGGACGGCAGGTACTCTACCCCCTCGGCAACCTTTCCCTCACCGACGCCCGTGCCACCATCCAAGACCTCACCCACCGCTCACGCTTCAGCCTCGCCCCCGACCTGATCGATCGCCTAGTCGAAGATCTGGGCGGCTCCCTCAAAGAAGTGCGCCCCATCGAAATGCAGATCGTCGGTGCCCAACTCCAAACGGAGAACATTTCCACCCTGAATGCTTATCAAGCCCTGGGAGAGCGACCACCGGAAGTGCTGGTGGAACGCTACCTGGAGGAGGTCTATAGGGATTGCGCCGAACATAGCCAACTGGCCAGCTTCGTCCTCTTCCTGCTGACCGATGAGCGCGGCACTCGCCCCCTGAAGACGCGATCGGAGCTAGAAAAAGAACTCGCGACGCTGCTTCCCCAAGAGGCGTTCGCAGAACCCACTTCCCCCCTTATCAAGGGGGGACTGAGGGGGGATCTCCAAGGGACTCAATCCTCGGACGATCCCCCTAAATCCCCCTTATTAAGGGGGACTTTGAGTGCCAATGCAGAGCCTACACCCCCCCTTAATAAGGGGGGATCAAGGGGGGATCCTCCCCAGCCTCCAAACCCGAACGATCCCCCTAAATCCCCCTTATCAAGGGGGACTTTGAGTACTGCCGACATCGCTGAAGCCGAACCCCTCGCCCCCCTCGACCTGGTGCTGCGCGTTATCTGCGGCTCCGGTATCGGCGTCTTCCTCCCCGAAGAGCCTGAAGGGCGCTACCAACTCGTCCACGACTACATCGCCGAATTCATTCGCAAGCAGCGACAGACGGATGTCGAACGCCTCAAAGAACGACTAGCGGAGATGGAGCAGGAAAATGTCGCCATCAACTTAGAACTCAAGGAAGCGAAGCAAGTTCTAAGCAAAGCCAAACGGCAAACAAAATGGCTCACCCTGGCAAGCACATTCATTTTCACGGGATTGAGCATTGCCAGCATTGTGTCTGTGAGTGCGGGGATAAGATTCCTGACACGAGTGAGAGAGGCAACAGCAATCGAACGCCTGGGAAATTCTACCTTACGCCGCTTTCAGCAAGGACAACATCTGGATGGCATTTTAGCGGCAATGCAGGCAGGAGATAACCTTCGAAAGCAAGTGGGTAGTGCGCCTCTATCGGAATACCGTACCTATAGTCCTATCTTCAGCTTGCAACAAATGCTTTATGGCAATGACAATCGACCCGGATTTATTCAACAAAATGAATTCGTCGGCCATCAAGGTAGTGTCTGGAGCGTGAGTTTTAGCCCCGATGGCCAGCAACTCGCCACCGCCGCAACCGACGGCACCGCCCTGTGGGCGCAGGACGGAAGGCTTGTGCGAGAATTCGTCGGTCATCAAGGCAGGGTCAGTAGCGTGAGTTTTAGCCCCGATGGCCAGCAGCTCGCTACCGTCTCCGAAGACAGCACAGCGCGGCTGTGGGCGCGCGACGGAACGCTTGTTCAAGAATTTGTCGGTCATCAAGGCTGGGTCAGTAGCGTGAGTTTTAGCCCCGATGGCCAGCAGCTCGCCACTGCCTCCGAAGACAGCACGGCGCGGCTTTGGGCGCGCGACGGAACGCTTATTCAAGAATTTGTCGGTCATCAAGGCTGGGTCAATAGCGTGAGTTTTAGCCCCGATGGCCAGCAGCTCGCTACCGCCTCTGAAGACGGCACGGCACGACTGTGGACACGGGACGGAACGCTTGTTCAAGAATTTGTCGGTCATCAAGGCGGTGTCTCAAGCGTGAGTTTTAGCCCTGATGGGCAGCAGCTCGCCACCGCTGCCGAAGACAGCACGGCGCGGCTGTGGGCGCGGGACGGGACGCTTGTTCAAGAATTTGTCGGTCATCAAGGCAGGGTCTATAGCGTGAGTTTTAGCCCTGATGGGCAGCAGCTCGCCACCGCCTCCGATGACGGAATAACGCGGCTGTGGTCACGGAATAGTTCTTTTTTCGGGGATGCAGGATCCAAGTATGAATTTTTTCCGAGAAGGGGGGCAGCGCCCCCCTTCTCGGAAAAAATTCATACTCTCAACCAGCAACACCCCTTTTTCCAAGAATTCTTCGTCGGCCATCAAGGCGATGTCAGTAGCGTGAGTTTTAGCCCTGATGGAGAGCAACTCGCTACCGCCTCCGGTGACGGCACCGCCCGCCTGTGGACGCGCGACAGAACGCTTGTGCGAGAATTCGTCGGCCATCAAGGCAGTGTCTGGAGCGTGAGTTTTAGCCCCGATGGCCAACAACTCGCTACCGCCTCCGAAGACGGCACGGCGCGGCTGTGGACGCGCGACGGAACACTTGTTCAAGAATTTGTCGGTCATCAAGGCTGGGTCAATAGCGTGAGTTTTAGCCCCGATGGTCAGCAACTCGCTACCGCTTCCGAAGACGGCACGGCGCGGCTGTGGACGCGGGACGGAACGCTTATGCAAGAATTCGTCGGTCATCAAGGCTGGATCAATAGCGTGAGTTTTAGCCCCGATGGCCAGCAACTCGCTACCGCCTCTGAAGACGGCACAGCGCGACTGTGGACGCGGGACGGAACGCTTGTTCAAGAATTTGTCGGTCATCGAGGCTGGATCAATAGCGTGAGTTTTAGCCCCGATGGCCAGCAGATAGCCACCGCTGCCGATGACGGCACGGCGCGGCTGTGGGCGCGGGACGGGACGCTTGTTCAAGAATTCGTCGGTCATCAAGGCAGGGTCTGGAGCGTGAGTTTTAGCTCCAATGGGCAGCAGCTCGCCACCGCCTCCGAAGACGGAATAACGCGGCTGTGGTTGCGGGACGGCACGCTGTTGCAAGAATTTGTTGGTCATCAAGGCCGGGTCAATAGCGTGAGTTTTAGCCCCGATGGTCAGCAGCTCGTCACCGCCCCATCCGACGGCACCGCCCGCCTGTGGCAGGTTTATGATCTAGAGGGGTTGATTGAGTTGGGGTGCGATTGGTTGCGCGACTATTTGACCACCAACCCAGAGGTGAGCGATAGCGATAGAGCGATTTGCAGTATTCCACCCAGAGGCGAGTGAGATAATTTTAGATTTTGGATTGGGGTATGGGTTCAGATCTTCGACTTCTAGCAGCCGCTAACGCCAGAGCCATCAACCTCTTGCAGAAGTCGAAGATCTCTGTTGCAGCAGGAGGGTGAAATGAGATTAGTGGTTCATAAAGCAGATGATGCCCTTTACTTGCGTTTGGATAAGTCGGCGATCGCCGAATCCGAGGAAGTCAGCGAAGGGATTATTCTTGACTACAACACTGAGGGCAAAGTTGTGGGTATTGAGGTGCTATACCTTAGTGAAAGAAGTCCCAATTCTCTTGAGGAAATCCTGTTGGAAAATGCTTGAGGGAAACCAGTCGGATTTTAGATTTTGGATGGGGGGGCGGGTTCAGATCTTCGACTTCTGCGAGAGGTTGATGGCTCTGGCGTTAGCAGCTGCTAGAAGTCGAAGATCTTTAGTTTCAGCTCCAGCGCAGATTTGCAACCATTGCTTGTTGACCCAATCGCTCAAACCCTGACCCCTTGCGTTCTCGACCATGGGTTCTACGATGCCATCGAGCTGCGGGGTGAAGATGTTGTGCGATCGCCCCTCTTCCCCAATCTTTCCCTTACTGCCGCTCAAATCCTCGCTGGGCGATGATGGCGATGCAACGCGTCAGGCACCCGGTCCCTTAGCCCTAGCTCTCGCTGTTGCAACCATTTTGATAGGGACCGGGTGCCTTGAGCCAAAGGGACCGGGTGCCTCAACTCCTAGCGATGAGCGATCGCCCACTCCCCTCAATAGGTTGCAGACTTGCGGTGCTGCACGGCGGTCACGCCTGTGGGTTCAAGGACTTTGCCATTGTCGATGGTGGCGTAGAGCAGCCAGTGGTCGTGGCACTTCATCCGGTTTTGCACTTTGCATTCCATGTAGGCGAGAGCATCATCCAGGACGGGGCAGCCGTTAGTGGCCGGGTGGGTGGCGAGGTTGATGAAGCGGTTTTCACCGGGGGCGATCGCCTTTTGGAAGCTGCGGCGCACATTGCGGCCTTCCTTGAGGACGTTGAGGACAAAGGGTGCGCCATTTTGGGGCAGCAGTTCCTCCGCCTGGTCGAAGGGGAGGGCGATCGTCAGGCCGGGAGGCGCGAAGGTGGCCTGGGAGACCCAGGAGGTGAGCAGCCCGACCGGGGTGTTGTCTTGGTTCAGGGTGAGGACGCAGAGAGAGCCGACGATGCGGCCAACCGCTTGTTCCGTGCGATCGCCCTGCACATTCAGCCCGGGTTGGACAGAGGTGCGGGTCTTGCGGGTCTTGCGCAGGGTTTGGGCAAAAGTTTCCCCAGCGGTTTCGCACTCGTTCAGCACCGCATCTGTGGGCTTGAACTTGACCCGCAGGGTATCGAAACCCAGGGTAAAGCCTGCATCCTGCAAGCGGCTTTCCAGCATATCCACCGCTTCCCCGCTCCAGCCATAGGAGCCGAAAACGCCCGCCAGCTTGTTCTTCGCCGCAGTGGATAGCACCAGCCCCAGCGCTGTTTGGATTTGGGTCGGCGCATGACCTGCCAGGGTGGGAGAGCCGAAGATAAAGCCGTCGCTTTTCTCCACTGCGCTGGTGATGTCCTTGGGGTCAGCAAATTCGCAGTTGATAGACTCGACTGCGACGCCCGCTTCGGTGAGGCCATGGGCGATCGCCCCCGCCATCGCCGCCGTATTGCCATAGGCCGAGGCATAGAGCATCGTCACCAGGGTTTCCTGGTTTTTCTGCTCCTCGCACCAATCGCGATAATCCAGTCCCAGGCGGCTAAAGCTAAACCGCACCACCGGGCCATGCCCCGGCGCATAGATCCGAGCATTGAAGGGCGAGATCCGGTCTAGTGCCGTTTCCACCTGCTTGGCTTGGCTGGCATGGAGGCAGTCGAAGTAGTAGCGACGATCGTCTCCCAGGTCTTTCCAATTCTCGTCAAACACCGGGTCATCGCACAGATGCACGCCGAAGAGTTTGTCGGTATAGAGAATGCGAGTGGCCGAGTCGAAGGTGCAGAGGGCACCGGGGTGGCGCGGCGTCGGCACAAAGGCAAACCGTAGCTCATGGCCTTGCCCCAAATCCAGCACCTCATCACCGCGCACGACGTTGATATTCAACTCGCGATCAGGAAACGCCGCTTTGAGGGCGATCGCCCCCGGCTTCGAGCACACAAAGGTAATTTGCGGCGCGCGCTCCAGCAAGGCCGTCAGCGTCGCCGCCCGATTGAGATTGACGTGGCTCAAAATCACATAGTCAATCTTTTGCAGATACGCTTGCAGGCTCAACTCTTTGAGGAAAATTTCGGTAAAGGATTCGCCGGGTGGGTCAATCACAGCAATGCGATCGGCTTGAATCAGGTAGGTGTTGGCAGTGGTGCCTTTCTGTCGAGCATACTCTATCTCAAACTTGAGCCGATCCCAGGTGCGCGATCGCAGCACCATCGTGTTTGCCCCCACCTCTGCGACCTGCACATCCCGTGGTCTTGTGGCTGTCGTCATTGAACCCTCCTGAGCGTTAGCTTTCAGTTTTGAAGTTTGAGTTTTGAGCTTGGGATGAACTTAGAGGCGACATCCTTGAGGAATGATCAGTTTTCAAGCGCATCCGTAAATTCCTTCACAGTTAAACCCGCAGAGCGAATGAGACTTCTCAATGTTCCTTTTGCAACTTCTCGATGATCTGGTACAGAAAGGGTGGCTATTTCACCCTCTTTGACCATGATGATGTGGCTTCCCCTTTGACGAACAACCTGCCAGCCCAATTGTTCAAATACACGGACAACCTCACGTCCACTCAATACAGGCAGAGAGGATCCCATCTCTACACCAGAACCTCAACTTGATGGGTTTCAACTGTCAATGGCAACCCTTTTTCTGCCCTGACTTCTAGGCAAAGGGCGATCGCCTCTCTAATATTTTCGAGAGCTTCTGCCTTTGTCTGTCCCTGACTTACACAACCAGGAACACTCGGGCATTCCACGACCCACACTCCATCTTCGTCACGGTCAAGCACGACATTGAACTTCATTGCCTTCTCTCAATTCAAGTTAGAGGGTGGATGCGTTAGCGAATAAATAACGCATCCTACGGACCACACAATTAATAGTGGTTGCCAACTTTGCGATGGTGGACAGCGGTCAACGAATCAGGCTTAGACACGCGACCCGCATCGACAACGCTGTAGACAATCCAGTGGTCGGTGCATTCCATCCGGCTGACGACTTCGCACTCCAGGTAAGCCAGGGCATCGCCCAGGATGGGAGAGCCATTGCCGGCAGGATAGGTTTTCACATCAGCAAAACGGTCGGCACCGGGGGCAAAGCGCTTCAGGAAGTGCTTCATCAGGTTTTGGTAGTTGCCTTCCTCCAGCACATTGAGGACGAAGCGATCGCCCACATGCATAAAGGACTCGATCGCCCGGTCTTTTGCCACCGCAATCGTGATACCCAGGGGTTTGATGCTGGCTTGAGACACCCAAGATGCCAGCATCGCGCTGGAGGTTTCGCCCTTGCTGGCAGTAATGATGTAGAGGCCACCGCTGAGGCGTCCCAGAGCCTTGTCCAGGTCATTGTCCAGCGCTTTCATTTGCTTGACCGCGCGATCGCGCGTTAGCCATTGTCCCAAGTCCGTGCCCGCCTCATCGCAGAGTTGGAGCATGGAGGCATCCAGTGCCTGCTTCACCAGAACCGGCGGGAATGCCTCTACAGCCCCCAATTCCTGCAACTGGTTTCGCAGGGGATAGACCGACTCATCGTCGCCACCGCCGCTCTCAAACAAGCCAACGGATTGCTTCGCGCGAACTGCGGCCAGAATCGTGCTGAGCACCGCCTGGATTTCGGTGGCACGCTCCCCGGACTGGGGCGGCATCCCAATTACCACACCCGAGGCCATATCCACCGCTTCCCGCGCTTCCTGAATGTCTGTGGAGCACAGGTCAAGCACATCCACCTGCACATCGGTTTTGCGAATCCCGTGGGCGATCGCCTCCGCCAGCTCATGACTGACGCCATAGCCATCGGCATAGAACAGCGCCACCGTCTTCTCGGTTTTGACCCGCGCTTGGCTCCAGGTGCGGTATTGTTCCACTAGCTCCGGCAAGTGCAGTTTGAGCAACGGCCCATGCCCCGTGGCGATCGTCGTCGGAGGCGCAGGCAGCTTCTCCATCCGCTTCAGCGCCGACAGCACCGAGCGAGCATTTGGCCCCATTAGGCAATCGTAGTAAAGCTTGTAGTCGGGCTGAATCAGCTCTAGGTCTTCGTCGTAAACGAAGTCGTCGCAATAGTGCATTCCAAAGGCATCGCAGGTGAAAAGAGTTTGCGTGCCGTGGTCATAGGTGAAGATCGTGTCAGGCCAGTGCAGATTGGGGGCGGAGAGAAACTCCAGCAAATGGCCATTCCCCAAATCTAGCTGACTGCCCTGCTTCACAATCTGCTGATTGAAGGGCTGATGCACCAGGTCTTGCAAGAATTGCAGCGCCACCTTTGCGCCCACCACGGTGATGTTGGGGTTGAGCGCCAAAACATCTCCAATCAAACCACTGTGATCTGGCTCGGTGTGGCTGACGATGAGATAGTCAATCTCCTGGGGATCAATCAGCTCCTGTAGTTGCGGGAGGAAGCTCTCGCGAAATTTCTCGTGGGAGGTATCGACCAACGCCACCTTCTCGCCCCGAATGAGAAACGCATTGTAGGTTGTACCGTTTTGCAACTCGAACTCGATGTCGAAGCGATCGCGATCCCAATCCTGGGATCGGATGGTGGTGGTGTCTTGCGCAATATCGGCACATTGTAGAGTCAGCCGCTTCTTTGTACGCTCAACTGTCGCTACCATCGCCATACCTCCTACAGAGATTATCGGGTCTGATCCTATTATCCCCCGACATCCCCCCTTTGTGTAAAGTTTCAATAAGTAAAGTTACTTATTAACTGAACTTATTGCCCAAGTCCTAAGCGCTAAGTAGAAATAATCACCTCGATCTTCAGTATTTTGCGATACAGCACTGATACACATCTTTACAGGTTTCACAGGCCTTCCCGCTAGCCATCAGCAATTCTCACTATGGCTTTGTTGGTTTATAAAATGCCGTTCAGGCTGAAAGGGTGAACAGGCTTCGACAAGCTCAGCCTGAACGGCAAATGTTCCAAAATGAGAATTGCTAGCTAGCTATTACTCACCTGCAAAGACGTCGACCCAATCCTTGCCTCTAACCGTCTATCCGCCCGCAAATAAAGGGGTTGCAGAATCCAAATATGATTTTTTTCGAGAAGCGGCGTATCCACGCCGCTTCTCGAAAAAAATCATACCCTCAGCCAGCAATACCCAAATAAATTGCGGGTTAACCTGAAAAGTCTACTAAAGGGACTGACGTTAACTGTCGCTGTCCGATCCTGCACAGTGAAGATAGCGCTCGATTAGCAGAATGGCCACGATGTCATCAATGGGGCGGGGAATCGACCGTAAGCTTTGGGGAACCAGGGCTTGCAGTCCCTTAGCGGGATACAGTTGCCAGTAGCGATCGCGCGCTTCCAAAGTACTATTTCGCTCATCCACCAAGACAATGGGCAGCGCCTCCGGGAGAACCGTTGTCAGCCTCTCTTGCCATTGCCGAGCCGTCGTCTGGTTCCCCATCACCACCAGAGACACTCCATAGTCTTGGCATATTTTGGGAAGACAAGCCGTTGCCTCCGTCGCAGGGATGACCTCATGCCACGTCATATTCCCCTCGCTATCGCGAATCGCCACCCCACACTTGTCGCGCCCCGGATCAAAGCCCAAGATGACCGTTGGTTGGGTTGGGGGGGATAGGCGATCGCACATAAATCAGCTTGTCCTTCTCTATGGCTGAAAAACTCTATCTCTAATCTCTACACTGAAAAAACGGGGGTTGCAGAATCCGAGTGTGATTTTTTCGAGAAGCGGCGTGGATACGCCGCTTCTCGAAAAAAATCATACCTTCAGCTAGCAATACCAAAAAACGAGGTCTGAGAACCTCTATGTATGAAAAAGCTCCTGCCCGTCCTGAATAGCGACAAGTTGCAACACAACGGGCGCTCGACTGGCCGCGAGAATCGGATTAGTAGAGCGCAGTTGCACGTCCACCGGGCGATCGTAGGCCTGGAGCGTTTGCAGAAAATCGCCCACCGTCTCAGTCCGGCCATCGGCGACTTGGAGCTGCGTCTCCGTCACAACCCCTGCCTGCCGCAAACGAAACTGAGCCGTGCGCACCAGCAAGTAATATTGCTCGGTCAGACCCGCAAAATTAAATTGACTGGGGTTAATCGTCACGTTGGCAAGGATGGTATCCGGGGGCACCAACACTTCATTGGGCGTTACGGCTACAAAAACATCGATACAGCGTTCCCCGGCCAATACGCAAGGTTCCCCAACGACATAATTGCCCCCCGACAAGATTTGCACCACGTATTCCTGCCCATCCACCAGCTGTCGCGCCAGTTGCTCAAGCTGAGCATTGGATACATTCAAAACCTGCTGGTTAACGGTGGTGGCTCCCGGCACAATCTGGGTCAGCGCTATTTGATTGGCCTCTTGAAACAGTTCCAGGACAAGCTGGGGTGCCAAGTCAGGGTCGGCAACGCGAACGAGGTTCGAGGCCAAGGATCGGTTGCGGAAAAGGGCGACATTGCCCTGGCGTAACCCCTGAAATTCTTCCTCTAGCTCAGCAACGGCCTGTTCGAGCGATCGCTGCTGAGCCTCCAAATCTCGCAACTGAACCTCACGGCGGGCAATCTCGCGATCGCGCGCCGCAATTTCTTGCTCCCGTTCGGCAATCTGGGTTTCGCGATCGCGCTGCAACTGAGTAATCTCAGAGCGGAGTTGGTTGGCCTGCTGCGTCACGTCTCCCAATCGCGACTGAGCCTGCCGAAAATTGGTTTCAATCTCGCGCAGCTCACCCTGGGTATTTTCTAACCGTCGATTGGTGGCCTGCAATTGTTCCTCGCGGGCACGGTTCTGGGCGATCGCCCCTTGCAAGGTTTCATTAATGTCGCGCAACTGCTGTCGGGCTGTTTGCCGCTGTCGCAACGCTCGATCCCGCTCCCGCTGCACTTCCTCCTGTTCCCGTTGGGCGGATTGCAGATCCGTCCGGGCATTGGCCAAATCTTCTTGGATTTCCCCTAGCTCGAATACCCCCGTGCGGAGCTGATCGCTGATCGCGAACAGGATGCCGAACGTAACGGCGGAAATCACAATGCCCGTCATGATGGTGATCAGGGTAGCCGTTTGGCGTGGACGCAACCGGAACAGGCTGAGGCGCGATTTTCCCACGCGCATGCCGAGGCGATCGCCAACCGTTGCAATCACCCCGCCCAATACCAAAATCGCCGCAATCAAAACCAGTCCTGTGGTCATCTTCGGCAACGCCCAACACAGCTACAGACTACTGCATTCCATAGGGAGTTTGCTGTTGAATCACTAAAAGTGAAACGAGGAGTTGCAAAGTGTTGGACGTCCCGTTGCCTCATCCCCCATCTATCCATGCGGATCCATATCCATACAGAGATGCCTAGGTGAACTGCTGGCTGAGGGCAACGGGGTTGTAGACCGTGATCTTCTTTTTGTGAATCGAAATCATCTTGTCGGAGCGCAGTTCGCCCAGCAACCGGGTCACCGTCACTCGGGTCGAACCAATGGCTTCGGCGATCGCCTGGTGCGACAGCTTCAGGTCAATCATGATGCCCTCTGGCGTCGGCACCCCAAAATCGCGGCAGAGAATCAGCAAAAAGCTCACCAACCGCGACCCCATATCCCGGTGGGCCAGGGTTTCGATCATCATTTCGGTTTGCAGAATCCGAGAGGAGAGCCCCTTCAGCATCAGCATCGAAAGTTCGGGGTGCTCTTGAAGCGCCTTCTCCACCTGCTCAATGGGAACAGAGAGCAAATCCGCTGGCGTGAAGGCCACCGCATGGTAAAAGCGATCGGCTCGCTGCCCAGTGATGAGCGACAGCACCCCAAAAACGCTATTTTCTCGTAATAGAGCAACGGTGATTTCTTCGCCCGCTTCGTAGACCCGCGAGAGCTTGACCGCGCCCTTGAGCAAAAAGTAAACCCGTTCGGCTGGATCCCCTGGGAAGAAGATTGTTTTACCCCGGTCAAACGACTCAACCATCGGCGGGAAGACCCCACCGCTTAGTTGCCGGAAGACATCTGCCAGAGGCTTATCCTGTGACACTACCATTCCCTTGTCCCGCTCTTGCCTATCCGCTTGCTTGCCAATTATCTTGCGAGGGCGAAACCCTTACATGAATTTGACTTTAGACCACTTAAACTAACTTTAGAATGAGTTTTTGTATTAGAAATTACATTCTATCTCTCTACTTAATCGGACTCGATAGATTTTTACTATCTGTTTCATCCGATGCAGGTTTCATCCAATGCAAGTGAACCTCCAATGAGATGGCGGATGCATCGCATCTACCCTCCCAAGAAACTCCCAAGAAAATAGAAAGAACCTTTAGCTTCCTAAACGCTCTTGCAATAGTTGCCCTTCATCATGCTGCATAGTCCTGCAAACGAATCAGAAATTTTCCTAAGTGCAAGCTAAAAAGAGCGAACTCCTGCCTCACAACGCCCCTATTCGCGATGCCCGCTTTCCTGTATTCTTGAGGGCGCTTGCTTATCCTCTACTTGTTTCTATCCCATTTGTTTCTATGTTGGATCTCACCGGAAAAAATGCCCTTGTGACGGGGATTGCCAACAATCGCTCCATCGCCTGGGGCATTGCCCAGCAACTCCACAAAGCTGGAGCTAACCTAGGCGTGACCTACCTCCCCGACGACCGAGGACGCTTTAAGCAAAAAGTGTCGGAACTCGTCGAACCCCTCAACCCTTCCATTTTTGTGCCCTGCAATGTGCAGAACGATGAGCAGGTCAATGCCGCTTTCGAGACCATAAAGGAAAAGTGGGGAAAGCTCGATATTCTGATCCATTGCCTTGCCTTTGCCAACAAAGATGATCTGACGGGCGACTTCAGTACAGTATCCCGAGAAGGCTACAACCTCGCCATGGAAGTGAGTGCCTATTCTCTGGTACAACTATGCCGCGCGGCCAAGCCCCTAATGACAGAAGGTGGGTCGGTCGTCACCCTGACCTATGTGGGCGGTGTGCGGGTGATTCCCAACTACAACGTGATGGGGATTGCGAAAGCCGCACTGGAAATGAATGTGCGCTACTTGGCCTCGGAAATGGGACCGCAAAATATTCGAGTCAATGCGATTTCGGCGGGGCCGATCCGCACCTTGGCTTCTTCGGCAGTGGGCGGCATTCTCGACATGATTCACCATGTGGAAGAGGTGGCACCCCTCCGTCGCACCGTGACCCAGGAGGAAGTGGGCAATACGGCTGCATTTCTGTGCAGCGACCTGTCGAGTGGGGTAACGGGGCAGGTCGTCTATGTGGATGCAGGTTACGAAACCATGGGGATGTAGTCGAACCGCCTGAAGGAGAGCCGCTTTGAGCGGCAGAGAATATCCCTTAGAATCAAGTAACACGTTTTCACATCTAAGCCCTATGCAAACGCGCGATCGCCAATCCATCTCTCCTGAGGCCACTTCCTCTGAGGTGTCGTTTCCCCAACGCACAGCCTCGGTTTCTCGCAAAACGAAGGAAACCGATGTGCAGGTGAGCGTCAATCTGGATGGGCAGGGCAACTGCCATGCCGAAACGGGGGTGCCATTTCTGGATCACATGCTAGATCAGATTGCATCCCACGGACTGCTGGATCTCGATGTGCGATCCGTGGGTGATGTGCATATCGACGACCACCACAGCAATGAGGATGTGGGGATTACGTTGGGTATGGCGCTGGCCAAGGCGGTGGGCGATCGCAAGGGCATTACCCGCTTCGGCCATTTCGTTGCGCCCCTAGATGAAGCCCTGGTGCAGGTGGCACTCGATTTCTCGGGACGCCCCCACCTCAGCTATGGTCTAGAGATTCCCACCCAGCGCGTCGGCACCTACGACACCCAACTGGTGCGCGAGTTCTTCGTGGCGATCGTCAACCATTCACAAATCACGCTGCATATCCGCCAACTCGACGGCATCAACTCCCACCACATCATCGAAGCCACCTTCAAAGCCTTTGCGCGATCGCTCCGCATGGCTCTCGAAATCGATCCCCGCCGCGCCCACACCATTCCCAGCTCTAAGGGCGTTCTCTAAGGTGGTGCCCTTCGACTCTGCTCAGGGCACCAGTCCATCCTGCCCTTAAGCACTCATATTTTGAAATCCCCGCGCTGCGGGGATTTCAAAATATGAGCCAAACATCCTATGCCAAAGCTAAAAGCGCCTTGACCTTTTCGGCAGTGGCTGGCGCAAGCAACACACCGTTGCGGTAATGCCCTGTCGCCAGAACAACATTGGTGCTTCCAGTCAGGTAATCGATAACTGGGGCGGGGCGATTGGTCGGGCGGGGACGGCGACCCGACCAGGTACGCAGGATCGTAGCCTCTTTGAGCGCCGGACAAAGGGCGATCGCCCTCTGCCAAACCTGCTCTAGCATTGCCTCATCCGCCACTAGCTCACCCCCATCGGGCGGAAACTCCACCGTTGCCCCCACCCAATATTCGGCATTTCCTAACGGAACAATGTGGATGTCATCCCCCGTGATGACAGGCTGAAAGTCAGGATTCCCCATCGACTTTGGCAACCGGACCTGGAGCGCCTGCCCCAACACCGGAACCAACCTCAGCGGCTCTGGTTGCGCCTGCAATAGCGGCAAGCTTCCCAGCCCAGCCGACAGAATGACCCAATCAGCCGCCCAGCGCTGTTGCGGCGTTTTTACAGCCGTGCAGCGGGAGCGATCGCCCTCCGCAACCCACTCTAGAGCCTGCACTGGGGCATCAAAGTGAAACGTGACGCCATTCTGCTGCGCCGCTTTGACCAAGGCATGGGTGAGTTGGGTTGGGTGCAGTTGCCGATCCTGCGGAGAATAGATGGCTGGAACAACTGGAGCAACGTGCGGGCAACGCTCTTGCACTAGGGCGGCGTCCCAAGCTTCGAGCTGCCAACCCTGCCTGTGGCGCTGGTCGATGAGCGATCGCCACTTTGCCTCGCCATTGTCATGACCATCCGCAACAGCCCCATTGGCATCGAGGCGCAGCAGCAAAATGCCTTGGCGATTGTAGGGAATCGTTTCTCCCGTCGCCGCTTCCAGTTCCGGAATCAGCGTTTCGTAGCAGCGCAAACTGACCTGCCGCATCTCCCAGGCACGCCCCTTTGTTTTCTGGCTGATGATGCCCATCAACACCCCCAGCGCTGCCCCCGTCGAGTCCTGGGCAGGAGGCTGACGATCGAGCACCGTGACTTGCACCGAAGGAAGCAGGGAAAGTTCATAGGCGATCGCCGCCCCTACCACCCCGCATCCTACAATCACTACACGCATTTTCGTCATTAGGCTTGCGGGAGGTTAGATGCACCACAGGCAACCCTCCCATTGAAGTCTTACGTTAAATCTGTAAAGCCATGGTATATCAAGCCCGGTTCAATAGCCGTAAAACCCAACTATCGTTTGCGCCTGCTGCAACGCAGCGGGCGCAAACGATAGTTGGATTCTTCAACCGGATTTGATATTACGTATCAGACGCCCGTCTGGTCAATCTCTGGTGCAGAGCATCAGACAACGTGGCTTTGTGCCAGTGTATAGCGATTTTTGCCTAGTTCCTTGGCGCGATACATCGCCTGATCCGCATACTCCACCAACTCCTTCGGATGTTTGGCATGGTTGGGATAAAGGCTGATTCCGATACTGGTTGTCACCTGAATCTGGTTTTGATCCAGCATGAAGGGCTGCATCAGAGCCATTACCAACTTACGCGCCACAATTTCTACATCAACGGCGGAATGGATCCCCGGCAACAGCACCACAAATTCATCGCCCCCAAACCGCCCGACAATATCGCTCCCCCGTAGGCTATTAGAAAGCCGCCGGGCAACGGCTTTGAGCAGCAAATCACCCACCGCATGGCCGTAGGTATCGTTGATATGCTTGAACCCATCCAGGTCGAGGAATAAGACCGACACAAGCCTTTCATGCTCAGTGGCCCATGCAATAAATTGTTCCAGTTGTTCCATAAACAGGTCGCGGTTAGGCAGCCCCGTTAGCCCATCATGATAAGCGAGATGACGGAGGCGGTCTTCGCTGCGCTTGAGTTCGGCGTTGGTGCGAGCCAGTTCTTCGGTTTGGCGACGCAACTCAACTTCCACCTGTTTTTGGCGAGTGATGTCGTGAATAATGCCAACCAGAAAGCGGTTTCCAGCGGCATCTTTGTGGAGCGATCGCTTCACAGCCACTTGATAGGTGTGGCCATTGAGGTTTGTCAGCGACGCTTCGGTTTCGCTCGATTCTCCTGTTTCAAAGGTGCGCAGATCCTGTTCCAATAGCTTTTTGGCTTGGTCGATGGGGAAAATGGTGAAGTCATTTTGGTTGAGCAAGTTGACCGGGGCATGTCCCACAAAGTGAGAGAAGGCATCGTTCAGAACAACCCAATTCTGAAGGCGGTCTTTTACAAACACGGGATCAGGAATGGTGTCGATCACCGACTGCAAAAACTCTTTGGACTTTCTGAGTTCCTCTTGCAAGTAAGCCGTATGCAGCATGATGGATAGCCCACCGCCCCACAGCGCGAGCACCGCGGGAATCAGGGGAATCCACCAATGGCTCAGAAATGCTAGGTAACAGGCGGTAATCAACCCGGTTGAGACGATCAGCAACAACCAAATAACATGTCTGGAGCGGCGCAGCTTCCAACTGATGGCGACCCCAAAGAAGGCCCAGCTTGAAATCCAGATAACTTCTAGGGAGTCTGACAGGACGCGCACGGGCGATCGCCCATCCAAGGCGATACTCAACAATTGGCTGATGAAATGCCCTTGCAGCTCCACCCCCGAAATCGGGCGGGCACTCCCCCCCAGATTGTCGGTATTGGAGGTCATGAAAAAGTCTTTGAGACTGGCTGCGGTGGAACCAATGAGGACGATGCGATCGCGAAACATCTCGGCATCCACTTCTCCCTGCATCAGATCTGTGAGGGAAACCTGCTCAAACGCATGGGAATACTGGTGGGGAAGATGCATAATCTGATAGCCGCCCGCATCCACGCCAATGTAACTACCGCTGCTCGACGCTAGGGGCGGCAGGGGCGTCTCCCCCAGCATAATGCTGTTGGGATCCGTAGGGCTAATGCCCATGCTGTAGCCTTCCACCTCAAGATAGGCTAATGCCAACTGCAACGCGAAGCTGCGGTGAGTCTCCTCCTCGACCTGCCAGAACAAAATAGAACGGCGAACTCGCCCATCGATATCAAGCACGACATTGTTGAATCCGATCTGTCCCCGACGATCGAGAATCGCGGGAGGATGAACCCCCAAACTACTGTTATCGGCTATTTTTTCAATGCCAATCAGGTTTGGTGTGGTTGCAAAAACCTCTTGTAGCGCCGCCTGCCCTTCACCAACGGAAATATCTCGATAGATATCCAATCCAATGAGTCGGGGGTTGTAATCGCGAATCTTTTCGAGCACCATCGCCATGTCTGCATCAGAGAGGGGCCAACTTCCCATCTGCTCGATGTCAGGGTCATCGATGGTCACCAAAACGATACGAGAATCAGAAGACGCGTCGGGTCGTTGTTGAACAAACGTATCAAATGCCGCTAACTCAAAGGGCTGCAGCAGAGACAGAAAACGCATTCCCAACACACAGCCAGCGGTCGCGATCGCCGTCATTAGCGGACGGCGATTGCGAATAACGGTTCGTCGCATCCGCTGTCTTATGTTTTGTGGCGAGATACGCGTCGGTACAGTTAGCCGGGACGGGAAGATGACATGTGGCATTCCCCACCTCAATTCATAGGGGTCGTGGATCTGGGTCAGCTAATCAATGCAGGGAGTGAAGGTAGATTGTGCAAGTTAGCCTGATGCATCCCTAAAATAAGCCGTGATAGTTATGGTTAAAACGAGCAGCAATCACCCCCTATTCGCAAACCTATCCAGTACAATCTCTCGTCAGAGCAAAATCTAGGTGCGCAAAGCCACACACTCATCATTCAAATTACCCATAAATTGCGACAAGCCTACAGCAGAAGCGAAGGAACAATCCTAAGGACAAGACAAAACATCAGCACCGTGCGAAAACCTTTGATTTTAGGTGGTACGGACACTGTGCGAAAACCCAAAATTTAGGGATTCTCTGTGTTTTGTCCTGTCCTCAGGGAACCATGCTTGTACCCAAGGAACCATCCCTGTACTTAGGGAGCCATTATAGGCGCGGCAGGAGTTCGGGAATAAGTTCAGCGGGGACAATGGACAATGCTCGATTTTGTCCATCTAGCCCACCCTGGCGATAAAGGGCACGAACCGTTTTGATGATATGGCTGATTGCTGTTTGGCGGAAGTGTGGTTTGTCTTGCCATCCCGATAGCGTAACGACATGGTATTGCAAGGCCGTTTCCAAATGCTGGGTGCAGTCATCAATGGGCACCAGCAGTTGGCTATCGGTGGCCAGTTGGTAGTGAGCCAGTCCTAGGTTGGTATAGCTGGCATAGATGTCGAAATTAAGGGTCGGTGTACCCGATTGCTGCTCCAGTTTCGCCACACTGTCTATCGCTGCATCATAGGCCGCGATCGCCTGATTCCAATAGCTCAAGCGATTGTCTCCACTCGGCTCCTGGTTGGCCAAATGCCAAAAGGCTGTGCCCAAATTGTTTTGCGTTGCGGCATGGGCCAGAAGTGACACCTCGGCAGTGCGGTAGGTGAGGGCAATGTTGTAGGCGGCGATCGCCTGCTTCAGCCAGTGTTCGGGCTGTTCGTATTGAGCTAGGTTCCACAGGGCAGTCCCCAAGTTGTTCTGAACCATGCCATACCCACTGGGATCTTCCTCTGGAATGCAATGGTTGAGGGCTTCGGTATAGGCGGCGATCGCCGCCGTCAAATGGTGCTTGGGTTGCTCATGCTGTGCCAGGGTCCACAGGGTCGCCCCCAAATTGTTTTGGGTGGAAGCATATCGAGCTGGGTCAGTATCCGCCGACCGATAGGCCAATACCTGCTGATACGCTTGCACCGACTTTTTCAGATGCTCAATCGGGGTCTCATACCGCGCCAAGTCAGCATAGGCTGCCCCCAGATTGTTCTGTAGCATGGCCGCCGTTTGGGGTTGCTCAGCAGCAATCAACCGCGTCAGACCTGTTTCATAAGCCTGCACCGCCTGAGCAAGCTGGTTGATTGCCGCATCCGGCTGACTCCGGTGACGCGACAACATCCAGTGCAAATTGCCCAGGTCATTCAGCACATCCGCCCAGAGCAGCGAGGTTTCGGGCAACCAAATCAGCACTTGCTCGTAGGCATGGATGCCGTCTTCGAGCCCATCAAGCGTGACATCTCCCTGCTCAGCGCGATCGCGGAAGCGATCGCCTAACACGCGATAGGCTTCGGCAATCACTGCCGCTGGAGCATTCTGCTGATGCAATTGCCGAACATACTGACGCAACTGCTCAATATTTAACTCCGGGTCGGCGGGGGGTGATGCAACCTCTTGCACCAGTGCCGGAAACGGATTCAAGTCGGCATCCTCATCCGTCTCAGCCACATCAGGATTAGAGGCTTCGGCGTCTTCCTGAGGTTCCAGCCGCTCAATTTCCAGCAGTTTTCCTTGAGGAGCCTCCGCAGCAACCTCCGTAGGCGGAGTCTCCTCAATCAGTGCTTCTGCTGCAATGGGAACATCAGGTTGGCGCTCCTTGAGCGCAACGGGCGTTACTGACAACAGCGAAATGGATTGTGCTGCTCTCGATTTGGCCTCGGTCACTTCCTCCGCTACCTCTGATTTAGCTGCTGAAGCCGCTAGTTTCGAGGGAGGCTTCGTCATCCCATGCCCATTAGAGTAATGGGACTGAGTGGACGATGCATCGGATAGATCTTCCGGAGGTGCATCAGTGGCAACATCAGGAATAGGCTTCGGGCGATCGGGAGTAGCCTCGACAGGGGTAAAATCCCGCTCAGCAGCCAGGGGCCGCGGATCGCCCATGAACTCGAAAATAGCCGTGCGGCAGCGCCAGAACTCTGGAGCCGACTGGGGCAACATCCGAAACCAGGGACGCGGCATCCAGAACAATAGGCTGCAATCCAGCACGGGCAAGCTACGCTCAATATCTTGCAAGTGTGCCAAAAACTGCCGCTGAACCGTTGCCGACTGGCGGGTCAAATGCTCAATCCCCAAGAACTGGAAGGCGGGCAGGGGCAACCGTCGTTTTCCACTGCGAGGCAGTGGATTGAAGGACAGCCACTGGGCAATTTGCACAACCGGATTGGGGGATTCCAGACTTAGATTGAGACCCACTAGGCGTGGGTAGGTGAGATCCGCATTTTCACGGTGGTCGTGACGGGGATCATGACGAGGGTGGCGCAGGTCTTGCTGCAAGTGATCGGCGAGGCGATCGCGCAAGGGCAAATCGTCACAAACTGCCAGAAATATCTGACGGCGCATGTTTAGGCTCAAAGCCAGCTTCAGACGCAAATAGGTCTGGTGATTCAGCCCAAAAATTGGTTGAGAAGAAGTGTCGATCACGGGAAAGAGACGATCTCAGGAAAAATACGGATGAAACTTTCGAGATACTTCCTCCTACTGGGATACAAAGGCCATTTCAGGACGAGTAGCAGCCTTTTCCAGCCCGCAAATCGTCCGGATTGTGTGTGAATACTGGCATTCCGCTGTTCCGTTGCCTCAAAATAAGACGATCGATTTATTTCACTGGCAGGATTCTAAAGCTGACCTTTAGAATCCTGCCCATGCACGTATCCTGGCTAACAAACCGCAAAAATCAGAGCGTTTGTGCCGAGGAAATTGGCGATCGCCCTCTCTATCAAATTACGATTGCCACTTATTCCTTTAAGGATCACGACCTATTGCAGAATTGAGTAAGAATGTAAAGCATTAGTTCTTTCACTGAGTTTTGATCGAGACGCCCTTATGGAAATAACGCTCAATCGCCATATTGAAGCAACACCAGACGTGCGGAACGGCAAGCCCCGCATTTCTGGTACGCGTATTACGGTCAGTGATATTGCCATCTGCTATCTTCGCATGGGGCATTCTCTCGATTGGATTGCAGGGAAATATCAGCTCTCATTAGCATCGGTTTACGCAGCAATGGCGCATTACTATGACCATCGAGATGAGATTGAACAAACTATTCAGGACGATGAAACCTTTGCTGATACGCTAAAAGCCCAATATCCGTCTCGACTAGCAGCTAAGTTGAAGGAAATACAGGGTGAATGAGCGCATCCGTTTCCATCTGGATGAAAATGTTGATCCAGACATTGCGCTAGCTTTGCGTCGGCAGGGAATTGATGTCACAACGTCGCGTGAAGCTAAATTACTGGGAATAACGGATGAGGAGCAACTTACATTTGCCTGCACTCAAGGTCGAGTCATTGTGACCTATGACACAGATTTTCTGCGTTTAGCAAGTCAATCCTCGCAACATTGGGGGATCGCATTTTGCAAGAAAAATGCTTGTTCTATCGGTGAGGTTATTCGAAGTTTAGTCTTAATTTATGAGGTGTTAAGCCCTGGAGATATGCAGGGTTGGATTGAGTATTTATAAATGCGATCGCCCCTACTGCCCCCTCCCTGGCCGACAATCCGCAAAACCCAAAGCCTCTGTGTCGAGGAAGCTGGCGATCGCCATTTCCAATATGGCTTCGATGGGGGGAATAATCAATCTCAGCTGCGCGTGCCAATAATGCCTCACGGATACGCTCTGGAAACCGTCTTAAAATCACGTCAGCATCAGCGGCAGATAATTTTTCCGGTGATTGAGCTTGCACAGTTTCTCTGTGAAATTCGGGTTAAGCGTTAGCCATGAGCCGGACAGTAGGCATGTCGGCGTGGGTCGGACGTCGAAACTCACTCATGGGTCTTGTTACGACACAGACAGTATTTCCCAACATGTCGAAGAATTCTACGCTGTAACCTGTTTCTAACCCAGGCACATGATGAGCTTCAACAACAGTTCCAATATCTCCAGCATTGAGTCCTTCATCGGGCAAATCGACCAGGAGAATGACATCTGAATAGAGAGGAAAATCCATTACAGCCTCCAGTGAAGCTAGTCAGGGAATAGGGTGATTAGGCGAGGTCGATCGGTGCCTCTATCGATTTGCCAAATACTACGGGTAAATAGCTGCCTACCTACAGGCGTTACCAATGCTGCTCTAACTTCGTATCGAGTCCCGTAGGGCGTTTCTTTAATTATATCAACGTCCATCGGTAGATGAAATTCACGAATGTCTGCCTCTAGCTGGTTCCAGTTTTCAACCGAGTAGCCAAACTGAAGCAAAAGACTTGCCTTTGACCCACCTCGCCTATGCTCGGAGTTCAGAAGATATTCTGTGATTTTAGATGGCTCAATAATTGCGCGATCGCCATTCGGAATCTTCACTTGATTATGCCTGCTGTATCACCCTTCTCCTGAAAGCCTAGCTGAGCGATCGCCCTTTCCAAGCCCAAAAGCGATCGCCCCTCACATCAAAATCTAGTCGAGCGATCGCCCTTTCCAATCCAAAAAGCGATCGCCATTCGGAATCTCCACTTGATTGTGCCTACTGTAACGTTAGAGCGATCGCTCTTCCTCCTAAAGTTCAGTTGAGCGATCGCTTTATCTAACTTCTCCTTCTGGCGTACCCTCTGCCAAACCTAAAATTCTTGTTGAGAGATGGCGATCAATAGAAGATTGTGAGTAACAGTGAAGTTGTGCGGCGGCAGACAAGCTCGAACGGGAGCATGTCAGGTTTGCAGAAATCGGAGAAAGGGCTAAGGATAGGACTATCGTGACACCTGGTAGCGCCCATGACTCCGGAGCAAAAAGCCCAACTGCAACCGCATCTCGATGCCATTGCCAACATCCTCTACGAAGATAGTGACCCCGCATCGATGCAGACCCTCGAAGCCATTGAACTGCGGGTGCGAGAGCAGCTCCAAGCCCATGTGAGCCCAGAGTTGGGGCGTTTTTTATCAGCTCAGTTAGCGGCACGCTGGTCGGCAAAGAACGAACGCTCAAAAGCACCCTAGGGGAGTTGGTGTTGACCAGTGCTCAGGCCGAGCGCCTCTGCGTAGGGCCCTATCGTCAGATGAGTCCGCATCTGGAGCATTGCTGTTTGCGCATCAGCGCCAATGTGTCCTATGCTCAAGCCGCTGAAGATGTCCGCTACCTGACGGGGATACGCGTGCCGGCCAAGACCCAGCAACGTCTGGTTCAAGCTCATGACTTCGC
>JBCBSL010000028.1:0-24103 GCA_039819145.1 Cyanobacteria bacterium J06638_22
TCAAATGTGGGACATATGTGAGCTGGAGAAGTACAACCTCCGTTTCGATGAGCTGGTCAAAGATATCAATGTGCATATTAATGAGCTGCTCAAGACGGCCATCCTGCCGCAGAAGTCGCTGACGAGCTTGCTGACATCATCCAGCCTCATTCCGGCTCCCTGTGCAATGCGACGACGGCGACTGGGTGACCCGGCCAGCAGGTCAGGCTGTTTGCGCTCCTGACGGGTCATGGAATTGATCATCGACTCTGCTCGCTTGAGCTGGGCTTCCCCATGCTCCAGCTGATCCCCCGACAGCTTGTTCATACCAGGGATCATTTTCATGATGCCGCCCAGAGACCCCATGTTTTTGAGCAGACGCATCTGCTTCAAGAAGTCGTCAAAGTCAAACTGGGCTTCCAGAATTTTCTGTTGAAGCTTTTCTGCTTCGGCAAAATCGACCTCTTCCTGGGCTTTTTCGACCAGGGTTAGCACATCGCCCATACCCAAAATACGGGAGGCCATGCGATCGGGATAGAAGGGCTGCAGTGCTTCGACCTTTTCCCCGACCCCAACAAACTTGATGGGTTGCCCAGAAATCTGCCGGACTGAGAGAGCGGCCCCACCCCGGGTATCCCCATCCAGCTTTGTGAGGATAGCACCCGTGATGCCGATTTCGTCGTGGAAGGTGCGTGTCAGGTTGGCGGCTTCCTGCCCGGTCATCGCGTCCACGACGAGCAGCACCTCGTGAGGTTGCGACAGCTCTTTGATTTGGGCTAACTCCGCCATCATCTGCGGGTCGATTTGCAAGCGCCCAGCCGTGTCGATGATCACGGTATCGATGCCGTCGATTTTGGCCTGGTCAAGCCCCTGCCGCACAATATCAAGGGGCTTAGCCTCTGCTCCTAGCTGGAAAACGGGGACATCAATTTGCTTACCCAAGGTAACCAACTGGTCGATCGCCGCTGGCCGATAGACGTCGGCGGCGATCATTAAACACGTCCGGTCAAGCTTACGCAAATGCAGTGCGAGCTTGGCTGAGGCGGTTGTTTTCCCGGTTCCCTGCAAGCCAGCCATCAGCACAATCGTCGGTGGCTCCTCGGTTTCGGCTAAGGGCACATTCGTTTCGCCCATGAGGCCGACGAGCTCGTCATGGACAATTTTGATGAATTGCTGATCGGGGTTTACCCCTTGGACGACCTCGGCTCCGAGTGCCTTTTCTTGCACATCGGCAACGAACTGCTTTACCACCTGGAGGTTGACGTCGGCTTCCAAGAGTGCCCGCCGGACTTCCCGCAGGGCATCTTGAATATTCGAGTCCGAGATCTTGTCTTGACCCCGAAGCTTTTTCCAGGCTCCTTCCAGCCGATCTGATAAGGCTTCAAACATAGTGTGGGTGTTACCGCGTTGCCGATTTAGTCACATCTTCCATTCTAGGAGTTCGTGGATCGAGTTTTGATCGCGATCGCACCAAAGTGTAACCCAGCGAACGGTGGGACACGCGTACAGACGACGCGTACAGAAATTTGTGAAAGAGTAGAAATCGTGGCGTTGTAGAAAGAAAAAAAGGGAGAGCCTTGTGAACTCTCCCTACCATCAGGGTGCATCTACTTACCATATTATGACATCAAGGGGGCGTGGGGCGTCACCCCCTATCGTCAAAAATATTCCCTTCCTATGCGCATTTCTGATGGTTGAGGTTTTTTTGATTGACTTGACTTATTCGATGCCTTGATTTTGCCGTTAGCCGTTCAGCTTTTTATTCAGAAGTTGGTTTGTGAGCTTCGGATCGGCTCGCCCACTGGTGCGTTTCATTACCTGCCCAACGAAGAACCCCAGAAGCTTGGTTTTGCCGCCGCGATATTTCTCTAACTCATCGGGATGATCGGTCAACACCTGGTCGATCACCTCTTCAATGACCTTGGGATCAGACACCTGCACTAGCCCTTTGCTCTCGACCAGTGCTTTGGGCGAGCCACCCTTAGTGAGTAGATCGGGGAGGATGTCTTTGGCGATCTTGTTGCTAATCGTTTTGTCGTCGATGAGCCCAACAAGTTCCGCCAGCTCCTCTGGCTTTAGGGGAATATCGCTGATGCTGAGCTTTTCGGTATTGAGGTAGCCGCTGATATCGCCCATGATCCAGTTTGCAGCGGGCTTGGCCGAGGCGTTGGCCGCAACCGTGGCGTCAAAATATTCAGCAATGGCGCGATCGTCGGTGAGCACCCGAGCATCGTAGGGCGACAAGCCAAAATCGGTTTCGTAGCGCTTGCGCCGCTGGGCCGGGAGTTCGGGGAGTTGCGATCGCCACTCGTCTCGCTGTGCCTCTGATACCTGAATAGGTCCCAAGTCGGGCTCCGGGAAGTAGCGATAGTCGCTGGAACCTTCCTTAGTGCGCATGCTGATGGTGCGCTGGGAACCTTCCTCCCACAGTCGTGTTTCCTGCACGATGCGCTCGTTCTCCCCAAGGGCTTTGATTTGCCGCTCAATTTCGTAGTTGATTGCCCGCTCAATGGCATTAAAGGAGTTCATGTTTTTGATCTCGACCTTTGTGCCAAAGGTGTCGGATCCGACCGGGCGGATGGAAATGTTGACGTCGCAGCGCAGGGAGCCTTCCTGCATGTTGCCGTCGGAGACGCCAAGGTAGCGCACAATGCGGCGCAGTTCGCGGGCATATTCCGCCGCCTCTACCCCTGATCGCAAATCGGGCTCCGACACGATCTCAATCAGCGGTACCCCAGCCCGGTTGTAGTCCACCAGGGAGAAGGTTGACCCTGAGAGGCGATCGCTCCCGCCATGCACTAGCTTTCCGGCATCTTCCTCCATGTGCAGGCGTGTAATCCCAATCCGTTTGCGCAGGGTATTGCCCGCGTCATCATCCAGCTCAATTTCCAACCAGCCATGCTCAGCGATGGGCAGGTCGTATTGCGAAATTTGGTAGTTCTTCGGTAGGTCGGGATAGAAGTATTGCTTGCGATCAAACTTGCTGTAGGGCGCAATGGAGCAGTTGAGCGCCAGCCCGGCTTTCACGGCATATTCCAGTACTTTTTCATTGAGTACGGGCAAGGTTCCTGGCAACCCCATGCATATGGGATCGATGTTGAAGTTGGGATCTGCGCCAAACTGTGTCGAGCTATTGGAGAAAATTTTGGTGTCCGTGCTGAGTTGGCAGTGCGTTTCTAACCCAATCACGGCTTCGTACTGAGTTTTGGTGGGTGCAGCAGTTGTCATAATCCCGTTGGGTAAAAATGAACACAATGAACACTGAGAAATGTATCCCGCCCAGATGTTCTAGATGGCTCCCCTGCTGTCGGATGCTCAAAACCCCTGAGATCTAACCAGCGACATCGCATCGAGTGCCAGAGGGGAAGCGTATAACGGCTAGCTGGATCGCCAAGCATCCTAAAGCTAGATGGATTGAGGGGCGATCGCTGTCCCCATTCTACTGTCTTGCCTTCGCTATCTCTCTGTCTTGCCCAATCTTTCACAGTTTGGGTGATGTCCGGCCAAATGAAATAAAGAGGTTTGTTGAGAGGGCGCACAATCCCCAACCCAGGTTGTGTATAGCGTTACGTGTTTCGGTGAAAACCATTAGGTTTTGAAAGCGCATCAGAGCGGGGGCTTCAGAAAGTGGTGGGTTCGAATTGCACTGTGTAAGTCATTAGGTGCAATTAAACCTAAAACCCTGAGGACTTACGCATTTGGTATGAAAACCCGACGCAGTTTGACGATTTCTGAGGTTCTCTGCGCTCCAGAAATCATCAAATTGCGTAAGCCTTGAAGTATATTCTTGAACTCAGTATCCGGACAAAAGCCGAGATTCCTTAATTGTTCGATGGCTCGGATGTCGCTGGCACCACCCAGCATCAAGGGCTTTAGCAGGATTCTGCTCTTTTGGCCCTGTACCTCGATTTTTGAAACAGGATTGAAACCCGATGAAAACTGCATCATGATGAAAGGACAGGTTGCAGCAAGAGTCGGCTGGAATTATTGATATGGGCTGAGTCGAGCCTGTTTGTCGCGGGGTGCGACGATCAATTGTTTTGACAAATTAATCCGGATGCCGTCAAATATCTGGAGCGATATAAAGACATTCCTTAGCTCTCTTTGTATCGGTTGAATGCAATCGATCTCCAAATCGTTGAGGGTGCTCACTTTCTAAGGTTTCGCATCACAAGGTGTCCCATCAAAGGGTTGTCCTACCGACATTTCACCCGCCCTATGTTCGACTTTCTTTGAGTCATTGTTTTGCGGCCATCGTAATAAATAGTTGTGAGTGTGAAGGATCGCAACGGCGATCTGTGATCATAGGCAAGGGGCAGCCAGTACCAGCTTGCAACAGGCTTTCCCGCAGACTCAAGGAACTTGCCCTTTGCGCGCGTCAGTTCGGATCCGTGGCGTCATCTTGTTCGCGTCATCATATATAAAACCTAATTCGAGAAGCATCGTGGAAACTCAGCACTCTGAAGCCCTTATTCAGCAAGTTGGTGAAGCGGTTGTTGCCACTACGGAAACGGTGGAACAACTAGCCGAGCATCTAGATATTCTGGCGAAACAGGTGCAGCAACAGGGCTATCAAATTCTTGCTATCGGGGAGACTGTGCAGACCCTTGCTGAGAATCAAGATTTGACGATGGAACAACTACGTCAGCAGATGTCTGAGCTGATCGAGACGTTGCAGCAAATTTCGGTGACCCTAGAGCGGTAAGGTGTGGCGATCGCCCAATGTGTCTAGCTGGGAGGGGGCGAATTTGCAAGAATAAATCGCAAAAAACCAGAAAAACT
Source organism: Cyanobacteria bacterium J06638_22 (assembly GCA_039819145.1). Taxonomy (GTDB): domain Bacteria; phylum Cyanobacteriota; class Cyanobacteriia; order Elainellales; family Elainellaceae; genus Vacuolonema. Next base: position 4,762 of record JBCBSL010000028.1, read on the forward strand.
TTGTCAAACGGGATTACAACTATCCAAAATCGATCTAAGTTTGATCATTACTCATGTACGATTCACCGGGGACTCTCGTAATGTCACGGGCTGAGAAACTGACACGAGATTGGCAGGCGCGACTGAGTGCGGATTATCCCGATCAGCCGGATGCTGTGCGTGACGGTATTCTCCATTGGTTGATTGGAGCGGATACTGAACGGTTTGAAGACCTACCACCTGAGCAGTGGACGGTTGTTCAGCAGGCGATCGAGTATCGCTATCGGATTTTGCGGCAACGATATGTGGGGGTCTCGCCTGAGCGGGCCTATCGCAATTTGCTGCAACGGTTGGCTAGTCTTTCCCTTGTGCGGAGCAAGGTACAGACTTGGGTATCGCTCTCTCGCGATCGCCAGCGCAGCGTGATGGATGTGCTGCAAGAGGTTGTGCAGGAGTTGATCCAGAGCGATAAGTATATTCGCCAACAAATGGAATGGATTGCTAAGTGCTCGGAGGGGAATACCCGTCTACGCAATGCACTGCTGTTGGCCAGTGTTGAGGAATATTGCCTACGCCCCATCCGCAACCAGCCGCTGCTTGTCTATCGCTTTGTCAACTATCTACGGCGCACCCAGCGCAGCGGACTGACGCAGGTTCCTGCTAACGACATCATTCGTACGGTGTCTGAGGAATTGCAGCACGAAGATGCAGATGGAGCCTTTAGCCTGACCGATTTCCTAGCGATTGAGCAATACCAAGAACAGCAAGATCTTGATGAGCAGCACCGATTACGGGGTGCGGTGTTGCAAGAGTTCAAGGACTATTTGACCGAAAAAATTGGCAAGGATGCAGCGCAGTGGCTCGAACTCCATGTGCAGGGGCATGCTCAAGAGGCGATCGCCAAACAGCTTAATCTAGAGATTAAGCAAGTTTACAGATTGCGAGAAAAAATTGCGTATCACGCCAAGAATGTCTTTGCGGCTAAACTGGAACCAGAGCTGGTTGCTACTTGGTTGGGCACCTCGGCTGAGCAAAACTTTGGGCTATCCACAACCCAATGGCAGCAGTTTTTTGCGGCCTGCACAGACGGGCAGAAGCAGTTGCTAGAAGAGATGAAAACCCATCAAGATCTGGCAACCGTGGCCCAGCTTCACAACCAAAAGCTAAGTATACTCAAGGGTGAATGGACTAAACTCTGTTTAGAAGCCTATGCTCTGCGCAGTGCATCTACTGATTCTGACCCCCCCTGATGATAGGCTGTAGAATTTGAATCTCATGGGTTCTGTGTGATTCTCGAAAAACCACCTCGGATGCCCTTGCGATCAGCCCCCTTTTGAAGGATTAGGCTTTTAGGAATAGGGTACGCTTCCTTAGCTCCACAAGGCTCTCGTAACATCCCATCAACCCATGGTTTCATGGGGGTCATTCATCACTAGCGCTTCTTTCCAAAATCTATGATGCGTTCTTCAGGTGGGCAAGAACATGACAGTCTTGCACCCCTTTACTCTTCCGTTTTGAAGCACTTTCAGGATGATCTAGCTGGACAGATTGATTTTCAGCAAATGTTCGTTCTGATCGAAGGTATCTTGCCATTCGAAGTGTGCCTCTACTACCAAGTGCTACCCCTTTTTGTAGAGGGTAGTCGTATGGTTTTGGGGATGGTCAGTCCCTACGATCGCTCAGCGTCTAACTATGTCCGGCGGCTAATCAGTTACCACCACTACACGGTCACGACTCACCAAATTAGTTCTGAGGCTTTGCAAGCGGCTCTTTCGGCTTACCTGAATTATGCCGGTCAGCACCAGACCCTCGAACGGGTGCCCAATCAATTTGCACCTCATGTTTTGCGGCGATCGCACTCCAAACCGCCACTCGATAATACGGTGCAGCCAACCCTGGTGGTTGATAGCCCAGAAAACCTGGAAGACGCGTTGCAGTCAGATCCACCCATGACTGCCGAAACAGTGATACCAGAGGATGTCTCCCCTAGCCAACCGGAGTCATCGGCTCCAGCAGAAACTCACTCGCCAGAAGGGGTTGATCCTCCTCAAGGTGAGGCACGAGGGGCGATTCACGAACCCTCTGACCCCATCGATATTGCCTTGGATGCCGCCTCTAATGCAGACAAGGATAGTGGCACAGAAATTGATAGTGCAGCACTGAATGGTGTAGAAGTCGATAGATCAGAAGCCGACAGCTTAGCAGTCGATAGCTTAGAAGCTAACAGTTCAGAATCTGACAGTTTAGAATCTGACGGGTTCGGAATCGACAGACCGGAATCTGACGATGCAGACCCTGACAATGCAGAAGCAAGCGTGATTGATGATCAAATCTTCTCACTGCCTGCCATGTCCGTTGATGGGGCGGTTACTGCCCCCACGGTGGAGCAAGATAGTGCAGCAGATGATGTTTTCCCCTTGTCTGCACCTTCTGCTGAATCCGAGGCTGTGGAAGATAAAGAACCCGATACAGCATCTTCTCAAAGGGTTGTCCCTTCTGTGACCGCTGAACCTGAGGATGTTGTGCCGCCGCCTGCCGTTGAGGCTCCTGCTGAGGTAGGTGTAGCCCCTGCAAACGCGGCTAGCCAGCCGGATTTCCCACTCATTCCGCTGATTCCAACGCTGGCGCTGGAACTCAACCACCTTGCTAGCCCTGTTGAAGTGCTGGCTACATTGCCGCCCTCAGAGCTAGTGCAAGAGCTGCTAGGGCGGGTATTAAACCGGGGCATTGGTCGCCTCTATCTCGAGCGGCAAGCCAATAGTGGACGGGTGTTGTGGAGTCAGGAGGGGGTTGTGCAATCGGTGCTGGAGGCGCTACCCATCGATCGATTTGAGGCGCTCATCAAGGAACTCAAGCAGGTTGTCGATCTCCCGGCCAAGCCTATCCATGTTCCCCAGCGGTTAGATGTTGAACGTATTTTTGAGCGCGATCGCATCCTCCTGCGTTTCCGATTTATGCCCTCTGAACATGGGGAAGAGGCTACGCTTCAAGTATTGCGGGGCGCTGCACTGCGGTTCTATCAGCAACAGCAACTGATGCTGCTGGAGCGGGATGCGTTGGGCATTGCCAAGCAGTTGCAAGGGAAGTTAGGCGAGTTGCGCGATCGCGCCCATGCCGAATCCTCCCTCAGCGGTGCTCGATTGGAGATTTTGCCGGCGCTCAGCAATCTATTGAAAGAAATCGAAACAGAAATTCATACCATGCAATCGGCGATCGCAACTGTTGATGCATCGTCGCGACGCCGAAAACCAGATGCCTAGCGGATTAGCGCGAAAGCAAGACGCTAGGCACGTTAGGGCGAATCCGATCCCATGAAAAGAATCTCAATCCTCATGGCTAGGAATTTCGTCTGGTCGTTGGTTAGACCTTCTATAGTTTGTTGATGGAATGGCAGAAACACATCTATAACATCAACAAATTCACTCAGCATGTCGCAAATTTTGCGTCGATTCTGTTGATGAAACTTGCATAAAGGATTGTAGTTCTCAAGGTTTCCTTAAGAGATATACGAATCCTGTAGGTTCTCTGGATAAATGATTGATAATAAATTCTAAAGTTTGGGGACAGGTTTTCTTATGTTAGAACATGCACTGACCCACTCGCCGCACGATCGTCTCGATGCCCTTGCCCTACAGGACAGAGTCCAGATGGCTCTGGCGATCGCCGATCAACCCCTACTCAAATCATTGCTCACCCGTTGTACCCCGCCCCTCAGCCAGTCTCATCGGGTGGGTGCCGTCAAAGCCAACATCAGTGTGCCCGTCGAAGCACGGCGCACCGTGGATGGAGTCATTCACTACGAAGTTGTGAACTGCGTGCTGGCAGAGTCGCCCCAGGAGATTGAAGAGGCGATCGTCGCAACGACGGCACCTCACATGGTCAAGCGGGAATATTTGATGCTCACTCGGTGCGAATCCGAAACCCATAGCCTGGGGAAACGGCTGGCGTTATCGCAGGCGATCGCCATCCTGGAGGAATCGGGTTTTTCTGCTGAGCAGGTGCATGCCATTCTGCATTTGCCCAAGGATGCATGGCATCGCTCCTGGTGGTATATGCCCGATGCGTCAGGAGAGTTCTCTGTTCCCTTCCTCCGCACCATTCGGACTGTGGACTACACCGATGGCACCCTCGACCTGCAATACAAAGACTTTTTTGCCCAAGACAAGCCCATCAGCTTCACCAGCCAGCAGGAGCGGGTGCTGATTGAGATCAAAACAGCCCACCGCAGCTTTCGCAAAACCCTCGATCGCATCAACCTGGCACGGCAACAGTTGGGCATCACTCACGCGCTATTAATTTGCGATGAGGTCTCGGATATGGAAGCGCGGGCGTTTATCAGCCAGGGCATTAGCCTCTACACGGCTCGTGAACTGGCACTGCAAACCCGTTCTGACTGTACCTTGTGCGCGACTTCTGACTGCCCCCTCAACGGACGAGAGGATTCAGGGGTGACCACCTGCCGCCGCTTCTGCCTCGATACGACCGTGGAATAGCCAAGGGTCAGACGGAGTAACCGTTGGCGATTGCTGTTGTCGTAGCTGGCGTTAAGTTTGGCGTGTACTGTCGCTTGGCCGTAGTCGGTGTTAAGTTTGGTGCATGCTGTCGCTTTGTCGTAGTCGGCGTTAAGTTTGGCCTGTGCTGTCGCTGGCTGGCGATCGCCAGTCGGTAGCGTTTTTCCAATTGCGGTCCTAATGCGGGTGAGCGTCGCTCAGCCATGAACTAGGGACATTATTTGCCCTACGTTGACTCGCTCGATAGATAGATAATGCGATTGCAGGTTGTCTTGAACCGATAACCTGTGACGCTAGGCTACATATCTCACACAGCTAATGACATCAAATCCGGTTAAATAGCCGTAAAACCCGAATATTGTTTATGGCCGCTGCAACGCAGCGGCCATAAACAATATTCGGGTTCTTCAACCGGATGTGATATGACATCTAGCTTACGTGGGATTAGTGGAGCCAACCTTTGAGCCGTGCCGCTACCTGTGGGCGACGGAGTTTGCGCATGGCCTTGGTTTGGATTTGGCGCACGCGCTCCCGCGATAGGTTGAATAGCCCACCTACTTCTTCTAGGGTCAAGGTTTCGCCTGTGAGTAAGCCGTAGCGCATAGAAATGATTTCCTTCTCCCGCTCGGTAAGGACATCGCTCAGGATGGTGTAGATTTCCTGGCGCAGCATGGCTTCATTCATCTTGGCTTCCGGAGACTGGGTGTTGCCATCTTCCAGGAGCTCCATCAGCTCGGTATCTTCCCCTTTGCCGACCCGGTGGTTGAGGGAGAGCGATCGCCGCCGCACCTGTTGTAGGTTACGAAGCTGATCCAAGGGCATGTTCAGCGCTTCTGCCAATTCTGCTTCATTGGGGTTGCGGTTCAGTTCGCGTCGCAGCTCCCGATGGGCTTTCTTGAGCTTGTTGAGTTTCTCGACGATGTGGATGGGCAGCCGAATGGTGCGAGCATCATTGGCGATCGTGCGGGTAATGCCCTGACGAATCCACCAGTAGGCATAGGTCGAAAACTTATAGCCCTTGTCGGGATCGAACTTTTCAGTGGCTCGGTTCAGCCCCAATGCACCTTCTTGGATCAGATCTAGGAAGGGAACGCCCCGATTGAGGTAACGCTTGGCAATGGAGACCACCAGCCGCAGGTTCGAGCGAATCATTTTGCGCTTGGCCGTGCGACTCCGGTGCAGCGTTTGGTCGAACTGGCGCTCGGTCATGGCCATAGCTTTTGCCAGATCAGCACGACCGGGTATGCGACCCAATTCATCACGCAGGCGATCGCGCAGGGTTTCTACTTCAACTAAAAACTTTACCTGACGCGCCAGTTCAATTTCTTCTCCGGGTCGGAGTAAGGGATAGCGTGCCATCTCTTTAAAGAAGGCTCCGACAGCATCATCGGAAGCTGTTTTGCTATACCCTGGCGCATAATCAGACACCAGATCTTCAATCATCTCGCGAGCGAAATCGGAGTCTGGCCCTGAAAAATTCTCCTCAGAAGAAAACTGCGTCTCTGCAAGATGATCAGAGTGATCTAGCTCACTTTTTGCTAAGGAGCTTTTACTCTCTGTGCTCTCTTCAGTATCGGTATCAGCAGTAGGAAAAAAAACAGGGGTGGAGCCAATCTCTACAGGCGAGGCAGAGAAAGGTTTCTCGCGATCGACCCTGGTGGCAGAGTCCATATCTAATTGGAGGCGTGCTGGCATGATGGAATGTCTTCCGATAAAAATAAAGTTTGCGGTGGAATCGAATCGACCAAATGAGGGCAGAAGCTGTCGCGCAAGGATGGATTAATTTGACCTATAGATGCATCTGGAAAATTTATAACAAGTGGCGATCAGACCTATATCCCAGGATTTGAACGGAATTACCAAATACTTTATAGAATGCTTTTTCCGTTTTGGCAAATAGTTGAAAGGAATAAATGATCATTTTTTGGAAGAACGATCTATTTTCTTGGGGTTGGCGCGATCTGGGATAAAACTATTGCCCTCATCAGGTGATCAATGTCTGGTGATCACTTTACCGACAACACCGATCAAATATCACTTTGAGCCATAAGGATCGATGAGCTGGGTATCAAGATAATGCCCTGATGCCGTTGACTTTACTACAGTGATCTAGAAATGCAAGTTTGTGCTACATTCCTTAACTTTCATGTTTAAATGCAGTCGATCTTCCTGGAGCATATCGACTTTAAAACTAGGAATGGATCGATAGCAGGGATGTGGCGATCGCGCACGATTCAATTTTTGATCTCCACCGCCTGAAAATGTCTCGTTTATCGGAGCTGTTACTGCAGTTCGATCAGGTATTCTCGGCTGCTAAAGGATAGTCGATCAGGTCTTCTTATCTTTGAAAACGTGGAAATGTTGCTCGTTCATGCAGCGACAAAAAAGCAAATTGTCTTGTGGAAAACCCTGAAAAGCATTGCTGCATAAGGGTTGATGATCTTATCTTTGGCGACAAGCTATGTTTAAAGCGACATCAGAGCTGTTTCAGTGTCGTCAGCCCTAACGAGACAGTCCTGTGCTTTAGACTGATCAAGGGGGAACGCTAATTCCCACATACCCTTGTCTGCCTCTATGCGCGTGCCGGATTCTTCTACCCCTGTCCCAGATGTATCGGTAGTGGCCGAACAGCGATCGCCCTACCCTGCTGTTACTGCGTTTCCCTGGGTGGAGGCTCTGGTCGATTGCCCCAATGCCACCGAGTCTTATACCTATAGAATTCCGGATGGGATGGCGGTGGAGCCAGGAGACATCCTGAGCGTGCCCTTTGGGTCCCAGCAAATGGGGGCACTGGCCGTGCGGCGACTCATGCAACTGCCGGATGGATTGGCGGTGGATGAAGTGCGCTCCGTGGAGGCGGTGGTTGGACACGGCTTTTTCCCACCCGGCTATTGGGAGCTTTTGCAACGGGTGGCGACCGACTATTGCACGCCGCTGATGCAAGTGGTGCGAACGGCATTGCCCCCCGGATTATTGCGGCGATCGCAGCGACGAATTCGTATCAGTGATCCGGCTCCCCTTGATTCGGACGATATCCTCAGTCCTGTGGCTCAGAAACTGCTGGGGGTGTTGCGCCAAAGCGCGACGGGGGGCTACACCTGGACGTATCTGAAGCGACAAGACCCCAGAGCCAATCAAGGCTTGCGCGAACTCCTGCAAGGGGGGTGGGTTGAGAGCTATCTGGAACCGCCCAAAGCGATGCGCCCCAAGCAACGGCAGGCGGTTACGCTAACGGGCACACCGCCCCTGAGCGACCTCAGCCCACGCCAGCGGGACGTGCTGGAGGTGTTGCGGCGACAGGGTGGGGAACTGTGGCTCCAGGATTTACTGCAACGCTGCCAGACCAGTTCTTCGGTGGTGCAGGGATTAGAAAAAAAAGGCAGTGTGACGATTCAGCGGCGGGAGGTGCTGCGGCGGGAGATGACGGCAACAGCTGCGGATCAACCTCAAACCTTGACTCCTGACCAGGAAAAAGTCTTGGCTGCGATCGCCCCCTTGCACCATTACCAGCCAATCCTGCTCCACGGCGTCACGGGGTCGGGGAAAACTGAGGTGTATTTGCAGGCGATCGCTCCGCTGCTCCGGGCTGGAAAGTCGGCCTTGATACTGGTGCCCGAAATTGGCCTGACGCCTCAACTGACCGACCGAGTAAGGGCACGGTTTGGCGAACGCGTCCTGGTATATCACAGTGCGTTGTCGGATGGGGAGCGCTATGACACTTGGCGACAGATGCTGACGCCGCAACCCTTTGTGGTGATTGGCACGCGCTCGGCGATTTTTGCGCCGCTGCACCAACTGGGGGTGATTGTGTTGGATGAGGAGCATGACGGCAGCTTCAAGCAGGATCAGCCTGCTCCCTGCTACCATGCCCGCACCGTCGCTCAGTGGCGGGCTCAGCTCTGCGACTGTCCCCTCCTTCTTGGCTCGGCGACCCCCGCCCTGGAATCCTGGCATCGTTCCCAGCCCCTGGATTCACAGCGACCAGCAGAAACCCTCTACCTCAGCTTGCCCCAGCGTATCCATGCCCGTCCCCAACCGCCGATTCAGGTGGTGGATATGCGCCAGGAGCTACGCCAGGGCAACCGCTCTATCTTTAGCCGATCGCTTCAGGAGGCGTTGACGGATCTGCGCGATCGCCGTCAGCAAGGGCTGCTCTTTATCCACCGACGGGGACACAGCAGCTTTTTGTCCTGTCGAGCCTGTGGAGAGGCGGTGCATTGTCCCCACTGCGATATTTCATTGACCTACCATCAGCCCACCCCAGACGCGACGCCTACCCTGCGCTGTCACTATTGCGGCTATTTCCAGCCATCGCCCAGCCTTTGCCCCACCTGCGACTCGCCTTATCTCAAACCCTTTGGCAGCGGGACGCAGCGGGTTGTCGAAGCGGTGGAGCAGCAATTCCCCGATCTACGCTGTATCCGGTTTGATAGCGATACCACCCGCACGAAGGGGGCGCATCGGGCCTTGCTCGAACGCTTCGCCCAGGGCGAAGCAGAGTTGCTGGTGGGGACGCAAATGCTAACGAAGGGCATCGACTTGCCCCAGGTTACGCTGGTGGGGGTCGTGGCAGCGGATGGATTGCTGCACCTGTCGGACTACCGTGCCGGAGAACGTGCCTTTCAGGTGTTGCTGCAGGTAGCAGGGCGGGCAGGGCGAGGGGATGAGCCGGGGCGGGTAATCCTCCAAACCTACTCCCCTGCCCACGCGGTGGTGCAGTCGGTGCAGCGGCACCAGTACGATCGCTTTGCCCGCGAAGAACTGCATCAGCGGCAGTTGGGTTCCTATCCCCCCTACTGCCGCTTGGTGCTGCTTCGGCTGAGTGGCCCCGATGCGAAATTGGTCAAGCAAACGGCCACCGCGATCGCCGATCGATTGCGCGCAGCGGAGGTGGGACACGTGTTAGGACCCGCACCAGCGGCGATCGCCCGAGTGGCGCGGCGGTTTCGCTGGCAAATTTTGCTGAAGTTTCCCCTTAATGTGGCACCCCATGAATTGGACTGGGATGGACTGGTGCGATCGCACTGCTCTAAGCAGATGAGCTTAACCTTGGATATTGATCCGCTCAATTTTTGGTAGCGCAGTCTTGGTAAGACGATGTCAGCGCAATGCTATGCAAGTCAGATCAAATCTGGTTGAAGAACCCAACTATTGTTTGCGCCCGCTACAGTGCAGCGGGCGCAAACAATAGTTGGGTTTTACGTCTGTTTAGCCGGATTTGATATCAGATCTAGAACTCACCTACCGCCTTTTCACACGAAGGACTTCCGGTGGGTTTGGAATATGAATTCTTTCCAAGCTGGCGTTTCTTAAGCTTTGCCATCACGCTGCTTGGCCTCTCGGCTGCGGCGATTTCCGGCAGCAACTTGGGAGCTATCGACCGGGAAACCAACGGTGGGGATGACCTGGTACTTGCGTTCGTCTTCAAGTTGACGCAGCTCGGTGTAGTCGACCCAGTGGATGCAGTCAACGGGGCAGGTGTCGATCGCCTCCTGAATCATCTCCTCTGAATCGCCATCTTGACGAATGACGCGCGATCGCCCGTAGTCTGGCTCAATATAAAAGGTGTTGCGAGCCACATGGGCGCAGTGCTTGCAGCCAATGCAGGTGATCTCATCGACATAGACGCCTTTCTGGCGAGCAATGCCACCTAGCTCGGGCTCAAAGCCAGTGCGATCATCGGCATTGCGAAAGGCACCGCCCAGCTCCGGCTCTAGGCCAGAGGGAGCATCGGAGCTAGTATCTGTATCGAGATGGTTGGGGTGCCCGTCAGCAGAGAAGGCGTTGGCGGCGACATCATCCATCGTCTAGACCTCAACGAATTACAACAAAGAAGGTCAGCAGCCTGCTGACCTTCTTTCAAGCGTGATGCAATTAACCGTTCCAGCGCTGCAAAACCAGGCGGATGGAACCATCGGCTTGGCGCTCTTCCTCGGAAACCTGAAAGCCTTGGTTGGCAGTCTGCTTGACCACAGTGTGGTAAGCGTAACGCTGGTTTACACGATTCAGAAATCCTTCCACGGAGAGCGGCTGCTTCCAATATTGCAGGTCTGCAACCAAAGAATACTCCTCACCATTCCAGGTGAAGCCGATGTCGTAGCCATTCTCTTGCTGAATGACAACTTCGGCATCGTGAGTTTGTCCTTGGTAGCCCCGAACTGGATGCGGTCCCGGCTTCCACTCGGTTTCCATATCGCTTAGTGCTGCCTGCAGGCAAGTCAGGTCACGAATTTGCGTTTTGATCTGGCTAAAGTGCGACATAGTTTTCTTCTGACGGGTTGAACACAAGTTTACAAAAAGGCGGATAGCAGACGGAAGAATCTGAAGGCGGAAGCCTTACCACTCGCTAAAGGAAGATTGAACATGCGTTGTCGTATTCGGTGCGACGGGTTGGGTGAAGTACTCCGATGTTTGCTTTTGGCTCATCACTTCGCCAAGCTGCTCTTCAATTGCAGCCGTTACCTCGGCACAGGAGGCTCCGATTATGCCGGTAACCTTTTCCTGTACGCGACCGTCCGGGTAAATAATGAACTCCAAAGTTTCCATCATGCTTTGCCAACCACCGCATTCCGACAATGAGCTTTAGGACTATAGATTAGGCATCATGCCCAACTGAAAACTAGATAAGACAAATGACTCTCAAGGGTGTGACAGATCCTTCACTTGCTACAGGGGTGAAAGGGAGAACACTCTGCGAGAACCTAGCTAGTAAATTGCTAAACTCCGAACCGCTGAGTACGTCACGCTTGTTTACCAATGTAAATATCCGAAAAACTTTCGACGAATAACGAAAAGAATGTTTACAAAATAAGGAGCGTAGGCTCTTACAGTAGTCTTGCGCAACTTACAAATGTAGTCAAGTTGAATCAAGGCGCGATCGCCATTGAGAAAGTTCTATGCAAAGACCAATCCATCCCGCAGAGCTGGCGTTGCAGATTCTAGAAAAGGTACGGTAGACATCGAAATTTCGTTTCGATGCCTACCACTTTTCAGCAAGGCGTTGCTTCTCAGTAACGCTTAGGACTGAATCACTTGGTAAAGGTAGTAAGTGGCCATGGGAATGACCGTTGCGGCGAGTAGAAGCCCAATCACCCAAATGGTGGCATTACTCTTCTCCGTCTCTTCTGGTGTGGCAAAGTTGCCCTCGATTTGAGCCATAGTTTGGACTTCTGGCGCACCCGGATCCGGTTCCCCAGAAAGGACGGCGACCAAGCGATCGCTGGCGTCGAGGAAGGCTTGGTTGTAGCGATCGCCATTGCGCAACGGCGTCAAAAGGGTATCTTGCGCCACGCTATTGGCGATATCGTCTGGCAACAAAGAGGCTTGCAGAGCACTTCCTGTGCGGATGGCAGCATTGTTGGTCACCGTATCCAGCACCAGTAGCGTTTCATGGTCTTGCGCTTCGGCATCGGGGAACCACTTTTTAAACAACGCATTGGCAAAGCTATCGACGGTTTCACCATAGTCGAGACGACGAATTGTGACGAAATGAACCCCATTCCCCGTCGTTGTGACCAAATCCTCTAGTGCGCTTGAAAGGTTACTCTGATTGATGCGGCTCAGCACGTTGCCCTGATCAACCACCCACATCGGGTCGGTAGACGAAATCATCGGAATGTCGTACACCCCTGTTGCTAGGGCGGGCGCCATACCACCAAAGCTGATAAATGTTGCGATGAGCCAGCTCACGCTCAGCACCAGACTACGCTTGAGCATCGCTCGAACTCGAACTCGACCTAGCCCTGTTGAATCCTGCTGTTGAACCATATTCCTAAGTGCGTGGATGATGAATATAGGGTGACGGACAGGCTGAACCCCTGTCGTCTGGGATGGCGATCGCCCACTCGATTGTGCTTATCGGTTGCGCTGCATCGGACGGCATGGTGCCGACCCAGATGTCATGCTCTATCGACGGTAAAGTCTTTGACGATCGCAAACTTATCCTTCACCATACACCAGAGCTGGGGCATGTGCAGCCGCAGCTCTGGCTAGGATTCCACCCCTTCTGAACGACAAAAACTGTGATTATTCCCTGTGTAGAAGCTGATAGATAGCATTGAGAATAACCTGGGTAGAACCACGAAAAAAGATCGGATCCAAGGTGTCGGGAGTATCGCTGGGTTGGTGGTAGTGGGGATTGCGAAAATCGGCTGTATCTGTCACCAAAACGGCTCCAATGCCCCGCTCCCAAAAAGGAGCATGGTCGCTGCGGAGAAAATCTGGCGTCAGCGCACCCAATTGAGGAACGGCTAGCGTAAACACTGGAGGGAGGGTTGTCCCGGTTTGGGATTGAAAGGCAGATAACAAAAAGCTATGGGGTTGATCGCCAATGGCTGCCAGAAACATGCCGCGATCGCTCGGTGGCTCGATGGGTAAGCCGCTGGGATAAGTCTGGCATCCGGGTTCGTTGCAGGCGTAGCCCACCATATCCAAGGCGATCACCACACGGGTGGGAGAGGGCGCAACGGTCTCTGCAAATGCGTTGCTGCCAAGCAACCCCCTTTCTTCTTGATCAAAGAAAACAAGTTGTAGGGTGCGATCGGTTTCGAGGGGGGCAAACAGGCGAGCGGCTTCGAGCAAAACTGCAACCCCCGTCGCATTGTCGTCGGCTCCTGGCGATTGAGCCACCGTATCGTAATGAGCGGCCAAAACCACGATTTCGGCCTCTGGATCGATGCCGGGATGGGTCGCGACGACGTTGATCCCTTCGGCAAAGGCTTGTTCTGTAACCACCCAGCCTTCGCGCTCTAGTTCTTGCCGCAGGTAGTCTCGGGTGCGATCGCGATCGACGTCGTCAAACCGAGGGAAGGCCAGGGCTTCCACATGGGCCATGAGGCGATCGCCCTCAACGACCAGTTCTTCACTAACCTCCGCTGGAATCGTTTGAGAAATGGCTATGGGGGATGGAGACAGCGCTGCACGACAGCCCCAAACGGTGACCAGCAACGCACTCAAACCAACGAGTAGCCAAAGTTGGAATCGCCGCATACCGGATTGCATCTGCTCCTAACTTATGGCCGACCTACAGGCTCACAGGCATACGTTTGCCTGCGAAAACTTATGACAAAGCTTGCGGATCGGGGCTTACTCTTTCAAAGCATAGATAGAGATTCAGGTCTTGCCTACCTTATATAGCGCTACGCGCTCAGATAGAACCAAGGCATTTTATGAAAGCCGCGCGTCGCGCGGCTTTCATAAAATGCCTTGTCCTAACCTCAATGCGTAAGGCTATGTCTGGGGTAATTTTCTGCTATTGCCCGCGATCGGGTGGAAACACTATCGCATCATCAGGCGGACAGAGTCTGGAGCTTTCACCCTCATTCGTTACGATGCAGCCGCGATAATGTCCAGCGGGATGTTCATCGGTGGAGAAAATCAGCATGGAGGTGGTGCCGCTGGCGTCGCCATGTTGCACGAGCAATTGGTTGGCAAAGTAACCGAGGTTGATGATGCTACTGAGGGGAAAGGTCGAGTAGGCGTTGGGTAAGGGGCGATCGCCCGGAACCGACACTTGGTAAAGGGCGTAGGATCCTGATTGGGGAACCAGTGTGAAGACTGCGCTCACCTGGGTTTCGACACATTCTGCCAACAACACACCTACGGCGATGTTGCCTGTAGCTGGATCAATCGCCACAGTGTCAAAGAACATGCGCCCCTCTAGCTGTTGTTCGGGTTCCAGACGCAGTTCCGTACAGTTCACCGCATCAAACACACGGGCTTGGAAGGTATCGGGGGGCAGCGTTGTGGTTTCGCCATTGGTTGTGAGGCGCAGTTGATCGCGTTCCACCTCGACGCGCACCCCAGCATTTTGTTTGGTTTCGAGGTTAGAGGACTGTGTCGTGAGCCCGGCTGGGGCGATCGCCCCCATCAGTACGCTGACACTCAGGAGCAGCGAGCGCCATGCAAAAGCCTTACGTTTCATCAGATCTAGCCCTTTCTCGTTGGTTGAGTTGTTGGTTAAGTTTGTAAACATGGCAAGCTAGGCAGACACAATGCCTCAAGAGTCCTTTTGGAGTGCGTGACTCCAATTATTCGGAGGGATGGTCAGACTGTCAGGAAAGAATGGGGCTAAATCAACCCATCACGCTCGATTTCCTCAATCACCTGTAGTCCACGGGTATCGCCAACTTTTAGAACAGCCAGTCGAGCATCCTCGCGGACTCCCAGATCCGCATCTTCCGCAAAGGCTTCGATCAGCGCATCGAGTGCCGTGGCATAGACCACATTAGAGGGAAGTTCGCGGCAGATTTCCCCAACGGTCCAAGCGCAGTTGCTGCGGACGGCGGCTACCAGGTCGCGACGCAAGCCTTCAATGAGGGGCGGGACGGCGGCAATCATCGCTTCGTAGCCGATACTGGTGACCTGGGCCAGGGCACTGGCGGCCCACAGGCGCACAGCAGGAATGTCGGTGCGCAATGAGTGAAGGAGCGGTTGGATGGTACGGCGATCGCGACAGTTCCCTAAGGCCCACACCACGCCCTTACGGACATAGCCATTCCAATCCTGCTCAAGCTGTTCGATCAGCGGCTCCACGGCTGACTCGGCGGGATTGCGACCTAGACCGTAGGCGGCGCTGACCCGAATCAAGGGGCAGGTATCCGCCAACAGCCGAATCAAATCGGGAATGGCGCGGGGTTCTTCGAGTTCGCAAAAGGCACGGGTCGCCAACATCCGCTGCTGATTGTCGGACGATCGCAGCAACGGCAACATCTCCTCTGGATCGGGACGGGGCGCTTCCGGCTCGGCATCTGGGCTGTCCAACGAGTCCAGGGGATTTTCGTCGAGGTTTGTTTCCAGAACAGAAATGTCGTCTTTGTCATACATATCGCTACTTTACAGCACTAAGACGGCCTCACGGGAGGCTCGCTTCGACATTCCGGCGATCGCCCACCTACCTGCCAGAAAACTGTGCCTATTCGGTCGATTGGGCGGAATACAGTCTGTAAAGAAGTATTGCAGCTATTTCTGTCGTGGAGTGATAGATGCGCCGCATCTGTCACTCCATTGAAGACAGGATTTAGTAGCGAATTTGGAGGGTCACCCGTGCTCGCACATCCTGCTCACCACCGATAACGGGCGTGGGGGCTGATGCCCGAGCGTCAAGCGCCTCTGCTTGCTGAAAGAGGGGTTGTGGCGGCACGGCATTGTCGATTTGAATGCTGACGATTTCTTGTCCCTGAAATCCCAGTGCCGACAGCACCACATCGGCCTCTTCCTGGGCATCTTGGGCAGCGGCACGCAGGGCATCTTCGCGGGCCGCGGCGATCGCCTCATCCGTTGCGATAAAGCTGACGCCATCAATGCGGGTTGCGCCTGCTTCTACGGCTTCATCCAACAAACTGCCGGCTTCTGTTGTCGGCAACTGGAAGCTGACGGTGTTGGTCGCCCTGTACCCCGTGATTTGCTGGCGATCGTTGCTGTAATCGTAGATGGGATAGAGAGAAATACCCGTGGTTTCAAGCTTATCGACTTCACGGGACTGTAAGAACTCGATCACGGCATTGGAACGACTTGCGGCTTCTGCTTGCGCGGCTTCGGCAGAGGGCGCTTGCACCTGAACCCCCAGATTCACTTGAGCTAGCGTCGTTTGGATGGATTCGGTGGCTTCTCCGGTGACAGTGATGGTACGCATAATTTCCTGGGCGATCGCTGGGGGGAGGACGGCTAAACTCAAAGCGCCCACAACCAGGGGAACCCAGACCAACCAGGCTTTACGGGGCTGTATGGACAGGGAACGCATCCGTTTCATAAAAATATCCTCAAGACTGACGGTGAATTGCGCGATCGCCTGTTTATCCATGGGAGTGTGAACAACCCGGCGATCGATTTCGCTAGATTCAGTCTGTCACTGCGGCTTTTGATTGTGTCTTAGGTTGCACTTTCTGAAACCTTACTTTGCAGTCTCAGTCTGATTCGGCGGACGCTTCCATCGGCTCCTCCGCCTCACTTTCCTCCACAACCCCTGTTTCCCCGGCAAGCAGGGTCTCGACGAAGCTGTAGAGTTCTGTCTCGGGGCGATCGCTCAACTGCAAATCTTTGAGATCGATCAGCCCCTGGGCGAGTTCTGGCGATCGCTTGCGATAGGTGGCATTGGCCGCAAGCAAATCCAGGAAGACTTCCCGTTCGATGGTTTGGCGATCGCTGCCCTCCGCCACCTGGGTCGTGTATTCTCGCTGCTCGGCCTCAAACTTCAGCAAAAAGATGAGCGCTTGACTGAGGTCCTGCAACTCAGATTGCAGTCGGCGTGTATCCAAATCCAGTCGATTAAAGCCCAGATAGCCACTGATGCGCAGTTCCACAATCGGCTCCTCGTCCGGGCAAACCGCTTGGCGATCGATGGCCGATTGCACGACCGACCGCGCCGTTTCTACGACCTGCTCTGTTTCGGCACTCTCCGTCACTTTGCAGTTCAACCGCACCACAGGGCGCTGAATATAGTCTGATTTCAGTTCTGCTTGAATGGTTGCCCCATCCATGTCCACGAGATAAACGCCGCGATCAAAATCCACCTCCTCAACACTGTTGGCCTCGATGGAACCGGGGTTAAAAATCCAGTCGCCGTAGGTGTAGTTTTTGTGGATATGCCCCAACGCCAGGTAGTCCACTCCCGCTTCCTTCAAGGGCAGCAAATCTTTGTAGCGCAGGGCACCCTGGTAGCGGGCAATTTGCCCCTCCAGCCCGTGATGAAACATCATTACCGTAGAGCCGGGGCCAGAGGGAAGTGCCTGGATGGCCTCGGCGGTTTGGGCGATCGCCTGGGGCGCCATGGCTCCGTACCAAGCCGACCCCAGCACGCGAACGCCACAGTCCAAATCGATGTAGCCGCCGCGCTTCTCCTCCTCATCCCACGGAAAATAAAAGGGTTCGCCTGTGCTGATATCCCCTGGCTCTAGCAACTTCAGCATTTCCCAATCGGCCAGATATCTTAGCCAACTGGTGCGGGCGCCGTAGGGGCGGTTGTCGTGGTTACCCTCGATCGCCAGCACTGGAATTCCTGCATCCTTAAGCCCTTGCAAGCAGACCTGCGCCTGGTTGAGGATATTTGGCTGAATGTTGCGATGCTCGAACAAATCCCCCACAATCAGCACAAAATCCACGGGGTTGGCGATCGCATACCGCTCCAAGGCATCTTGAAACGCATAGAAAAAATCCATGGTGCGGCGTTTATTATCGTATCGATCAAATCCCAAATGTATGTCCGCTACATGCAGAAATCGCGGCATCCTCTCGCTCCCCTGGATAATGGTCTAAACTGAGCCAACCCATTTTAGATTTTAGATGGGGAACGCAGATGAACGCAGAGATGCGCGGCGATCGCGATCTTCGTGGCTTTATGTCTTGATGGTTCATTACCCTGCCGATGAACGCAGATGGATCTTGACTCTGTGTCCTCTGTGGCTTTGTGGTTCAATAATCTTCGATCATATGCTTCACCAAAAGTTCCCCAACGGCTGGAAGCTTGCCACAATAAAAATGAAGAAGATGACAAAAATTCGAGGATAGGGCATGGTGGCACGGGTTGAGCCGATTCTAGAAAAGGCGCTGGCAGGCAATGACCTGACGGAAGCGGAAGGGATTGTTTTGTTGCAGCAGAAGGATGCAGGGGCGATCGCGGCTATCCGTGAGGCGGCTGACCGCCTGCGCCAGCAACAGGTGGGCGATACCGTCACCTATGTCATCAATCGCAACATCAACTACACCAACATTTGTGAGCAGCATTGTAGTTTCTGTGCCTTTCGCCGCGATGCTGGGCAGGAGGGTGCCTATTGGATTGAAGATGCCACCATCCTGGAAAAGGCGACCGAAGCGGTGCGCTTAGGCGCCACAGAAATCTGTATGCAGGGGGGATTGAACCCGGAGGCTAAGCACAACGGCACATCTCTAGGCTTCTATACCCAACTGGTGGCACAAATTAAAGATGGTTTCCCGGATTTGCATCTTCATGCCTTTTCGCCCCAGGAGGTGCAGTTTATCGCGCGGGAGGATGGGCTGAGCTTTGCTGAGGTTATTTCTGCCCTGAAAGATGCTGGGGTGGGTTCTTTGCCTGGAACCGCTGCTGAGGTCTTGGACGATCGCGTCCGGCAGATCCTTTGCCCTGAGAAGATAAACACGGCGCAGTGGCTGGAGATTGTGGGAACCGCTCACCGTTTGGGGTTGCCGACCACCAGCACCCTACTGTCGGGGCATATTGAGTCGCAGGAGCAGCAGGTGGCGCATTTGGGTCAGTTGCGATCGCTCCAACGCAACGCCCTCGATTCCAACTACCCGGCCCGCATCACTGAATTTATTCTCCTACCCTTTGTTGGCCAGGATGCCCCGAAGCCCCTACGGCGTCGGGTCGGGCGCGATCAACCCAGCCTTCCGGATAGCCTGTTACTGACGGCTGTTGCCCGCCTTTTCCTGGGGCAATGGATTCCCAACCATCAACCGAGCTGGGTGAAGCTGGGGCTAGACGGTGCTAAGACGGCGCTTACTTGGGGGTGCAATGATCTTGGCGGTACCTTGATGGAAGAACATATCACCAGCATGGCCGGGGCGCAGGGCGGTACCTGCCAAACCGAAGCGGATTTGGTGAATGCCATTCATGCCCTAGGACGCCCTGCCCAGCAGAGGGACACGCTTTATCGTCCGATCAATGCTGGTTTGCCCGCTGCCACCCCGGTTCCTGTGTTTTGAACGATAGCTGTGTCACGGGTATAAGGTGAGGCTGAGTGCAGGACAAAAACCAGAGAACCCGTGATTTTGGGTAGCGCGGGCATCGCCGGTGCTCAGCGGCTAGTACTTTGAGAATGATGAGCGGGCAATTTGGCGGTCAATAGTTCGCGAAAACTCCAAATGTGGTCGGTTAATCC
>JBCBSL010000029.1:0-23841 GCA_039819145.1 Cyanobacteria bacterium J06638_22
ATTGAGATTAGGACAAGTATTTTTTTGAAAGTCCCGCGCTGTGGGGCTTTCAAAAAAATACTGGATTTCACTCAAGGGCGTAATGTTATATCCCCAGGTTCCTTCGGGGAAGCATGGCATAATTGAGGACTCTGATGCCTCAGCAGAGGCGATATTCTCGTAAGGGAGAAGGGATTGGCATGGGCGGAACAGCGTCGTTTGCGGCGGATTTGATGAATGGAGCAACGGCAGCAGAACTGACCTTTCAGTTACCAGACCCCTGTGATGATGGCCTCTCCCAGATCGAGTTTGATCGGCTGGTGGAAGCGGCGTGGCAGGTGTGCGATCGCTTCGACCTGCAAACCGATATTTGGCGGGGACGCATCTTGCGGGTGGTGCGCGATCGCGAGAAGCATCAGAACAATGGCGCAGGGACTGGACATGGCTTCTTGCGCTGGTTGAAAGAGCGCGAGATTGGCAAAAGCCATGCCTATAACCTGATGGAACTTGCCGATAGTGCTGATGCGCTGGTGCAGGATGGCCTCCTCGAAGAAGAGGATGTCAACCAATTTAGCAAGCGGGCGTTTATCGAAACGGCGCAATCCCCTCGTGAAGTGCAGCAGATGGTCAGCGATGCGGCTCACAAGGGCGATCGCATCACCCGCCGCGAGGTACGCCAGCTTGCGGACGAGTGGACGGCGATGACCTCCGATCTCCTCCCCGAAACCGTCCGCGAAAAAGCCGCAAACAACACCATCCCCACCCGCTACATCGCGCCCCTGGTGCGGGAAATGGAAAAGCTTCCGGAACCCCACCAGGAACAATTGCGGGACGAGGTCGAAGCCAGTCCCGATGTAGACACCATCAAGCAGGCGACTGCCGAAGCTCGATTCTTGGCGAAATATATTAACGCTGCTAGCCAGGTACAGGCTCTCGATCGAGAAGGGCTGGATTTGGAGCAGGCCCTCGAAGAAGCCCTCCGGGTCGGGTGCCTTAGCGCAACAGCGGATTTGGTAAATCAGGCATCCCAACTGGAGCAAATGATTGCTCGCCTGTTCAGCACGTGGAAACGCATCCATAGCCTTTCTGAGCGGGTGTATCTCGATAGCGGAGCCAGCACACCCCAGTTGCGATCGCTCCTTGCCCACCTAGAACCCCTCTCCGGCGAGATCCTGGAGGTTCAACTGGGCGAACCGGGCAGCAACTTATCACAATTAATTCGTCTCAAGATTCTGCCCGACGAAAGCTGAAGGGCTGTTCTACCCATGGAAGCAGCCCTGGTTCCTTTGCTTATGCAAAGTAATCATTCACCGTCAGCGAAACGCGATTGGCATCTCTGGCTTTGAGTTCAATCCCTGTCACATTAACCACCAGGTCTTGCGTGGCATTGAAGCTGCGGTTGCCATTGTTGACCAGCAAGTAACTTTGCTGGCGCCAGTCAAACAACACCGCCTGCCGAGCACCAATGCGCTGGTTGCCAGCCTGATTGGGGTTGCGATCGCGGAACGCCTGCGTCGCAGCGGCTTCCAAATTGGATCCGACAACCTGACCCCCATTAAACAGGGCGGATGGAACAGCGGCTGCACCTCGGGTGACGTTGATGGCAAAGCGATCGCCCTCAGTCTGGTCAAAGTCCAGGATTCGATCCGCATCTTCAACCAACGAGTCCCGCAAGGCAGCATTGGCTGTCACGCCATTGAAGGCAAAGCGATCGGCTCCTTGGCCTCCGCGTAGGATGTCCCCATCGGCTCCTCCGACCAGCAAATCATTACCCGAACCACCAACCAGGGTGTCGCGCCCGTTGTTGCCAAAGAGCCGATCCTTCCCAGCGACGCCTTCTAGCCGATCATGTCTGGCCTTGCCCAAAAGTGTATCGGCGGCTCCACCCCCATTCAGAGTGTCATTATCACGCCCCCCATTGAGGCGATCGAAACCGCGATCGCCCCGAATGAAATCTCTTCCTTCTTTGCCGAACACCACATCGGCTCCTTTGTTGCCCCGGACGGTGTCATTCTGCGCTGCACCGTCGATGCGGTCGTTACCCTTGCCACCGAACAGGCGGTCTTTGCCCGCACCACCCCTGATGCGATCGCGTCGTCGTCCGCCTTTCAGGGTGTCGAATCCAGCTTTACCCAGCAGAACATCTGCTCCAAAATGACCCCGGATGACATCGTTTTGGGCTCCGCCATCGATGCGGTCATTCCCCCGACCACCCCGGAGTTGGTCGCGACCTGTGCCACCCAAGATTCGGTCTGCACCCTTGTTTCCGCTCAGGGTATCGCTACCGCTGCCCCCCAGAACTCGGTCGTTGCCCTTACCGCCTGCGGCAAGGTCATCACCGCTACTCCCGCTGAGGCGATCGCCCAGGCGGCCACCCCGGAGTTGGTCATTGCCGCGCTGCCCCGAGACCCGGTCAACACCGCGTCCCCCAATCAGCACGTCGTGACGGGCACCCCCAAAGATGCGGTCATCGCCCGCGCCACCCAGCGCTCGGTCATTCCCTGCACCGCCGCGTAGGATATCTTGTCCGGCTTCACCGCGCAGCAAGTCACGCCCGTTTTGGCCAAAGATGCGATCATCGCCGCTACCGCCAAACACACGATCGGCTCGTGCGTTACCGCGCATGCGATCGCGCCCCCCGCCACCAAACATGCGGTCGTTGCCTGCGCCGCCAAACATGCGATCGCGCCCGGCACCACCGGACATGCCATCGTTCCCTTGACCGCCTCGGAGTTGGTCGGCCCCTGCTTTACCCCGCAAGTAGTCGGAGCCAGCCTCACCATTGAGTTGGTCTTGGCCTCGTCCCCCATTCAGGCGATCGCGTTCGCCGCCGCCAAAGAGGATATCGTCGCCATTTTGGCCGGAGAGGTAATCGCGTCCAATATTCCCGTCCAGGGTATCGGAAGCACCGCCCCCAAATAGGCGATCGTTGCCTGCTGCGCCAATGAGGCGATCGGGGCAAGCCAGCCCCATCAATTCATCATCACCTACCAAACCACGGATGATGTCTCGACCCGGACTTCCTTCTAACCCATTGTCCGTCCCGTTTCCAGCCAACCGTACCCCGCTGGCGCAACTACAGTCGCATGACGTTGGATCAGTGCCAGGGTCGATTGAGATGGTGGAGGTCACCGTGTTGCTGTTAACCAGCCCATCGTTCGCGATGAACGTAAACACACGATCCGCCTGATCCGGAGTGGCGCTGGTGTTGCTATAGGTCAGAGACCGAAGCAATGTTCGTAAATCGGTATTGGGAATGTCGCCACCCGATGCACTGTCGATGCTCACCGTTGCCGTGCCATTGTTGACAACAACGGCAACCTCAAAGGTGGTCGAATCAAGCGTGACGGTCGTTGTTGCCCCATTGGTCAGGGTCAGGTTGGTGTCACCAAAGCTGAGGATCTCGTTGGGGCCATCGGGAACATTGACGGAAATCGACAATCTTTCAATGTCGGCACCATTGTTGTCCGGATCAACAGCCGTTGCCGCCTCATCGGTCAAATCAACCGCGCCATCCCCTGCGGTAAAGGTTGCTTCAAAATTGCGGTTGTTGGGGCCACCCGACTCGTTAGTTGGATCCAGGTTGAGAACTGAGGTGGTGTTGCTCGGGGGAATGATTGAAACCGTCGAGGTGACGGGTGTGCTTGTCGATTCGCCATCTCCAACGACAAAGGAGAAGACCCGATCAGTGGTGTCGGGATTCTTGCTGGTGTTGTCGTAGGTCAGCGATCGCAACAACGTCCGCAAAGCCGTATTGGGAATCGTTCCCCCCGCCTCATTGGTCACGGTGATGGTCGCATTATCCCCTGTGCCAGTTACGGCGATATCGAAGGTGGTCGAGCCGAACGTTACCATTTGCGTTGTCCCATCCGTCAGGGTGATGGGCGTTCCAGCAAAGTTGAGAATTTCATCGCCTCCATCCGGCGTGTTGACGCTGATGGTCAAGGTCTCGATGTCGTTCCCACCGTTGTCAGGATCGATCGCCGTGGCATCATCAGCGGTCAGATCAACCGCACTGCCCCCCGTTGTGAAAGTGGTATCGAAGTTGCGGTTATCCGGCCCATCGGACTCATTGTTCGGATCTAGATTGAGAATCGAGGTGGTGTTGCTCGGTGGGTCGATGGAAACCGTCGAAGTCACCGTGTTGCTTGTTCCGCCATCATCTTCAACCTCAAGGGAGAAAACTCGGTCGGTCGGGTCAGGATTGGTGCTGGTGTTGTCGTAAGTCAGCGATCGCAACAACGTCCGCAGATCCACATTGGGAATCGTGCCCCCGGCGTTGTTGGTAACGGTAACGGTCGCATCGCTTCCCGTACCCGTTACTGCAATATCAAATGTGGTCGAGCCGAACGTTACCATCTGCGTCGTACCGCTGGTTAGGGTAATCGGTGTCCCAGCAAAGTTGAGCACTTCATCGGCCCCATCCGGGGTATTGACGCTGATGGTTAGGGTTTCGACGTCATTTCCACCGTTATCGGGGTCAACGACGGTGGCATCATCCGCTGTAATCTCAACCGCGCTGCCACCCGTCGTGAACGTTGTATCGAAGTTGCGGTCGTCAGCCCCACCCGATGAATTATTGGGATCTATGTTGAGGCTTGGCGTGTTGTTGCCAAACGAGACCGTCGAGGTCACCGGGGTGCTGGTCGCTTCGCCATCTTCCACCTCAAAGGAGAAGACCCGATCGGTGGTGTCAGGATTTGTGCTGGTGTTGTCGTAGGTGAGCGATCGCAACAAAGTGCGCAGATCCACATTTGGAATCGTGCCCCCGGTGTCGTTGGTAATGGTGACGGTTGCATCACTTCCCGTGCTGGTTACCGCGATGTCAAATGTAGTCGAGCCGAACGTTACTGTCTGCGTTGTCCCATTGCTCAGAGTAACGGGCGTTCCGGCAACGTTGAGCACTTCATCGGCACCATCGGGGGTATTGACGCTGATGGTCAGGGTCTCGATGTCATTGCCACCATTGTTAGGATCGATGGCAGTGGCATCATCCGCCGTAATCTCAACCGCACTGCCCCCTGTCGTGAAGGTCGTATCGAAGTTGCCGTTATCCGGCCCGCCTGTCCCGTTAGTCGGATCTAAGTCGAGGCTCGGTGTTGTGTTGTTGAATGAAATCGTTGAGGTAACGGTGTTGCCAGCATCAACTCCATCATTGGCCATGAACGAAAAGACACGCGGAGTGGTGTTCGCTGTCGCGCTAGTGTTGTTGTAGGAGAGTGATCGCAAAAATTGCCGGATATCGCCGTTCGAAATATCTCCAGTCGCATTATTCGTCACTGTCACCGTGGCTGTGCCTCCGGTAGCAGTCACACCCACATTGAAGGTCGTTGAACCAACGGTTACCGTTGTGGCAGTTCCATTCGTTAGCTGCAGCGACGTCCCACCAATTTGTAAAATTTCGTTGGCCCCGTCGAACACATCGACGGTGATCGTCAGGGTTTCGATATCCGCACCGCCATTACCGGGATCAAAGCCTGTGGCGTTTGGTGCTGTGATATCGACGCCGCCAGAGGTAAACGTTGTCTCGAAGTTGCCATTATCTGCTCCACCCGTGGTGTTGGACGGATCGAGGTCAAGGATCGGGGGAACATTGGCTCCGTTTCTCAAAAAGAGTGCCCCACTAGCAATCAAGTCGAGTCCACCCTGCGCTGAATTAGTGTCAAGGTTTGCGTCCGTCAGTCCAACCAGATCCGTCTCAACATCACCTGGGAATACGGAATAGCCAAAAAATCGCTGATTGGCACCGATACCCAGGTCTGTAAAGCTAACAAAAATCCCTGAAATACTTTGAGCACCCGGCGTAGCCGATACACCTGGATCACTGCCCGTTCCCAAGTCGTTCAGGACAGCGGTTTCGATATTGAATCCAGAATTACCCCATGCGCCTGGGGCAAAGGTTTGCAACGTTCCATAGGCGGTTGGAGTGCCATCGACATCGATGGCAGTAATAGGAGCGATGGTAATGGGATCATTTCCGCTCCGCTCCAACAAAAGGAAACCAATATCGTCTAAAGCCAACGCTGGGGCTGAAATACCACCCGTCTCAACAAAGTCAACCCGCTCAATGTCGTTAACGTTGGTATCCCCCTGATTGGCAAAGATGTTATCCGCGCCTCGGTTAATTGTTGGACTCAGGAGCGCCTCTTCAAGGGAGGAAACTTGAGTGGACTTGAGATTGAGCACATTGTTAGTCGTATCAAGTGACTCTCGTTCGTACCAAAAAATCTCACGATCGCCCGTAATTACCGCATTGTCGCGTCGTTCGATACGAACCTGCTCAACCAACTGAACAAGGCCAAAGCTGTCTGCACCTACGTCAAAGCCTGAAATGATCAGGTTGTTTTCTGTCCCAACGGGGAAATTGTAGGTGTAGTTCTCAATGCCATCACCAGGATTGTCAATTTCGGCAACTTCATCAGCAGTGTAGGTCGTGGTGTTGTCTGGTACATCGTCGTAAGCGGCATTAATACCAGTGATGGCAAGGGGAAATGTCCCCGGATAGTGAGCCATCGTAGCCGCAGTGAACGGAAGGGCGATCGCCATATCTCCAGCCACAACATCCAACGCCCAAGTACCACCCTGCTGCACATTTCCGACCCGACGAGCAGAGGCTGCAATGGAAGCCCCTGTCAACTGATGCAGCTTAGAAAGAAACGCGTCTCCAGCATCGCCAGCGGCAACATTACAGGCATAGAGAAACAGTTCAGAGTTGTTCTGGAACCAGCTCCCTAGCTCTTCCGCATAGCGGTGAAGGGCCGTTAGATTCAGTTCTGTATTTCCCAACTGCAGGCTTCCGGGCGCACCATGAGTCACAAGGTAGACGGTGAGGGGATGGTTGTACTGTTGCAAACGTTGGGTTAGCGTCCGGATTCCATCCCCATGAGACGGAAGAATGTAGGGGATGATATGGGGATGCAGTCCGGCAATGAGGTGGTGGTGGCCTTCAATGCTGGCATCAAAAATGGCGATCGCTTGCTGTGCGTTGCTTAAAGGGGTTCTTTCCTTGCCATCAGTGCATGAGACAAGTGCAGATGCCCCGGAAATTTCTAGTGTTTCCATGGCTGCGTTCCGTTATGACTGGTATGGAGTTGCTGATAATCCTGTAAAGCCCGGGTCTTCTCGTTGGATGTAGTGCGAGGTAACCCTAACGAGAAGGCTGGATAGATTTCGGGGGACTCCATCCAGACACCCTTGAACTTGCAGAGGCCAAAGCAAATTTAAGGGTGCGATACTGGGCACACATGCCCGATCGAGGGTTTTGTCATGCGTTCACTGCGTCACCGCATGATTTAAAAACATTTGGCAATATATTTTCAGGAATACTTATCTTTCTTACCCGCAACCTCGCTGCAACAAACGCAGCCTCTTTGAGTTACAAGAAAACTTTATATTTGTATCAAGATATACAAAAGCAACATAAATAAAATGCCACCAAACTTTAATCTGCAAGCCTCTGCAGATTGCCAATCGTTGGTCAGCTCCTTTAACCCGTAGGTCAAGGGAAATGCGCTTTTCGGGAGATTTTGCCTTATACCAAATCTGGTTAAACAGCCGTAAAACCCAACTATCGTTTGTGCCCGCTGCTAAGCAGCGGGCACAAACGATAGTTGGGTTCCTCAACCAGATTCTCAATGCTTTGCTGATGCGTAGGGATAGCTGATGGCGATTAACCATCTCACCATCCCTACTGTGCAGCATCAGCTTACGCGAAGTAATCGTTCACGGATAGGGAAACGCGGTTCGCATCTCCAGCTCTGAGTTCGATTCCCGTCACATTAGCCACCAGGTCTTGTGCGGCGTTGAAGCTGCGATTGCCGTTGTTGATGAGCAGGTAGCTTTGCCCACGCCAGTCAAAGAGCACCGCCTGCCGCGCTCCCGTGCGTTGGTTGCCAGGACGGTTGGGGTTGCGATCGCGGAATGCCCGCGTCGCAGCGGCTTCCAAATTGGGTGCGCCGACCTGCCCCACATTAAACAGGGCGGTTGGAATCGCGGTTGCGCCTTGGGTGACGTTAATCGCAAAGCGATCGCCTTCGGTCTGGTCAAAGTCCAGAATCTCGTCGGGGTCGGCGATGAGTGAGTCGCGCAGGGCTTCTGCCAATGTCGCACCGCTGAACGCAAAGCGATCGGCGCCGCGCCCACCCTGGAGGGTGTCTCCGTCGGTTTTCCCGACGAGTAGGTCATTGCCTGAACCGCCGACCAGGGTATCGCGTCCGTTATTGCCAAACAGATCATCGTTTCCGGCCAAGCCATTGAGCGAATCACGTCCGGCCTTGCCAAAGAGTTGATCGGCTGCACCGCCCCCTTGGATGGTGTCATTACCGCCGCCACCATTGAGGCGATCGAAGCCGCGATCGCCCCCGATAACATCGTTACCTGCTTTACCAAACACGACATCAGCTCCGGCATTTCCCCGAACCGTGTCATTCTGTGAGGCACCATCAATGCGATCGTTGCCCCGTCCAGCAAAGATGCGGTCTTTGCCGCCCCCACCATTGAGACGATCGACGCCTTGTCCTCCTCGTAGCGTGTCAAAACCACCCCGACCGAACAGGACATCGGCACCCAAATTGCCTCGGAGGACATCGTTTTGAGCCCCACCATCGATGCGGTCGTTGCCCCGACCTCCAAATACTTGGTCGGCTCCGCGACCCGCAAACAGTTGGTCGGAACCAAGATTGCCTCGGAGGGTATCATTGCCCGCATTACCTAGAACCCGGTCATTGCCTAATCCACCTACAGCCACGTCATCTCCACCGCCACCTGCAAGGCGATCGCGCTGCCGTCCGCCCCGGAGTTGGTCGTCGCCCCGCTGACCAAACACTCGGTCAGCCCCTGCACCGCCGTTGAGAATATCGTTGCGGGCACCGCCAAAGATGCGGTCATTATCCGCACCCCCGAGAATCCGGTCATTCCCCGCATTCCCCTGGAGAATATCTCGCCCCGCTTCACCGCGCAGCACATCGTTCCCATTTTGGCCAAAGATACGGTCATTACCGCCACCGCCAAAGGCGCGGTCTGCGCGGGAATTGCCCCGGATGCGATCGCGTCCAGAGCCGCCAAACATGCGGTCGTTGCCGCCACCGCCAAATAGGCGATCGCGTCCGGCTCCGCCCGCCATGCCATCGCCGCCTTGACCGCCCCGGAGTTGATCGGCTCCAGCTTTACCCCGCAGGTAATCTAGACCAGCTCCGCCGCTCAGTTGGTCTCGACCTTTGCCGCCATTCAAGCGATCGGTTCCGCCCCGACCAAAGAGGGTGTCATCACCATTTTGCCCGGAGAGGCGATCGCGCCCTGCCCCCCCATCTAGGGTGTCGGCTGCATTGCCCCCAAATAGGCGATCGTTGCCAACCGCCCCGATGAGGCGATCGGGACAGGCCAGCCCCAACATCACATCATTTCCGCCAAAGCCCCGAATGATGTCGGTGCGCGCACTCCCTTCCAACCGATTGTTGGCCCCATTTCCGGCCAACCGGCGGCCGCCAGAGCAATCGCGGTTGGGGGGTGGTGTGGTGCCGCCGCTGACCGTAACGGTGGAGGTAACGGTGTTGCTGTTGGCCAATCCATCATTCGCGATGAACGTGAAAACGCGATCTGTGCGATCGGGGGTGGCGCGAGTGTTGTTGTAGGACAGCGATCGTAGCAATCGCCGCCAAGCGGTGTTAGGAATGTCGCCACCGGATGGACGCTCGATGCTAACCGTTGCGTTCCCCCCGTTGGCCGTAACTGCAATATCGAAGGTTGTGGAACCCAAGGTTACGGTTGTTGCCGCCCCATTGGTCAGCGCCACGGAGGTACCACCAAAGCTCAGGACTTCGCTGGCTCCATCGGGCACATTGACGGCGATCGAAAGCGTCTCAATGTCTACGCCACTGTTATCAGGATCAACAGCTGTTGCCGCGTCAGCGGTAATATCAACCGCCCCTCCCCCAGCATTAAAGGTTGACTCAAAGTTGCGATTATCGACGCCCCCAGTAACGTTGTCCGGATCCAAATTGAGGATGGGTGGGGTGTTAGTTGTAGACGCAAAGCTTACGGTTGAGGTCACCGTGTTGCTGGTGGCCGAACCATCCTGAGCCACGAAGGAGAAAACTCGGTCCGTGGTATTGGGATTGGCACTGGTGTTGTCGTAGGTGAGCGATCGCAACAGGGTGCGCAGATCTACATTCGCCATTGCGCCCCCGACATCATTGGTAATGGCGACCGTCGAACTGTCCACCGTAGCCGTTACAGCAAGATCGAAGGTCGTCGTGCCGAAGGTCAGCGTTTCTGTCGTGCCATTGGTTAAGGTAAGGGGCGTTCCCGCAACGTTGAGAACCTCGTTGGCACCATTGGGTGTGTTGACCGTGATAGTTAGGGTCTCGATATCCACCCCACTGTTGTCGGGATCTACCGCAGTGGAATCGTCTGCCGTAATCTCAACCGCATTGCCACCCACCGTGAAGATCGTATCGAAGTTGCGATCGTCCAGCCCACCGGAAACATTGGTCGGATCCAGGTTGAGGATGGGTGGCGTATTGCCGGTTGCATCGAATGAAATGGTGGAAGTGACGGTATTGCTATTTGCTAGCCCATCATTCGCAATAAAGGAAAAGACCCGGGGGGTCGTGTTTGGGGTCGCACTCGTGTTGTTGTAGGTGAGCGATCGCAAGAATTGCTGCACATCGGCGTTCGGAATATCTCCCGTCGCGCTGTTGGCCACACTCACCGTGGCGGTGCCCCCCGCAACAGCCACCGATACATCAAACGTCGTCGAGCCAAAGGTCGGCGTTGCAGAGGAGCCATTTGTCAGCGGGAGCGATGCTCCACCAACTTGCAAAATTTCATTGGCCCCGTTGAACACATCAACCGTGATCGTCAGGGTTTCGATATCGGTACCAACGTTATCGGGATCAAATCCAGTGGCATTCGGGGCAGCAATATCCACACCACCGGAGTTAAAGGTTGTCTGAAAGTTGCCATCATTGGCTCCACCCGTGGTGTTCGATGGATCGAGGTCAAGGACAGGGGGAATGTTCGTTCCTCCTCGTAGGAAGAGCGCCCCACCAGCCACCAAATCGAGTCCCCCCTCCCCTGTGGCACTGGAGGTGTTGGTATTGGCATCCGATAAACCGACCAGGTCGCTCCCTACGTCACCCGGAAAGACGGAATACCCAAAGAATCGCTCGTTGGCACCGATACCCAGGTCAGTGAAGCTGACAAAAATCCCTGAGATTTCCTGGGCACCCGGCGTCGCTGAAACCCCTGGATTGTTCCCTGTTCCCTGGTCATTCAAAACGGCGGTCTCAATGTTGATGCCGGAACCGCCCCAGGCTGACTCGGGAAACGTCGTCAATGATCCGTAAGCCGTTGGATTCCCATTGACATCAACAGCGGTAATGGGGGCGATGGTGATGGGGTCATTCCCACCCCGTTCCAGCAAGAGAAATCCAATATCGTCTAAAGATCCTGCTGGAGCCGAAATCCCGCCTGTTTCGATGAAGTCGACCCGCTCAATGTTGTTGAGGTTGATATCCCCCTGATTCGCAAAAACGTTATCGGCACCTCGGTTGATCGTCTGACTCAAAAGCGCCTGTTCGAGGGAGTTAACAGCCGAGGGACTGAGATTCAACACATTGGCCGCTGGATTAATGGACGCTTGTTCGTACCAAAAAATCTCACGGGTGCCGCTCACGTTAGCATTGTCGATCCGCTGAACCCGAACCTGATCGACCAACTGAACAAAGCCAAAGCTATCGGCACCTGCATTGGCCTCAAAGCCGGAAATGATTAGGTTGTTTTCAGGCCCAGATGGGAAATTGTACGTGTAGTTCTCAACGGTTCCGCTGCCATCAATGTCTGCAACCTCATCAGCGGTGTACGTTACCGTGTTGTCAGGCAAATCGTTGTAAGCCGCATCAATCCCGGAGATGGCGAGGGGAAATGTTCCCGCATAGGTCGCAACGGCCGTGGCGGAGAAGGGAAGGGCGATCGCCATGTCTCCGGCCACAACATCCAACGCCCAGGTACCACCCCGTTGGGCATTGCCGACACGACGGGCAGAGGCCGCAATGGTAGCCCCCGTCAATTGATGCAGCTTGGCCAAAAACTCGTCTCCGGCATCGCCAGCAGCAACATTACAACCATAGAGGAGCAATTCAGCATGAGCCGGAAACCAGGTTTTGAGTTCCTCGCTGTAGCGATGCAAGGTTGCCAAGCTAAGGTCTGTGTTACCTAGCCGCAACTGTCCAGGAGAACCGTGGGTTACGACATGAACCGTTAGAGGCTGTCTATACTGTTGAAAAATTTGGGTCAGTTTCCGGATACCATCTTCGTCCGACGGAAGAATGTATGGGGTGATGTGGGGATGGAGTCCGGCGATGAGGTGGGGGTAATCCTCAATACTGGCATCAAAAATAGCGATCGCGTCTCGTACACGCTTAGCACCGATCGTTTCCTCGCTGTCAGTGCCTGTCATCAGAGCAGATGCCCCGAAAAGTTCCAGTTTTTCCATTAGCTGGTTTCCGTTCTTAGTGGTATATAAATTGCGAATATTTCTGTGAAGCCTCAACGTTTCCATGACAAACTGGCCAGTCCGCCATGGAAAAAGCAGATGGACTTGGGGGAATCCAAACGGTTTAGGATTACAGCCTGCAACTGCACCTTCTCAAACAACGTTTTTATGCGTAGTACGCTTCGCCAACGCATAGTTGTGAAACGTTCGGAAATATATTTCCAGAAATACACTTATTTCTTGTACCCAGAATTCCGCTGAAATAAACACAATCACTGAGTGAAAATAAAGAATCTTTGCAAAGGTATCAAAATATACAGCTGCCGTAAAGAAGTAGATTGGAGCTTCTAGTCTTGGAGCAATAATTTTCTGAAAGCTTTATGTTGAAAGGCTTTTAGCAGATCACTGAGTTTCCTCCAACGAGTAGCACGATATTCCCTGACCCATCGAGATTAGGACAGAGATTTTCTGAAAGTCACACGACGCTGGGCTTTCAGAAAACTATTTGGTTTTCACCCAAGCGCCTAGCGCTGCAGAAACCCCCGTGAGGGGTGGGCACCGCCAATCTCACGGGGGATCTTTGTTTTTATCCCTTTGGAACTCGGATTCAAATCGTTGCTCATAATCTATAGCGCTATGCGCGTTGGTTAAGTACGGTTGTGTGTGGCGCGGCGCGCCACACACAACCCTTTTTTGTACTTGATGCGGTTGCAGACCGCTATAAATTCGGTTAAACAGCCGTAAAACCCAAATTATTAGTTGCGCCCGCTGCACTGCAGCGGGCGCAACTAATAATTTGGGTTCTTCAACCGGATTTGATATTACACGAAGTAATCGTTGACCGATAGAGAAACGCGGTTCGCATCTCCAGCCTTGAGACCAATTCCCGTCACATCGGCCAAGAGATCCTGCGCCGCATTGAAACTCCGATTGGTGTTGTTGACGAGCAGGTAGGTTGATCCTCGCCAATCGAACAGGAGAGCCTGCCGAGCTGCCGTGCGCTGGTTGCCAGGACGGTTGGGGTTGCGATCGCGGAAGGCCAAGGTTGCAGCGTCCTGCAAATTGGATGCCACAACCGTACCCACGTTAAACAGCGCCGATGGGGTTGCAGCACTTGAACCCGTCGTAAAGTTGATCGAGAAGCGATCGCCTTCTGCCTGATTGAAGTCCACAATCTCATCAGGGTCGGTAATCAGCGAGTCTCGCAGCGCTTCAGCCAGGGTAGCGCCAGCAAAAACAAAGCGATCGGCTCCTCTACCACCTTGTAGCTGATCGCCATCGGCTCGACCGATCAGCACATCGCTGCCCGTGCCTCCAATCAACGTATCGCGACCATTGTTACCCTCAAGCTGGTCGTTGCCCGCCAATCCTTCTAAGCGATCCCGGCCAGAGCGCCCAATCAGTTGGTCAGCAGCTCCACCCCCTAGAAGGGTATCGTTACCGTCACCTCCGTTGAGTCGATCGAAGCCACGGTTACCGCTGAGGAGATCATCTCCAGCTTTACCGAAGAGAACATCTGCTCCGGTATTGCCACGGAGGAAGTCCCCCTGCGCACCGCCATCCGCCTCGTCATTACCCCGACCGCCAAATGCCTGATCCTGGCCTGCGCCACCAATCATCACATCCGCGCCCGAGTTTCCCCGCAGTGCATCGCGTCCTCCTTGCCCTAGGAGCCGATCCGCCCCGGTTCCGCCCGAAAGACGGTCGTTGCCTGCTCCACCGTTGAGGCGATCGCGCTGTCGTCCGCCACGAAGGATATCGTTGCCACGCTGTCCCGAAAGGCGATCGGCACCGGCACCGCCATTCAAGCGATCATCAAGGGCACCCCCGAAGAGACGGTCACTGCCATCACCACCCAGAATCTGATCGCTGCCCGCATTGCCTTGCAGAATATCTCGGCCAGCCGCTCCGCGCAGCACATCGTTGCCATTTTGCCCAAAAATGATGTCGTTACCGGTGCCGCCAAAAATACGGTCGGCTTGGGCATTGCCTCGGATGCGATCGCGCCCACCGCCACCAAACATTTGGTCGCGGCCGGCACCGCCAAACAGGCGATCGCCACCCGCACCGCCAGCTATGCCATCATCACCCTGACCACCGCGCAGTTGATCGAAGCCTGCCTTACCACGCAAGTAATCCCGATCGGATTGTCCATTTAGTTGGTCATCGCCTTTACCACCATTCAACCGATCGGTTCCACCGCGACCAAAGAGGGTGTCGTCGCCATTTTGCCCCGAAAGGCGATCGCGTCCAGCGCCCCCATCTAAGGTGTCGGAGGCTGCTCCACCAAACAAACTATCGTTACCTGCTCCACCCAGAAGGCGATCGGGGCAGGCCAGGCCGAGCATTTCATCTCTACCCGCAAATCCCCGAATAATGTCGGTGCGGCCACCGCCCACCAAGCGATTGTTGCCTGCATTTCCAGCCAACCGCAACCCCCCTGAGCAATCCCGGGGTGGGTTGGGGCTAACCGTCCTGGGTTGCACTGTGATGGTGGATGTCACCAGATTGCTATTCACCACGCCATCATTAGCGACAAAGGTAAAGATGCGATCCTCTACCGTTGGGGAAGCCGCCGTGTTGTCGTAAGACAAAGAGCGCAGCAATCGGCGAAGGTCGGGATTAGGAATGTCGCCGCCCGTGGTGCTGGCAACGTCAATGGTCGCCGTTCCAGCCGCTACCCCGACCGATACCTCAAAGGTGGTGGAACCAAAGGTTACGGTTGTTGCCGCCCCATCGGTCAGTGTCAGAGCGGTTCCGCCAAAATTCAGAACCTCATTGGCACCATCGGGGATGTTGACGGCGATCGCCAGCGTTTCAATGTCCTCACCCCCATTGTTCGGATCGATAGCGGTGGCATCGTCGGCCGCGATATCAACGGCATCCTCCCCGGCAATGAAGATCGCCTCGAAGTTGCGGTTATCGACGCCCCCCGTAACGTTGTTCGGATCCAAATTGAGGATCGGCGGAGTATTAGCTGTCGTGGCGAAGTTTACGGTCGAGGTCACTGTGTTGCTGTTGGCAGCACCATCCTGAGCCACGAAGGAGAAGACCCGGTCGGTGGTGTTAGGGTTGGCACTGGTGTTGTCGTAGGTCAGCGATCGCAGCAAGGTGCGCAAATCCACATTGTCCATTGCGCCACCGGCATCGTTGGTAACGGTGACTGTTGCACTACCAGTACCGCTCGTTACCGCGATGTCAAAGTCAGTCCCACCGAAGGTCAGCGTTTCCGTCGTGCCATTGGTCAAGGTGAGGGGCGTTCCCGCAAAGCTGAGAACCTCGTTAGCGCCATCAGGCGTGTTGACCGTGATGGTCAGCGTCTCGATGTCAACGCCACTATTGTCGGGGTCTACCGCTGTGGCATCATCCGCCGTAATCTCAACCGCATTGCCACCGACCGCAAAGGTTGTGTCAAAGTTGCGATCGTCTAACCCACCGGAGGCATTGATCGGATCCAGGTTGAGAATGGGCGGCGTGTTGCCTGCTGCATTGAAGGAAACGGTGGAGGTGACGGTATTGCTATTCGCCAGTCCATCATTCGCGGTGAAAGAGAAGACTCGATCGGTGGTGTCGGGAGCTGCGCTGGTGTTGTCGTAGGTGAGCGATCGCAGCAGGGTGCGCAAATCTACGTTGGAAATATCCCCCCCAGCCTCGTTGGTAATAGTGACCGTGGCACTGCCTGCACCGCTCGTTACGGCAATGTCGAAGGTTGTAGCACCGAAGGTTAGCGTTTCTGTGGTGCCGTTGGTCAAGGTGAGGGGCGTTCCCGCAAAGCTGAGAACCTCATTGGCACCATCGGGCGTATTGACCGTGATGGTTAGCGTCTCGATGTCAACACCACTGTTGTCAGGGTCTATCGCTGTGGCATCATCCGCTGTGATTTCAACGGCACTGCCACCGACCGTAAAGGTTGTATCGAAGTTGCGATCGTCCAGCCCACCTGTGACGTTGGTCGGATCCAGGTTGAGAATGGGCGATGTATTGCCTGCCGCATTAAAGGAAACCGTGGAGGTGACGGTATTGCTATTCACCAATCCATCATTGGCGGTGAAGGAGAAGACCCGGTCGGTGGTGTCGGGAGCCGCGCTGGTGTTGTTGTAGGAGAGCGATCGCAACAGGGTGCGTAGATCCACATTGGAAACATCCCCCCCGGCCTCGTTGGTAATGGTGACCGTCGCATTGCCTGCACCTGCTGTTACCGCAATATCAAAGTCGGTCGTACCAAAGGTGAGCGTTGCCGAAGCCCCATTGGTCAGGGCGACAGGGGTTCCCCCAAAGCTGAGAATCTCATTGGCACCATCGGGCGTGTTAACCGTGATGGTCAGCGTCTCAATATCCACCCCGCTGTTGTCGGGGTCTACTGCTGTGGCATCATCCGCCGTAATCTCAACCGCACCACCGCCGATGGTGAAGGTCGTATCAAAGTTACGGTCATCGACGCCGCCGGTCACATTAGACGGATCCAGGTTCAATGCAGGCGGCGTGTTCCCAATTAGCGCGCGGCTAAATACAGCACTGCCCGTCACCAAATCCAATCCACCTTCCCCGCTTGCCTGTGACGTCGAAAGGTTGGCGTCCGAAAGCCCCACCAAATCGCTGCCAACATCTGCTGGGAAAACAGAATAGCCAAAAAAGGTCTGACTCCCTGTTACCCCCAAGCTCTCAAAACTGAGGAAAATCCCCGAAAGTTCCTGGGAACCCGGTAAAGCTGAGAGGCTAGGATCCCCACTTCCCTGGTCATTAAGCACCGCTGAGTTGATATCGATGCCCGAGCCACCCCAGTCAGCCGCATCAATCGGAACCGGATCGCCATAGGCCGTGGGGTTACCGGCGGCATCAATCGCCGTAATGGGAGCAACGATGAGGGAGTCATTCCCTCCCCGTTCAAGCAGTAAGAACCCAACATCATCAAGTAAGTCGGCGGTGACGGCAATCCCATCTGTAATGACAAAGTCAACCCGCTCAATATTGTTAACGTTCGCAGACCCTTCATTCGCGAAAAGATTGTCTGCCCCTCGGTTAACCGTTTGACTCGTTAAGGCTTCTTGAAGCGTGCCAACGAAGGACGGATTGAGCTGTAGGTCATTATTGGCCGTATCGATACTGTCTATTTCGTACCAGAAGATTTCACGTTCGCCCGTGACAGCGGCATTATCAACCCGTTCGAGATTGACAATATCAACAACCTGGACAATCGAGAATTCGCTTCCTGCCGCCGTAATACCAGAAATGACCAAATCATTTTCGGTACCAGACTGAAACGTATAGGTGTAGATATCATCGCTCCCATCGCCATCGCCATCCTCCACTTCAGGAGCGGTGTAGGTTGTCCCTAGAGGAGGTGACGTTTCAGACTGGGCAATGATGGAATCGATGGGCGTAATCAAGACCCCTGGGTACTGATGCGCCACCGAAGCGGAAAAGGGGAGGGCGATCGCCATCTCTCCCAAAACCTTGTCCAACCTCCAGCTACCACCACGTTGGGCATTCCCAATCCGATGAGTTGAAGCGGCAAGTGTGGCACCTGTGATTTGACGAAGCTTAGCTAGAAATTCCTCGCCAGCATCGCCTGCGGCAACATTACACCCATAAAGCAGCCATTCAGAATCGGGCTGGAACCAGGTTTCGAGGACTTCGGTGTGGCGCTGCAGCGTGGCCAAACTCAGTTCCGTACTCCCCACGTACAAGGTTCCCGGCGAGCCATGGCTGACAAGATGAACCGTTAGAGGCTGGGTGTGCTGTCGAAAAATAGTAGTGAGTTGCCGGATTCCATCTTCATCGGGTGAAAGAATATAAGGAGTGATGTCAGCATGTAATCCTGCAACAAGCTGCTCGTAATGCTCAACACGGGAATCAAAGATGGCGATCGCATCTCGTTCCCAGCTAGCCGAATCAACAATTCTATCAGCCCGGAATGGGCGAAAAACAGGGACTTTCACGATTTTCAGTTCTTCCATTAGTCAAGTTCCGTAGTTACTCGGCATTGATCCTGAGACAACCACCAGTGACTCCACGAGGCTTGGAGATACGGTGTAACGAATTCCGTATTTACACAGGTGATGCGCAATCCAATTAAGGAGAGGATGCAAACAATCTTAGGTTTTATCACACAGGTATCTGACCGAATACAGTTGGGATCCTCAATGGGATTACCCCGTAGTCACACTGAGATCATGTGTAAAAAGTAAGAGTGCCTGGGTGATGCTTCTTTGGTTCTATCGCTAAATTCCCTGAGATTGGAAATTGAAGTTATTGGATACTAGGAATATTCACGGATGCTTCATGAATAGAAAGCATCCGTGAATATTCCTAGTATCCAGAGGTTTTTCAATGGTTTAGGGATGATTGATGACCGACTTAGAGTCTTCTTTAAGCGATTGCCGTACAAATACTTAGCCGTCGCATCCTCATAAAAATGCTATTCAACAAAAGGTAAAGACGCCTAAGTAAATTCCTCATCTAAATATAAATTTTTATACAAACATCTGTTATGCCGACCTGGCTTGTTATCCGTCATCTAGGCCTTATGGTCATAAAATCGTAACAATACTGTATCCGTCTTATCGTTTCGTCACGCTCATCGGCTGAATGCCAGGAAAATATACCTTTGGGATAAAAAACAGCGGCTAAATTTGCGGCGAGTCCAAAAAACTCTGTTATCTTGCGCTGTCACGAGGTCTCATATAGCGCTCCGACTTGACTCCTGAAAGCATACTGAGACTGAAAACTTTGCCTAGCAAGGCTTCTGACTTAAAGTCCTTTCAAAGATCAAATCGGATTCCTATAGTTCCCATACGACGATTAAATAGTGACGGGTGATATTGGGAGACGGGTGATATTGGGAGTTTGGGGAAGAATACGCCCTAAGTTAGGCTAGACCATCGGCCTAGTCGTCTATGGGATAGGAGCATTTGCAGGCTTAGCCATAACCCATTGTAAGAACGAGCGGAACAAACGCTCTTATCCCTGAATGCATTTTTTATTGAAGATTTATAAATGATATTTGATGAGAACCTATCGAATAGCTTTGTAAAGCTGTTCTTTTTCATGGCTATGGCACATCACTAATATCAAGACAAAAAAGTAAACCCCTGCTAAAAACCTTGATTTTGGGTGATTTTGAGCACCGCCCACGCCACCCAAAATTAGGGATTCTCTGGTTTTTGTCCTGGCTTCAGGGCCTATCAACCCTTATCAAGTGAGTGCGATTTATAGGTGATTTTCTAGTTTCTCACTCGCTTGGATGGGAGGTCTCGTAGCTGTTCTTTAGCGCGACAGTTTGGGAATTCTCCGGTCACCCGCTGCTTCAACCCTCTATCTTTATCGGCGTTGATGAGCGTTCTCTCCCGCTCAAAATCTGCACTTCAAAGTGGCGCGACATCCTGGATAATGAAGGGGTTTTGTTAGATTATCTTCATTCCCGCCGTTTCTCAGACGACTTTTCATCCCTTCAACACAAAGACTTCAACGTGACTATGCGAACCCATTACTGCGGACATCTTCGGGCAGAACAGATTGGTGAAACCGTGTCGCTGTGCGGCTGGGTAGATCGGCGGCGCGACCATGGCGGAGTGATTTTTTTGGATATCCGCGATCGCACTGGAATTGCTCAGATTGTCAGCGATCCGGAACGCACCCCCGAGTCCTGCGAAATCGCCGACAAGATGCGGAACGAATATGTCGTGCGGATCACCGGACGGGTCAGCCGTCGTCCCGATGAGTCCCTCAATCCTAAGTTGCCGACCGGAGAAGTTGAAGTCTACGCCGACAAGATCGAACTGCTGAATGCCGTTCGTAAGCCGTTGCCCTTCCAGGTTTCCACCGCAGACACTGAAACTGTGCGGGAAGATCTGCGACTGAAGTATCGCTATCTCGATCTCCGTCGGGAGCGGATGGCTAGCAACCTGCGATTGCGCCATGAGTTAATCAAAGCCATTCGGCGCTTCCTGGAAGATCAAGAGAGCTTTATGGAAGTAGAAACGCCGATCCTGACTCGCTCCACCCCAGAAGGCGCGCGGGATTATCTCGTTCCCAGTCGCGTAAATCCAGGGGAGTTTTTTGCGTTGCCCCAATCGCCGCAGTTATTCAAGCAAATTCTGATGGTGGCTGGGTGCGATCGCTACTATCAGATCGCCCGCTGCTTCCGCGATGAAGACCTCCGCGCCGATCGCCAACCCGAGTTCACCCAGCTCGACCTGGAAATGAGCTTCCTATCCCAGGATGAACTCATCGACCTGAACGAACGCCTGGTTGCCCACATCTTCAAAACCCTTAAGGGCATCGACATTCCCCTGCCCCTGCCTCGCCTCACCTATGCCGAGGCCATGGATCGCTACGGCACTGACAAGCCCGACACCCGCTATGCCTTGGAGCTGGTGGATGTATCCGATGTTGTTGCGGGATGTGGTTTCAAGGTGTTTGCCGATGCGGTTAAAAAAGGCGGCATCGTGAAAATCTTACCGATTCCTGGGGGCAACGCCAAAATTTCCAACGTCCGCATCAAGCCTGGTGGAGATGTGTTCAAGGAAGCGGCGGAAGCGGGAGCCAAGGGATTGGCCTACATTCGCGTGCGGGATGATGGCGGTATCGATACCATTGGAGCCATCAAAGACAACCTTAGCGATGAGCAGAAGCAAGAAATCCTTACCCGTACCGGAGCGCAACCGGGACACCTGCTGCTATTTGGGGCGGGAGATTCGGACACGGTAAACAAAACTCTGGATCGGCTACGTCAGGTAATGGCACGGGAATTGGAACTGATTGATCCAGAGAAGCTGCATTTGCTCTGGGTCGTAGACTTTCCCATGTTCGAGTGGAATGCCGACGAAAAGCGTCTCGATCCCCTGCACCATCCCTTTACGGCTCCCCACCCCGACGATGTGGCCGATTTGAAAACCGCGCGGACCCTTTCCCACGACCTCGTCTACAACGGCTTCGAGGCTGCCGGGGGCAGTATGCGGATCTACCAGCCAGAACTGCAACAGGACGTTTTCGACCTGATTGGTATTTCTCCCGAGGAAGCTCAGAACAAGTTTGGCTTCTTGTTGGAAGCGTTTGAGTATGGCACACCGCCCCACGGTGGCATTGCCTATGGATTAGATCGCTGGGTCATGCTGTTGTCGGGTGAGGAATCGATTCGAGATGCGATCGCCTTCCCAAAAACTCAACAAGCCCGCTGTTTACTCACCAACGCTCCCAATGCCGTGGACGATCGCCAACTCAAGGAGCTATCGATCAAGTCCACAGCCGAACGCAAAGAGGACAAAGACAACGACAACAAGAAATCGTCTTAGGGCTGCTGTGTGGCGATCGCCAACCGTGCCCCTGGAATTTGCCGTAGACGATCCATCACCGTCACCACCGAGCCGTGGTTCACATTCTCGTCAGCATTAAGCACCACGAGAGGTGCAGGGGTTGTCGTGGTGAGCGTCTCTTCTATGCGGGTGGCAAGGCTGCTTAAATCCATCGGTTCCTGATTTAGCGCCAATTGCCCATCGGCGCTAATCGTTACGATCAACTGCTGTTCTTCCTGCACTTCTGAGGATTCTGCCCCTGGCAAGCTCACCGGCAACCCTTCAGAGCGGGTGAGGAACAGTGACGACATAATGAAAAACGTCAGCACCGCAAAGATCACATCAATCATCGGCACAATATTAATTTGCGGCGGCCTATCAGGTTCGTTGGGTAGGCGCATAGGAGGCTCCTCCTCGCTCGTAGCGGCGGCGATAGAGCAACTCCATCTGCCCACCATATTCCTGAATCAAGGCAATTTGTCGCTGGTAGAGGCCACGAAACATATTTGCAAACAGGAGTGTGGCGATCGCCACTACTAGCCCCGCCGCCGTGGAAACCAGCGCTTCCCCGATCCCCGAGGTCACCGCTGCTGTTTCCGTACTCGCCAGATCTCCAATTCGTAGGGATGCAAAGGACTGGATGAGTCCCAGCACCGTCCCTAGTAACCCCAGCAAAGGGGCAACACTAATCACCGTGTCGAACACTGTGCTGAACCGCTTCAACAAGGGTAATTCTGCCTGTGCTGCACTCTCCAGGGCTAGACGAAACTCCTCCGGTGTCGGTTGATCCAGCTCAAGGGCTGCCAGAAAGATTCGGGCCATGGGCAAATTTCCATGCTGCTCTAGTTTTTGGAATGCTGCACGAGTGCTACGCCGATACAGGCTCAGTGCTTCCTGAATCACCTGATCCTGCTTTTGGGTCACCTGTGCCCAAAACACTATGCGCTCCATAACCAGCGCCAACGCCAGGATTGAGAGGGCAAGCAGCGGGATCATAACAATCCCACCCGCGATGAAAAAATTGCTCAAAGTCATCGGGAATCCATCAGGTTCCAGGAAAATGATCTATCTGAGCATAACCGCTGAAGATGAGATTTTTGCCGCTGGTTTCGAGGCGATTCAAGCGTAACGTGACTCCATCAAGGTCAAACCGATCCAGGTCTACCATCTCATTCAGCACGTCCGCGAAGGCGTTTGTAAAGATTTCTGAGACCCCTCGCACATCGTCGTCGATGCCATCGGCATTGAAGGTAGGGCTGTCGAAACGAATCCGCCGTCGCCGCTCAACGGTAATGGTGGCTGTCATCCGAATCGGCACATTCTGACGATTCGGTAGATCTGTGAGTGCGTTGATCTGAATCTGGTTGCCAGGGAGGAGTTCCACTGCCACATCCCGGAACGTGATGGGCTCCCCGCCGGAAAAATTCATCAGTGCTTCCGATTCCACATTCACCAAGCGATTGCGTACCAGCTCGGCATTGAACGCACGATTGATGCCCTCTTCTGTCAGCACCACCTGAGCAACGGCCTGAGTGGGTTGCTTGAGGCCAACCTTTCCTGACAGAAGCGAGGCCGGATCGATGGCCACAGCATCCGCGACGAAGGACATCTCCTGGACATGAAACTCGCGACGAATCAGTAGATTACGTCCAGACATTTGAAACGAGTCGATACTGCCCTGCAACAGTTTGCTGGGCGGATGACAACGGATCTGCACATCTACCGCCTCGCTTTCCGTGAAGAGATGGCGGATAGACTGGGTTGCAACTTTGTTGATGAGCTGTTCCCCGAAGTCAGTTCCGGTGCCGGACTTTGAGCTAGTAAACAAGCTGAACATGCGTGGGGAGAACCTCAGTGTTACTTTTTGTAACGTCCTTGTTGTAACAAATTCTTTACGCCAATTGCAACCTATTGTGTGCCGTTTGGTCAAAAGAAAGGGGCGATCGCATCGTTTTAATCCATAGAGTCACTCATCAGGTTTCATTATCTCTTCCGCTACTGTCTCGATCTAATGCCGAGTTTTTGCAAGAGCGCGGGCAAAGCTCTAATCTTAATAAAGGTCATAACGGTTGGGAG